>NZ_KE384557.1:0-137212 GCF_000426705.1 Spirochaeta cellobiosiphila DSM 17781
CTTAAAGATTCCTAAAGACACCTGAGAGAATATCAGGTTGATAGGCTGGGTGTATACGCATGGTAACATGTTTAGCATACCAGTACTAATTTGTCGTGAGGCTTGACCATATTATTTGTTATCCCTTAAAAAACATGTCTTAAAAGAGAACTTTTAAAGAGGATACTATTTCATTGACTTAGTATCTTGTTTTGAAGAATATTATTGTCTGGTGACCATAGAGAAGGGGATCCACCCGTTCCCATTCCGAACACGGAAGTTAAGCCCTTCATCGCCGATGGTACTGCCGCAAGGTGGGAGAGTAGGTCGTCGCCAGACTTTCTTTTTTTATAAACCTGTCTCGTTAATTTTCAATAATAAACTGGTTGCATAAGTTAACTCTGTCCTTTATCCTAATAGACGTGATATGTAGGAGTTTTTGATGATAGAAAATGAAAACCAAAAGCAAATGGTTACTTTTCAATTAGGTGCCGAACATTATGGTATCGATATAATGGATGTAGATGAAATATATCGTGTTGAACATATTAGACCAATACCAAATGCTCCAACATATGTTGAAGGAATTTTCAATTTACGTGGTGATATCGTACCCATTATTAATTTACATCGTAGGTTTCATATTAAAAAAGCTGAGTTAAGTGAAGATGATGAATTATTGAGTGGGTCTATTATTATCAATATTAATAATACTAAAATTGGTATAATAATTGATAAAATCTTAAGTGTAGTGACCATAGATACAAAATCGGTACAACCACCGCCTCAAATGATATCCGGAATTGGTGCTGAGTATATACAGGGAGTCGTACATCAAGAAGAAGGATATTTGATCATTCTTGACATTTTGCGGTTGTTTGATTCAAAGGAACTACAGCAACTAAGTATGGTTAAGTCTCGGTAACTAATACTATATGACACAGATTGTTCGCAAACCTCTTATACGGAGAAAAGAAATAGATGCTGTTCTTTCTTGTCTTGTGGAAGATCGCTTAGGCTCTAATAAAGATTACGAAGAGTTGCTATCTTTATATAATAAATACCTTGATTCCAATCATGGTATACTACTGAGAGAGTATAAAAGGTCTATAGAATTTGTTTTTGAAATTATTAAACTAGATCCTGATGATGAAATAATAATATCAGCTTTTTCGAATATTTATTATTTTGATATCATTACAAAACTGGGTTGTAAACCAGTTGTAATAGATGTAAACGATAATAATCCCTTAATGAGCCAAGAAAATATAAAGAAATTCGTTAATGATAAAACCAAGGTTATTGTTATAGATAATATTCTTGGATGGAGATATAGCGACCTAGAAATTGATGGTAATTTTATAATAATTGAAGATTTTACTCATATTTTTCCTGATGTACTGGATAAGGATCCTCTAGTGCTGGGTGATATAGTAATCAAACGTTTTGACGAAAATGATGTTATTGCTTCTCCTGGAGGATCTGGCGTTTTCTTTAGGAATAAAAATATTATAACTAGGGCTAAAGACGTTTCTAGTACAATCGGAAAGGATATGTATATGTCAGATGTATCTTGTTCGATGGTAATATCTCAGTTTAAAGATAGATTAGATATTTATGAGAATCTTAGAAATATCTATAATTACCTGTTTAATTCACAAAATAGAGGTCACCATAAAGTTTTTTATCCCAATGCAAGTGAAGTAGCTCCAAATACGACGATTACCTGCTTATGTCAAACATCAGTAAGTGAAATATTAAAGTATACGCGAAAAAATAATATTGCCACTGAATTAGCTTTTACAAATACATCCATTGAACGTCTCGAGAATAGCAAAGAAGCGTGCCCCAATGCCTACGATTTAATTCTACGGACCCTAATTTTTCCCTTATACTCCTCAATGAAAAAAGAACAGATTGAAATTGAATCTAAAATATTAAGCTCACTTCCTTGATTGAAGCATTTTCATAAGAATGGTAGTCTAATTATATGGTAATTCAACGTGTGTTAGTTGTGTTCAACAAAATGAAAAGTGGAACGGTCAATATAGCCACACAGATTAAAGCAAAGATGAATGAGCTTGAAATTGATTGTCAGCTGTTTGGATATCTGGATAATCCTTCTGAAGTAGTGTGTCATCATCCCATTGATTTTGTTTTTGTTTTGGGAGGTGATGGTACAGTTCTTTTTAGTGCCCGGATGCTGTATAAATTAGAAGTACCCATATTACCGATAAATATGGGCAGTATTGGTTTTATTACAGAAGTAAGTGCTAGTGAATGGTTAGACGCTTTCTTGACATATAAAAACGGTCAACTTGATGTTAGCAAACGAATCATGATAAGAGCAACGGTTTATAGAAATGGTAAAAAAATTACTGATTTGGTTGGCTTGAATGATGGTGTAATAGGATCTTCAGGGGCTTCCAAAATTGTGAGATACCAGATCGATGTTAATGGCGTTTCTTTAGGTGAATATCGTGCTGATGGGGTGATATTAGCAACGCCTACAGGTGCTACTGGATATTCTTTGGCAGCTGGAGGTCCTCTTATTTATCCAGAAGCTGAAGCATTACTAGTAACACCAATTTGTCCTCATTCATTAACAAAGCGGCCAATTGTGATACCTGGTAATGAGAATATTAGAGTTACATTGGATAAGGAGCAACGTACAAAGATTAGTTTAACAATAGATGGTCAAGTTGAATATTTTCTTGAACCCGGGGATGAAGTTGTATTCAGTAAGACTTCTGAAAAGACAATAATTGTTAAGTCAGATAAACGTTCTTTTTATGAAGTAATAAGAACCAAATTAGGTGGGTAGTAATGTTGGTGGATATCAGTATTAAAAACTATGCGTTAATAGAAAATCAGCACCTCTCTTTTAATGAAGGTTTTAATATTTTGTCAGGTGAGACGGGAGCTGGTAAGTCTATCCTAATAGGTGCTATAGGATTACTTCTTGGCGAAAAAGGTGAGCAGGAAAAAATAAGAACTGGTGCTGAATCTGCATCAGTGATTGGTACCTTTACTATTAATAGTAATAAAGCTGCTATTCAGTGGTTGAGAGATCATGACATCGAATGTGAAGACAATAACGTAATCATAAAAAGAGTAATTAAAAACTCTGGTCGTGGAAGTTCTTATATTCAGTCTGAACCTGTAACAGTAAAAGACTTACAGGAGTTCACTGGTCTTATAATTGATGTCCATAGTCAGCATAGTCATCAATCCCTATTTAATAAAGATAATCATAGAAAGTTATTAGACCGTTTTGGTGGATGTGACGATCTAGCTAAAAGAGTAACAGCTTCTTATCATAATGTTAATGACTTAAGAACTAAATATAATGATTATCTTGAAAATCAGGATGAATATAAGAAAAAATACGAAGAACAGATACGACTTATAAAAGATGTTGAAATAACTGATATCGGTCAGGACGAAGAACGTGAGTTAACTCAGGAGAGGTCTATCCTGCTGCGTGGAGAGGATATTTACAGAACAGTTAAAAATATAACAGATATATCAACTACTAAAAGTGATTCTTTGTTTGGTTTGAGTACTGTTCGACAGCTTATGTCAAAATTAGTAGATATCGATCAAACATTCGAAAGTCTATATAATAGATACGAAAGTTCTTATTACGAAATAGAAGACATTTTAGAGAATTTGAAGACGATTAACATAGGATTAGATTTTAGTCCTGAGCGTATGGAATTTGTTGAGTCAAGAATAAATTCCATTCATGGCATATTGAAAAAATATGGGCCTACTTATGATTTGATGATGGAAAATTATAATACGGCAAAACAATATACAACTGAATACAAAGATAGCAGACACCAACAGCTTGAACTAGAGCAAGAGATTAGTGAAGCTGAAGAAGAATTAGGCAAGATAGCTCGTTTATTAAGTCAAAAAAGAAAAATGGCGGCAACAGAACTTGAGCTACAGATAGTTTCAAATTTAAAACAATTGGGAATGGAGAAAGTTGAGTTCAAGATTGAGTTTTCAAATAAAATGGGAACAACAGGTAAGACTCTTTGTGGTCCTCTTGGTTATGATGTTATTGAATTCATGATTTCAACAAATATTGGAGAACCTCTTAAATCGCTTAAGTCAGTGGCATCAGGGGGGGAATTGAGTAGAGTAATGTTGGCTTTAAAGTCTGTATTAGCTGATTCAGATGATATTAGTACATTAATATTTGATGAAATCGATACTGGTATTGGTGGCTCCGTTGCTTTAGCCTTAGGTAAACATCTCAAGGAGCTGTCTAAGAGCAAGCAAGTATTTAGTATTACACACTTGGCGACAATTGCTAGTTTTGCACAAAAACACATCAAAATAGAAAAAGAAGTAAAGTTAGGGCATACTTATACTAAGGTTCGTGAATTAGTAGCCGAAGATAGAGTAGAAGAGGTTTCTCGAATGCTGTCTGGTACATCGAATGATGAATCTGCTATTAATCATGCCAGAAAACTAATTTTAGAGAATAGTCAATAGACCCCTCATCAAGGAGCACTTGGGTGGCGAAGGTTAGCGCTGAAGCAAAGAAAAAGTATTTTGATAAAATAAAAACATACAAGAAGGAAATAGAAGATATTCTTCAAAGAGAGACTTTGCTTTTGAATATGTCATCAGAAGAGGAAGGTTTGGAGTTTAGAAAACTAACCTTGGCTGATGAAAGTCTAAATCTAGTATCCTATTATCTGATTTTGGACAGTTTGAGTGTTTCCTTACTAGGTGTCAAGAATGATGCATTTATGAATAATGCACGCAAAGCTTGTTACAAAGCAATTATATATCTTGAACAGGTTGTGACCAACTATATAGATGCTCCTTTTGGTGATTATGAAGAAAATTTGATAAAGATTGAATCTGTGAGTGATAGAGAAAGATTGAAATTAGTTTCAAAAATAGGTTTTGCGATAGAATCTGTTATAGATGCCTATGGTGATAATTCAAAATGGAGATGGTCTTTTGTTGAATTAGAAGGACGTTTTGCTACTGTTATTAAAAATTTACTTGATTTACGAAAATTACCTGCCAAATTAGATCCTAGATATGATGACTACCAAATTGTTGTTCAACACCTTAACTTAGCTCGACAATGGATGGTGCATTCTGCGGACAGATATCGTGAAAAATATGAAATGAGTACCCATCGTATTGATGACTTTAAAACGGCAATTAAATATCTGGAAGCTTTAAGAAGGCTTTCCAGCATTTTAAGACGACCAAAAGATGTCGACGAATTTAAACGCAGAGTAGATATTTGGTCTCAAAAAATGGAAGCAGATCGTAAAGCACAAGAAAAAAGATCCCAGTAAGTTAAAAGTGTTTATGAAGGTTGTGTAAGGAATCTTGTGGATATAATTCTGCAATTGTTGTTTCTACAATATTGTTATTTCCGTCTTTATAAAAAACTGGGAAATCATGTTTTGTAAATTCACTGATAACCTGACGACAAGCTCCACAAGGAGGCACTGGTTCTTCCGCGTCTATACAGGTTAGGTATAGGGCTTTCCAATTTAAATCCCCTTGAGTAATCGCCTGTGTGATTGCAGTTCTTTCCGCACAAATAGTTAGACCAAATGATCGATTTTCCACATTTGTGCCCACATAAATACCTTTTGTTGTTACTAAAACTGCTCCAACTCTAAATCTACTGTAAGGAGAATAAGAGTTATTTGCAATTTCATCTGCTTTAATCCAAAGATCCTTGTCTGTCAATATGGTCCTCCATCTTGTCGTTGACACCTATATGTGCTTGGTATACCATACTAACAAATAACGAAGTGGGACGGAAGATGTCAAAGAGCAAAAGAAAAGTACATCCTATGAAATTTATATTTTATTGTGTTTTATTCATTGTGTATGTTCTGGTTTTTCCTCAAAATTTAAATCACTTTCTATTTTTTTCTGGAATAAAAAGTGATTTAAATGCGGGCACTTCTTCAGTGGTTCCATTTAGGTCGAACTCAAAAATCGGGTATTATGATACTAATGGTTCTTTATTACAAAGTCAGACACGCTTATTTAATTCTTCCATTTCAGACGAAGGTTATTTCAATTATGATAATTTGAATGATCCACCTATATTGTATGGTTTAAAAAAAGAACATACCATTAATATCCAAAAGGGGTATTGGCCATTTATTCTAAGAGATGAGATATTGGCGATTAATTCGGAAGGGACTAGCCTCGCGAAATTTAGTGATGAAGGTTCTTTAATCTGGGAAAGTGATTTTAATTCCATAATCACATTTATAAAAAGTACGACTAGCGGGTATTTACTTGGATTAGCAAATGGTACATTAATCATCAATAGTGATGTAGATAGAAAGCCTCTTCTATCATATGCTCCTGGAGGTAGTAGCATTCCCATTTTGTTAGGGGCTGACTTCTCTTTAAATAAAAATCGTGTCATTATAATTTCTGGACTTAATCCTCAAAGATTAATAATACTGGAGAAACGAAAATCAGAATATCGACCGGTCTATCATGAAGACTTGGATTCTACATTTAATAGAGAGGTTTTTACCAAGATATCAAGACATAGTGACTGGGGTTTTGTAGAACAAAATGATTATATATTAGTTATTGATATGAATAATTTTGAGATTTCTGAATTGCCGTTCAATGGTAATATTAAAGATGTTAGATATAATCATAAAAAGAGTCTATTTGAAGTACTATCATATAATGATAATAACAGTATAGAATTAAGTTATTATACGAAGCAGTTTAAAAAACTAGGTTCCCTGAAGCAAAAAATAGAAGGCTTTTTCTATGATGATATAAATGATATCCAATATTGGGGAAGTGATGAGTCTATAGGGAGAATGATATTATTAGGCGAGTAATTTTCTTAATTGTTATTTTGATCACACAAAATATATATAGCTTTGATTGGCCTTTAGAGAATCCAGTAATCGTAAGTCAATTTGCTTCACCCCAAAATGGTCAATTCAGTAAAGGAATATATTTTAGTGGAACCGGAATGGTCCATGCCATTGAGAATGGGAAAGTTATATACACAAATAGTGAACTTCCCTTTTCCTCTTCATTGCCTAAACCTCTTGGAAATATGGTAATTATAGAGCACAGTAATGGATATAGATCTATCTATGGTAATTTTGAAAAGAGTCCCTTTTTGGACGAAAATGTCTTCTCAGGAGATGTTATTGGATATGTTCAATCTAACGATTCAGGTTTATATCTATCCTTGATAGATATTGAGTTAGGAAAAGTCATTCAACCTCTTTTACTTCTGCCTAGTAGTGCTGATAATATCAAACCGGTTTTAAATTATGTATTAATCGAGGATCAAAACAAGTCTTCTAAATTGACTAGAAACGGTATCCTTTCAGACGGGTATAAAATAATAAAGCTTAGTACTTGGGATCTCACTCCCGGTACTCGTGTCCACTTACTTCCATATAAAATAACAGCTTATCTAAATGGTAGTGTTTTAAGTGATATAACTTTTTCGGGATTAGTATCTAAAGATGGTGAAGTAGTGCTTGACCAAAATAATATGCCTTCAGTTGTAGATCTTTTTGATGAGAATGGATTAATAATACTAGGTAGGGAATATTTAAGTCCTGGTGAAAATGAATTAGAAATAATTGTAAAAGACTATTTTTCTAACACTTTAACTCAGGTATTTCCATTTAAAGTTCGATATTGATAACATGAAAACCTATAGCACGACTCCTGGCGTTGAGGAGAAAAAATTAATTAATTGTCATATTTGTGGTTCCTCGAGTTTTAAACAACATTGGGTCTGTGAAGGATTTATATTTAAAAAGTGTAAAGACTGCGGTGTCTTGTTACAAAATCCACAGCCAGTTCCTCAAGCTCTAATAGATAGATATTCCGATGAATATTTTGATTATGAAATAGAGAATGAAGAAGCTTTTTATAAATTAATGGAACTAGGGCTTAATGATATTGATTTCTATAAACTTACAGAGACGTGGAACAAAAATAATAGTAAGTTTTTAGATGTTGGGTGTGCTACGGGCAAATTGTTAGAATCTAAAAAGAAAGAAGGTTGGATAGTAAAGGGAGTAGAAGTTTGTCAACCAGCTGTTGACTATGGTAGAAAAGTAAGAGGTGTGGATATTTTTCATGGGACAATTGAGCAGGCCCCCTTTAAGGATGGTGAATTTGATTTTATTCATTTTAGTCATGTTATTGAGCATATTCCCGATCCAATAAAATTTATGAATAGTATTAGAAGAGTATGTAGTAAGGATGGTTATGTTGCCATTACTACACCCAACTATAACAGTTTACAAGCAAGACTTTTTAAAAAGGACTGGAGATCAGCTATTGCTGATCACGTATATCTATATAGTGAAAAAACTCTAGTTAAATTACTGAAATCTACAGGCTTTAAGATAATTAAAGTACGAACTTGGGGTGGTTTAGCTAAAGGTGTTGGGCCTAAGTTTTTAAAAAAAATCTTAGATCCCCTTTCAAAAAGAGTAGGTTTTGGTGATGTGATAATGGTATTGGCCATTCCTGTCTAGTGCTTGACATTATGGTAATAATTTCCATAAGATAAGCCAATGTGTTTAGCATGAGGAGGGGTGCATGACTGAAGAGAGGCTACAAACACTTTCTGTTGATGAACTTCATCTTGTAGCTGAAAAATATAGCATTCCTGATTTTGACGATCTAAGTCGTTCAGAACTGATTTCTCTTTTGTTAGAAATAATGGAAGACGACAAGAGTGACAGAAATTCTGATAACAACTCAATAATTTCTATTGAAAAGAAGAAATATGATATATTCAGGGATGAAGAGATAGACTTTGAAGATGTAAGTCAGTTTGAACTTCCTGCTTATTATAATGAGACAGAACTTACTTTTATGTTAAGAGATCCTTCGTGGGCTTTTGCCTTTTGGAACATTTCTCCTAAGGAATTAGATGAGTATCAAAAATCATCAGATTTCGAAGAATTGTTTTTTAGAGTCTATGAGTTGAACTCTGAAATCTATAATTCGAGTAATATAATCGATTACTATGACATCCCCCTTAGCTTAAAAGATACTAGTCGTTATATAAATTTACCTCATGCAGAAATGTTTTATTGTTTGGATTTGAAAATTAGATTTGAAGAAAGCGAAAAATTAATATTACGTTCAGATGTTCTTTTTAGTCCCAAAGACACTTTTAAAAGTGAAGAGGGTGAAGATCTGAACAAGATAAAAAAAATACTTAAATTATCAGGTTTGTATTCATCAAGTGTCTCTTCATTTGGGATCTCATCTTTTGGTGAAGGTCCAGATGGTAGGAGAATACCACAACGCATTATATCTTTTGCAGATGTACAAACATTTCGACCTAAGGGATAGGATTCAATTATGAATAAGGCAACATTAACTTTTGTTCTACATGCTCATTTACCTTTTGTAAGGCATCCAGAGTTTGATTCATTTCTTGAAGAAAAATGGTTATTTGAGGCTATTAATGAAACTTATCTCCCATTATTGAGAGTATTTGAACGTTTAGAACGAGATAATATTCCGTTTAAATTAACAATGTCGATTTCTCCTACTTTATCATCCATGTTAGAAGATGAATTACTACAGCAGCGATACTTAACTCATTTAGATAGTTTGATTGAATTATCACAGAAAGAGGTTGAACGTAATAAGGGTAATGAGCAATTTCTGACTTTGTCAAAAATGTATTTAGATTTATTTGAATCTAATAAAAAGGATTTTCTTAAATACAAGAATCGGATTTTAAAAGGGTTCATTTATTATCAGAAGTTAGGTTTTATTGAAATTATAACCACTAGTGCTACACATGCGTTTCTTCCTTTGTACAAAAAATATAAAAAAAATATAAGTGCACAAATTCAAGTGGCGCTGGATCATCATTCTTTACTATTTGGAAAACCTCCTAAAGGTTTCTGGTTGCCAGAGTGTGGTTATTTTCAAGGAGTCGAAAGTTATTTACGAGACTCAGGAATAGATTATACTTTTGCTGCTGCTCATGGGTTAATATTTGCTGATAATTCTCCTATTGACGGTGTTTATGCTCCAATAAAAACGCCTGATGGTGTATCATTCTTTGCTAGGGATTTACAGAGTACCACTGCTGTCTGGTCATCAGAAGAGGGGTATCCAGGAGATCCTTCTTATAGAGAATTCTATAGAGATATCGGATGGGATTTGCCTTTAGATTATATTGAACCGTATATAGAACAAGGGAAAATACGTGTAAATACTGGTTTAAAGTATTATGCTATAACCGGTAAAACGGACAATAAACAACCTTATAGACCAATTGATGCATATGAGAAGGTAAGGGAACATGCAGATAATTTTCTATATAATAGAAGTAAGCAAGTTGCAAAACTAGAACCTTTAATGGATAAAGCTCCTAATATTGTATGTCCCTTTGATGCAGAACTCTTTGGGCATTGGTGGTTTGAAGGTCCTTTATGGTTAGAGGAAGTCTTTAGAGGTATTGCCTCTGGGGCGTATAATCTTGAATTGACTACACCTAGTGAATATTTAGAAAACCATCCAAGTCCTCAAGTGGCTACTCCTTCTTTTTCTAGTTGGGGTAATAAGGGGTATGCTGAGGTATGGTTAGATGGTTCAAATGATTGGATTTATCCCCATACTCATAAAATAATACAAAGAATGCAAGAATTGGCAGGTCGTTTTCCTGATGTAACAGGTAGAAAAGAAAGAGTATTGAATCAAGCAGCTCGTGAGGTTCTACTTTCTCAAGCATCAGATTGGCCATTTATAATCAAGACTGGTACGACCGTTCCTTATGCTACAAAAAGGGTTAAAGAACATATCTTCAATTTTAATCAGATTTATGACACTATGTGCAGAAATGCTGTTAGTACTGAGTGGCTGACAAAACTAGAAAAGAAGAATAATCTTTTTCCCAAAATTGACTATAGAATATTTTTAGATCAAGAAAGTTAGTAGCTAAGAGATTCTAACTCTCTACCAATGATTTGTTCCAAGAAATAATATATTGTATTTGAACCCTTCAACTCTTTTCTTGTGATTTTACTTACTCTGTATACTATTTGTTTCGATGTAGTAAGTGGTAACGTAATTGAATTTCCATTCAATCCTACAAGATCTCCAAAACTTAAAGTGTGTTGTATTTCTTGAGTATCACCCTCTGGATACACTAGGTAGAATTCTTCATAAAACATATTTATTGATACCTTGTAATTAATTAAAAGTCAAATATTGAAGCGTTATAAACATATGTGTAGTAAAAATGCCTTTAAATAATTGAAATTGAATTTATCGGTTTTAAACAATGTTGACATTAGATAAAGAAGGGATAAGATAATAATATAGTGGGTAAATGTGGGGAATAATAGGAGAAAGTGGTTAAATTGAGATGATTACTGGTGAACATCGTGTCTCATTGGATGATAAAGGCAGACTCTTAATTCCTAGTAAAATACGAAATGAGCTTTCAGAAGGTTCAATAGTATTAACAAAAGGGATTGATAAATGTCTTTGGATGTTCCCTTTGGTTGAATGGGAGAGAATCGCTTCTCTTATTATGGAAAAGACAAGTGCTTTTAACAGAACTGGTAGAGCATTGCAAAGAAGAATTATTGCTCCTTCACAAGAAATTGAAATAGATAAAGCTGGCAGGATAAATATAGGCAATATACTGCGTGAATATGCAGATTTAACTAAGGATTGTGTAGTGCTTGGTGTAAAAAACTACCTAGAGATATGGGATGAGACAAGATATAAGGAATTTATAGATAACTCTGACTCTGACTTTTTAGAAGCTGCAGAAGAACTCGGTGATTTTCTTAATCCCCAACAAATAGGATGATAGATATGGAAATTATACATACACCAGTGATGTTAAATGAGGTTAAACAGTATCTAGATATTTCTGGATTACCTAGTCCACTTGTTATAGATGGAACAATGGGAGAGGGGGGACATTCAGAAATGTTCTTAAGTGAGTTCCCTGAAGCTTATGTTATAGGTATTGATAGAGATGCAAATATTCAAAAAAAAGCTAAAGAGCGTTTAGCTGTATATGGAAATAGAGTTAATTATGTAAACGATTGGTTTGACCACTTTTTTGCTAATTATAGTCTAGAGCGTAAAGCTGATAGAATTTTGTTGGATCTAGGAATTTCTGTATATCATTATGTCGAAAGTGACAGAGGTTTTTCTTTTGGTCTTGATGAACCGTTAGATATGCGACTAAATATGGATTCTAACTTAAAAGCCTCTGATATTGTAAATGAATGGGATGAAGAAAGCATTGCCAATTTAATATTTAAATTGGGTGAGGAGCGATATAGCCGTTCTATAGCCAGAGCTATAGTAAAGAGACGAAAAATCTCTACTATTACAAATAGTAAGGAATTGGCTGAAATAATCTTTACTTCTGTACCTGTTAAATATAGACATGGTCGAATCCATCCAGCAACCAGGACCTTTCAAGCTTTAAGGATTCAAGTTAACAATGAATTATCAAGAATAGAGACTGTTGTTCAAGACGCATTGACTAACTTAAACATTGGAGGTCGTTTGGGTATTATCACATTTCACTCTTTAGAGGATAGAATTGTAAAAAATGCATTTAAATTTCAAGCTCAAAAATGTGTGTGCCCTCCTGAATACCCTAAATGTATTTGTAGTGGGAAACCGGCAGTAAAAATTCTAACCAGAAAACCAGTAATTCCGACTGAAGAAGAAATTAAAAACAATTCGCCCTCAAGAAGCGCAAAATTTAGAGTCTGTGAAAAAGTAGGAGCAACTAAATATGAACAAAAATAAATTATTGTATCCCATCATGGCTTTAAGCTTTCCTCTATTTTTATTTGTCAATATTCATCAAACAGTGAAATATAGGAACTTAGAAAAAGAAGTCGCATTCTTAGAAGATGAACAACAAAGATTGATTGAAGAAAATAAAAAAGCTCTCGCAGCGGTAGCACTATTAGCTAGTCCGGAACGTGTAGAAAAGATAGCTGTGAATGAATTAAGCCTTAAACCATTAGATACTGATAATAGAACACAAATATATATACAATCGACTGGAACACAATAATGGCTTTTAGAATTAGTGAAATCGTAGCAACAAATATGGGAACTTTCTTTAGAAAACCAAAGGAGGACAATTATTTTGATAAAGTACAAGTAGATTCAAGAAAGATTAAGAGCGGTGATGCTTTCTGGGCTTTACCTGGTAAAAAAGTAGATGGTCATAATTTTATTGAAATAGCGATAGAATCTGGAGCTACATTGTTATGTATTCGGGGGGATATGTATCAAGAATTCCAATCTGACTGGGAGAGGTTATTTCATAAAGAAGATTTGGTCGTGTGGATAGTGGATGATACTTTATCTGCTTTACATACCTTAGCTAAACAGAGAATGTCTAAATATCAAGGTCTACGGATAGGAGTTACTGGTAGTAATGGAAAAACAAGCACTAAAGAGATGCTTGCTTCTGTAATGACTCGATGGAAGACTACATTTGTAACACCAGGAAATTTAAATGGTGATATAGGTTTACCAATGTCTGTTTTAGAAATGAACTCAGAATGTGATATTGCTATATTTGAGATGGGTACTAACCAATTAGGTGAGATCTCCCTTCTTGCAGACATCGTAAAGCCGCAGTTTGCAATAGTAACAAATATTGGATCTGCACATATTGGTATATTTAAAACGAAAGACCATATAGCCAAAGAAAAATCAGAGATTTTTAAATATTTTAATGATGAATCAATCGCTGTGACTGATCATAGTCCGGAAATATTAAATATTATAAAAAAATATCCAGGGAAATATTATACATATGACCTCTCAAAATTAGAAATTATCAGTTTAGATTTTGAAGGTTCTCAATTCGTATATAAAGATCAGAAGTATCAATTAAATCTATTGGGTCTTCATAATATTCACAATGCTATGGAAGTCATTGAGTTAGCCAGTATGTTAAATGTTCCTACTCCTTGTATAGTAGATGGCCTGGCTTCTGTTGAAGCTGATTTTGGAAGATTAGAAGTTATCAGAGAGGGCACTCATACTTTTGTCCAAGACTGTTACAATTCCAATCTCGAATCTATGTCAGCCCTAATAACGCTATTGAATACATTAACTACAAGGGATAAAAATCTCATCCTAATAGTAGGGGGAATGAAAGAGTTAGGTGAACATACGGAAGAACAACATCAACAACTTGGAGAAAAACTTCATTCTGTTAAATTTAACCAGTTGTATTTGATTGGTACAGAAACCATTAATATATATAAAAGTTTTGATGAACCCTTAAATGTTTATTGGGCGCGATCTGTAGATCCTGTGGTTGATCAAATAATTAACAATATCACAGATAATTCATTGGTTGTTGTCAAAGGATCAAGAAGTTATGAACTTGAAAAAATATATAACAAATACCACAGTCAAGGAACTTATTAATGTTTTTAGAGCTTTTATATCCATTAGTTAAGTATTTTACTGCTTTTAATGTGTTTCAATACATAAGCTTTAGATCTGCATATGCAGCGGTGACAGCTTTATTTATTAGTTTTATTTTCGGACCGAAAATAATAATGTTATTAAAAAAGCTTAAAGCTGGACAGGAAATACGAGAGGATGGGCCTCAAACACATCTTGTAAAAGCGGGAACACCTACTATGGGAGGAATCTTAATCATTCTGGCCATAGTAGTATCGATATTGTTGTGGATGGACTTACATAACATTTTTACTTGGATAATATTAACTTCTTTAATTGGTTTTGGTATCTTAGGTTTTATAGATGATAGTCTGAAAATATTCCAAAAAAATTCTAAAGGTCTATCCCCACGATTGAAACTCACTGGACAAATATTTATTGCTGGTATAATCGTAATATGGACATATTGTACTAATGGTCCACAATCCTCTGTTCTCTATCTACCTTTTGTAAAAAAGCCTGTACTGGATCTGGGGTTATTATATATTCCCTTCGGGATATTTTTCCTTGTAGGTTTTTCAAATGCGGTAAATTTAACTGATGGCTTGGATGGTCTTGCAACAGGTTTAGTAATGATGGCTGGAATTGGATTTGCAATTATTACATATTTATCTGGTCGTTTAGATTATTCTTCCTATTTACAGATTCCCTTTTTGCCTGGTTCCGGAGAGCTTAGTATTTTTAGTTTTGCATTAGTAGGTGCTTGTGTAGGATTCTTATGGTTCAATACACACCCTGCGGAAGTTATGATGGGAGACACAGGCTCTCTTGCCTTAGGGGGAGTTCTTGGCACACTTTCTTTATTGATAAAGAAAGAAATTTTATTGTTAATTATAGGTGGTGTTTTTGTATTAGAAACATTAAGTGTGATGATTCAAGTTTTTTATTTTAAACGTACTGGTAAGAGAATCTTTCGAATGGCACCATTACACCATCATTTTGAATTGTCAGGTTGGGCGGAAAGCAAAGTAGTGATAAGAATGTGGATACTAGGAGGTTTGTTTGTTATATTGGCTTTAAGTACATTAAAGCTTCAATAAAACAAAAATATTTGAATGAGTAAGTTATTTTCGATAGAGAAAACTATTGATAGGCAAGTTGATTATCCTTTGGTATCAACATTTATCCTCTTATTAGGTATCGGTACAACAACTATGTATTCAGCCTCTTCCTATTTGGGAGAATTACTTTTTCAAGATAGTTCACATTTTCTTGTTAATCATCTCATTCGACTATGTATTGGTGGTTTGTTAACAGTTGTATTAATATATATACCAATAAATTTATTGAAGAAATATCTTATTCACATAATGGCTCTTTCCCTAGTACTTCTCGTATTAACCTATATTCCTTTTATTAGTAAGGAAATATTGGGCGCTAGAAGATGGATATATTTAGGTCCTTTTTCTTTTCAACCATCAGAATTAGTTAAACTAACATTATTGATTTATTTATCCTATAATTTCAGTAAGAATGAGAATAGAACTGGTGAACCCCATAATACATTAATTCCCCCATTAGTTGTCTTGCTTTTTTATGTCGGATTTGTATATTTACAAAATGATTTTTCTACTAGTATTTTTATTCTTCTTCTAGGTTTTTTGATGTTTTTTGTTTCTGGAGTAAGTTTTAGATATATATTACCTATTGTTTTTGTCTCAATTCCTATGTCTTTTATATTTCTGTTCAGTAAACCATATCGTGTTACAAGATTAATTAGTTTTTTGTTTCCCTATATGGATCCTAGTGGATCAGGCTATCAAATATTAGCGTCAAAAAAAGCATTGTCCCTTGGTGGTTTATGGGGATTAGGACCGGGTGCAGGTGTAAGGAAATTAGGAAAACTGCCAGAGGTTTATTCTGACTTTATATTTGCTGCATTAGGAGAAGAACTTGGCTATATAGGAATCGTTTTTGTTCTTTTTCTCTTTATTTTCCTAGCATATAGAGGTTTTCTTATTGCTAAATCTGCATCAGATAGATTTCAGTTTTATCTAGCAACTGGAATAACAATAAGCATAGTATTACAAGTTTTCCTTAATGTAGCTGTTGTTAGTGGACTAGTCCCTTCAACAGGAATTCCTCTTCCTTTTTTTTCATACGGTGGTAGTAATATTCTAGTAACAATGATGATGATTGGTATATTAATTAACATATCAAGAGGAAGTGACCTTTCTGAACAACAACTATTTAGTGAGCTTAGCCATGGTTAGAAACTCGCCCAAAATATTGAAAATAATAATTTTTATACTAGTTTTGTTTTTGATTTTTGAACTTTTCTTTTATCTTGTTATAAGTCCAAGATTAAGGGTAACAAGCATAGTAGTGGAATCTGAAATATCCTTAAATGAAAAACAAATTAAAACAATTGCTGGTTTGAACCAACCAATATATTTTTACTCTTTACAAGTAGACCAAATCGAAAGTAGATTAGAAACGGTTCCTGTCGTTAGAAAAGCTGTCGTTTCTAAACAGTTTCCAGGTAAATTAAAAATTGTACTATATAAAAGACAACCATTATTTATTTCTCTTATTGGAAATAAAGGAAATACAATTCCTGTAATGTTTGATACCGAAGGTATTGCCTATGAATGGGATAGGGATATAAAAGACTTTAATTATCCTATTATTTCGGGACTGCAATTTGAAAATATTGAACCAGGAATGGATTTGCCCTCTATTTTGGATCCTCTTGTTAAAAACTTGGTAGCAATAAAAGAGGATAATCCTAATTTATTTTATTTTATATCAGAGTTAAGGATTCAAAAAAAAGGTGATAATGATTTTGATTTACTTTTGTATCCAAATAGATGGCCACTTCCCGTTCGAATAGGAAGTGATTTTAATATAGAAACATTAAAACAAGTTTTAATTGTATTGGACGTTATGAATCAACAGAAGCATTTACCACAGGAAATTGATATGAGGACAGACCATGTTGTGTACAGTCAGAAGGAGAGATAGATTTGGCATCTGATGATTTGATTGTTGGATTAGATATAGGAACCTCTAAAGTCACAGCGATAATTGCTGAAAGGAATTATGATGGTGACATCGATATTATAGGTATAGGTCAAACAAAATCTACTGGATTAAGAAGAGGTGTGGTAATTAACATAGAAGCCACTCTTAAATCTGTATCAGAAGCTATTGAAGAAGCAGAGCAAATGGCTGGTCGTGATGTTTATGAAGTGGTGACTTGTTTAGCCGGTGGTGCAATTGAAGGAATAAATTCTAGAGGTGTTGTTGCTATAACCGGAAAAGGACGTGAAATATCCGAAGAGGATATTAGTCGTGTCATTGATGCAGCTAAAGCTGTTGTTATTCCAATGGATCGTGAAGTGTTACATGTTATTCCACAAGAGTTTATTGTTGATGATCAACGAGGAATAAAGGACCCTTTAAACATGATAGGTATTCGATTGGAATCTGAAGTCCATATTATAACTGGAAGTGTTAGTTCCTCGCAAAATCTAATTCGTTGTGTAAACAGAGCCGGTTTTAAAGTAAATGAAATAATTCTCGAATCTATTGCTGTTTCCCGTTCTGTATTGAATAAAGACGAACGGGAAATGGGTGTTTTGCTTATTGATCTTGGTGGTGGGACGACAGATATTATGGTCTACATGGATGGCGCCCCCTTTCATTCAAGTCTCATTTCTATTGGCGGGGATCAAGTAACTAGTGACTTGTCATACGGATTAAAAATACCTCCAGAAGAGGCTGAACGGATTAAAATTCAATCAGGTATTTGCTATTTTCCTTTAGTTGAAGAGGGTTCAGAGGTTATCTTACCAGCACTAGGGAGCAGACCTGCCACTTATATCCCTAAGCAGACTATTTGTGAAATTATTCAACCAAGAATGGAAGAAATATTTAGCATGGTTCGGGAACAAATACTTAGGAAAAACTACCATAACAGGTTAGGTGGTGGAATTGTATTAACTGGAGGAGGAGCTCTTTTATCGGGAGCAGTAGAGCTGGCTCAGGAAATGTTCGGGCTTCCTGTAAGGATAGGTCTTCCTTTTAAATTACATGGATTAAGTGATGAATATTCTACCCCAGATATGGCTACTGCTATAGGGCTAGTACAATATACATGGGATAAGAAAAAATCAGAGTTAGGAGAAGTTCTCCCTAAACGTGAAATTGAGTATCCTTTTTGGTCAAAGTTAAAGCGATGGCTGAAAGAGTTCATATAAAAAAGTTAAATCATGCCTTGGGAGGGGATATGAATATAGAAATAATTGAAGGAAATACAAATAACCACACCGTTATTAAAGTAATTGGTGCTGGTGGTGGCGGTACTAATGCTGTTAACAGAATGATAAAGTGTGGATTAAAAGATGTAGATTTTATTGCCGCAAATACTGATTTACAGGCATTAGAAATGTCGATGGCTGAAACTCAATTGCCATTAGGTTCTAAACTTACTGGTGGTTTGGGTGCAGGTGGAAAACCAGAAATTGGTGAAAAAGCTGCAGAAGAAGATCTTGATATCATTAGGCAAGCCCTTAATGGTGCTGATATGGTTTTTGTTACAGCTGGTATGGGTGGAGGAACCGGTACGGGTGCCGCACCAGTAATTGCTAAGATAGCAAAAGATCTTGGAGCTTTAACAGTAGCCGTAGTCACTAAACCTTTTAATTTTGAAGGTCCAAGAAAGATGAGGATAGCAGAAGAGGGAATAAAAAGATTACACAACGAAGTTGATACTCTAATTACCATTCCGAATCAGTATTTGCTAAAAGTGGTAGAGAAAAACACCCCTATTCGTGATGCTTTCCTTAGAGCTGATGATGTCCTTCGAATGGGAGTACAAGGTATAAGTGATTTAATTACAGTTCCAGGTGAAATCAATATCGACTTTGCAGACGTAAGAACTATTATGGAAGGACAGGGAGATGCCTTGATGGGTGTTGGAATAGGTCATGGGGATAATCGTGCTGTTGATGCTGCAACTTCAGCCATAAATAACCCACTACTTGAAGATGCCTCGATTAATGGTGCAAAAGGGTTGTTAGTCAATGTAACTGGTGGACCAGATTTCTCAATTTCTGAATATCAAGAGGTAATGGAGATTATATCTGCAAGTGTTGATGATAATGCGATGGTTATTCAAGGTACTGCTACAAATGAAGGTCTTGAAGATGAAGTTCGGGTAACAGTAATTGCTACTGGGTTCAAAAAACATGATGGCGTTTTTGAAGAGGACAAATCTGCAACGACAAAAGAGGATAAATCAGAAGTATTATCTTTTGATGAATGGGAAAATATGAACAAAGGATTAAATTATGGAAAATCCCCTTCTGTGGATTTTCTACAAAACAGAAACGCAGATGAAGACAATTTGTCCATCCCCGCATACATAAGGAATCGGAAAAGAAATTATAAACAAGGGGAATTATGAAACATAGATGATGATTAATAAAGCTTATGAAATATATTTAACACTAGAGAAACATCTACAGAAACGTTCAGTAGAAGAATACATACGGGATGTAAATGAGTATGTAACATTTCTTAATGAGAATAATCTTGTCATAAGTGACTTCAATATTACTGATTTAGAGTTGTATATTTCTAGATGTAAATCCCGTGGATTATCATCATATGCTTTAGCTAGGAAAATAAGTAGCTTAAGAAGCTTTTGTAGATTTCTACAGCTCAAAGAATACAGAAATGACAATCCTTCTACGTTTTTGGAACAGCCAAAAAAAGGGACCATTTATCCTACTGTTTTTTCTGAAGAAGAAGTAGATAGTATTTTGGAACTCATCGATTTATCAAAACCAATAGGTATTAGAGATAGAGCTTTGTTTGAATTAATATATTCCTGTGGGCTAAGAATATCTGAAGTTGCCTCTTTAACTATGGAATCGTTATTTCTAAATGAAGGAATAATAAAAATTCGAGGTAAAGGTGACAAGGACCGTTATGTTCCTATTGGAGATGCTGCCATATATTGGTTAGATGTTTATTTAAAAGATTCTCGACCTAAGCTAATGAAATCATCGTGTTTATCTACATTCTGTTTTTTAAACAATAGAGGCCAAGTATTAAGCCGCAAAGGTATTTGGAAGAATTTTAAAGCATTATTACAAAAAGCTAATTTAGAAGGAAAAGTACATACATTAAGGCATTCTTTTGCGACTCATTTGTTAAAAGGAGGTGCTGACTTAAGATCTGTTCAAGAACTACTTGGACATGCAGATATTTCAACTACTCAAGTGTACACACACTATAATACAAATGAGTTGGAAGATCAGTATAGGAAATATCATCCTTATGAGAATTAAGAAGTCAGATTTGATATGAAAAAATTGCGTATATTAACATTTATCCTATTATTGTTTGTTGGTTGTAAAGATACAAAGGGTAATGCTCTAAAAATATTAACTGAAACGGAGGATTCTTCTGATCGCTATTCTTTTGAATCTGATGTATCAAGTGAAAGAATAAAAGAATTAAAGGATCAGATTAATAATTGGCAGAATCTTGTTGATCAGAAAGTGGAAGCAACAGCTAATATTGGTTATTATTACAAGCTTCTCGGAGGGACATATTTTGAAAATGAAATGTACGGCCCTTCATTAGAAGCTTTTCAGAAAGCAATAAATATTTATCCTGATAATTCAATACTTCATTTTAAAGCAGCAGTTTCTTCAGCAAAAATTGCAAAGTCATTACCATCAAACTCATCTTTGGAATATTTTAAACTTAGCGAAGAGTACTATAAAAAAGCTATACAAAGGAATCCTCAATACGGTGAAGCTTTATATGGTTTAAGTATTCTATATATATTTGAATTGTCAACTCCGTTGGAAGCTATTCCTTTAGTTGATAAATTGATGTCAATTCGCGAGTATAATATGGAAGCGTTGTTTCTTCGGGCACGGCTATATGTTATAACTGGAGATATCGAGAAGGCTGTTGACATATATGATCAGATTATAAAGACTTCAAAAAATTCAGATAAGAGGGAACAAGCTCAACAAAATAAAAAAATATTATTGGAAAAATGGAATGGATAATTTTTTAATTGCTCTCAGTTATTTAGAATTTCTGAGTTTTGAAGAACGCTGTTTGATTTTTGATACTTTTGATTGGGATAGTTTTAAAAAGATTGAATTGTCAGATTTGCAACAATTAATAGGTAGAAATATCAAAACCAAAGCAAAATTGGGAAGTGAACTAATAGAGGAAGTACAACGAATTGAGAGCATTATTTCAGATCAAGAGATTGGAATTCTAAATTATTGGAAAAAAGAATATCCTCCATTATTAAGAGAAATAGTAAACCCACCTTTTAATATATTTTATAAGGGGACAATGTCTGAAAATACTGTGAATTCTCTTGCTATTGTTGGGACGCGAAAACCGAGTGAATTAGCTAAAAGGCGTGTTTATGAATGGAGCGAATACTTAAGTAGAAATGGAATTAATATTGTCAGTGGACTAGCTTTAGGAATTGATTCTGCTGCGCATTATGGCTCTGTTAATACTAAAGCACCAACAACAGCTGTTCTGGCTAATGGTGTAGATTATGTATACCCTAAAGTAAATAAGATTTTGGTTCAAAAAATCTTAGAAAACAAGGGATGTCTGATCAGTGAATATGTTCCTAGTACAGAACCTCGACCTTTTAGATTTCCAGCTAGAAACAGAATAATAAGTGGGATTTCTAGAGGCACCTTATTATGTGAAGCACCCATTAAATCGGGAGCCCTAATTACTGTGGATTATGCTTTAGAACAAAATAGAGATGTTTTTGTTGACAAAAGAAGCTCGCTTAATATTAATGGCGAAGGATGTTTGAGATTAATATCTCAAGGGGCGCAATCAATACTGGAGCCTGAAGAAATCCTAATGAATTGGAATTTAGAAATACACAATGATATAGCACTAAATACCAAGGAGAATAACTAGATGTCTGTAGGAGATATTAGTAGTCTCAAACAATTAGCTCTTCAGTATATCAGACACTTGAGTGCAATAAAACATTATTCTGAACACACTGTTATAGCATACCAACAAGATATCGAAGAATGGATTAGGTACTTAGAAATAAATGGTCTTCAAGAAGATAGTTGGACTGCTTCCCTCTATATAACTACATTAGTTGGAGAAAATAAAAAATCGAGAACAATAAACCGGAAAATATCAGCCCTTCGTAGCTTTTATAAATATTGTAAAAAACACTCTCATATGGAAAGTCCTTTTGAATTAATAGAAAATTTGAAAACTCCAAGACATTTGCCGGATTATTTATTCTATGATGAAATTCAGAAATTGATTGATAATTGTGATGATTCTTTTGAAGGTCTTCGCGATAGGTTGTTAATAGAAGTGTTGTATTCAAGTGGTATGCGTATTTCTGAAGCATTGAATTTAAAACAAAAAGAGATAGGTTCTAATAAAATTAAGATTAAAGGAAAAGGTAATAAAGAAAGATATGTCTTCATTGGAAACAAATGTAGAAATACCATGGAAAGATATTTAAATAAAGAAGAGACACGCTTGTCAGATTATCTATTTATGGATAGTGATGGTAGGCGCTTGTCTTCTCAAAAGGCGAGTAGTATTATAAAATCACTCGCTGTTAAATCTGGATTAAGAAAGAATGTAACACCCCATGTATTGAGACATTCATTTGCAACACATTTGATGAATGAAGGTGCTGACTTAAGAATAGTTCAAGAACTGCTAGGTCATTCCAATCTTTCAACAACACAGATTTATACACATATGTCAACGAATCGTTTGAATGAGGTATATAGAAATGCCCATCCTCATGGGAGAGGGCTTAGTCGATTACCAAAAATTGTTCATGAAAAACTAAAGGATGGAGTTAATGGAAATTAGAGGGACTACTATCATAGCTGTGAAAAAAAAGGATAGTGTAGCTATGGCTGGAGATGGTCAAGTAACACTAGGCAACACAGTTATGAAAGGAAATGCTCGAAAAGTCAGAAAAATATTTGGGGGTAAAGTATTAATTGGTTTTGCTGGAGCAACGGCGGATGCCTTTACTTTATTCGAAAAATTTGAAAATAAACTTAATTTGTATGGTGGAGATGTGAAACGTTCTGCAGTTGAACTTGCAAAAGATTGGAGAACAGATCGTGTATTAAGGAAACTTGAGGCGATGATGCTAGTAGCAGATAAAGAGAATCTCTTACTTTTGAGTGGAACAGGTGATGTTATAGAACCAGAAGAAAATTCCATAGCTATAGGTTCAGGAGGTAGCTTCGCCTATGCGGCTTCTTTAGCCTATATGGATCAAGAAACTGAATTATCTGCAGGCCAAATTGCTTCAAAGTGTATAAAAATTGCAGGCGATATTTGTATTTACACTAATCAAAATATTACTTTGGAGGAACTAGAATAATGGCTCACAATGTGGAAGATATGTCACCAAAAGAGATCGTTGAAGCATTAGATAAGTATATTATTGGTCAGAATAGAGCTAAAAAATCAGTAGCATTAGCTGTTCGTAATAGAATAAGAAGACAGAAACTATCAGAGGAATTGCAAGAAGAAATAGCTCCTAAGAATATTATAATGATAGGGCCCACAGGAGTCGGAAAAACAGAAATTGCTAGACGTCTTAGTAAATTGACAGGGGCACCTTTTATAAAAGTAGAAGCTACAAAGTATACGGAAGTTGGATATGTTGGCCGAGATGTCGAGTCAATGGTGAGAGACCTAATGCATTCTGCTGTCGCAACTGTAAAAGATGAGCTGAGGTATGGTATTGAGGCTAAGGCTGAGGAAAAAACCGAAGAAATCTTACTTGATCTATTATTACCTGGAAGTAAAAAAGACGAATCTACTGTGGAAGGATCAGATACTAGAGATAAGTTTCGACAGATGCTTAAGGACGGGAAATTTGATGAAAAACAGGTCGAGATAAATGTTTCTTCAAAAGGCAATATGCCTTCTATTGAGATATTTTCTGGAACCAGTTTTGAAGAAATGGATATGAATTTAGGTTCTTTAGGTAATATATTCGGAAACAAAAAGAAGAAGAAAAATGTATCAGTATCTCAAGCTAGGAAGATAATCCTACAAGAGGAAATCGAAAAATTAATAGATTATGATAGAGCCTCTGAAATAGCCAAAGACAGAGTAGAGAACTTGGGTATCATATTCATTGATGAAATAGACAAAATTGCTACTAAGCAAGGTAATTCAAGTGGAGACGTGAGCAGGGAAGGAGTTCAAAGAGATATTCTTCCTATTGTTGAAGGTAGTAAAGTTAATACCAAGTTTGGAATAATTGATACCTCACATATCCTTTTTATTGCAGCAGGAGCTTTTCATATCTCAAAACCATCTGATCTTATTCCTGAATTACAAGGTCGTTTTCCTATTCGTGTGGAATTGGAAGAGTTAGGTGCTGAGGATTTTGAAAAAATATTGACTCAACCCAGAAATGCTCTCATCAAACAATATCAAGAATTGTTAAAAACAGAGGGTGTAACATTAGATTTTACAGTAGATGGAATCAAACGGATCTCGGAAATAGCTGTACAAGTCAATACTCAGACTGAAAATATAGGTGCTCGTAGATTACACACAGTACTGGAAAAAGTTTTAGAAGATGTAAGTTTTTGTGCTCCCGATCTGATAGGGCAAGTTATCCCCATTACACCTGAATATATAAATGAACGGATTGGTGATATTGTAAAAAATGAAGATTTGAGTAGATATATTTTATAGAAACACTAAAAAAGAGGTTAATCCCATCCGATAAGAGTGTATGAAGGAGGATGTTTTTCATGTTTGAAGGTAATAGTTTTGGTAAGACAATTGGAATATTGCATAAATCAATGGACGTTGGTTTATTGAGGCGACAAGTTATTGCTAACAATATTGCTAATGCAGAGACTCCTGGTTTTAAGAGATCAGAAGTTAATTTTGAATCTCAGTTAAAAAGAGCCCTAGATTCAGAAAAAACTGGTGGAGCTTTTGAACCTCTAATGAATAATCCTCTTCATATGAATTTTGATAAAAAATTAGATTGGAATACAGTACAGCCAAAAACGATCCTGGATTCATCAAGTAGTGTTAATAATAATGGTAATAATGTTGATATTGAAGAAGAAATGATGTCAGCATTGGAAAATCAGTTATTATATCAGACTCAGACTGATGCTGTAGCAGGTCTATTTAAACAAATTAATATAGTGTTAAGGTAGGTGAATTATGGGAATGTTTTCCTCAATTAATATAGCATCCTCTGGATTAACAGCTCAAAGGTTACGTTTAGATGTAATTGCAGATAACATAGCAAACGTTAATACTACTAGAACTCCAGAAGGTGGTCCTTTTAGACGAAGTCGTGTTATCATGAAATCCAGAGTTAATCAACCTTATTGGCAAGGCCCTTTTGTTCCAAAAGACTTAGATAATGGGCTTGGGAAGGGTGTAAAAGTTGAGAAGGTTGAAAAAGATTATGACTCTGAATTAAGATTAGTGTATGATCCTACACATCCAGATGCAATAAAGGTGGGGCCTAAGGCCGGTTACGTAGAATATTCAAATGTTAACTCAGTTAATGAAATGGTGGATATGATATCAGCAAGTAGATCATATGAAGCCAATGTTGCCATTGTTAATGGATCAAAAGAAATGTTTATGAAAGCATTGGATATTGGGAGATAAAGATAAATGAGTTTCCTGTCATCAAATCAAGTAATTGGTAACAACATGGAGATGTTTAGATCTAATCCTAAGCACTTTGATAAAGAAGGACAGATTGGACTTGATGAAAAATCTCGGGGGGGATTTGATTCTGTCTTAATTGATGCCCTTCAAAATGTTAATGATACACAAATACAGTCTGTTTCTTTAGCGCAACAGTTAATAACGGATCCTGATACAGTGGATGTTCATGATGTTTCGATAGCGTTGGCTGAAGCAAATATGACCTTGAGTTTGACAAAACAAGTTGTAGATAAAGCTATTTCTGCATATAAGGAGATAACCTCCTTGAGGTAGAAAGAATAGTTCATTCTTGGGAGGGAAGTATGAACGAATGGATAAAAAAAGTCTTAGATCAAGTAAAGAATCTTTGGTCTAAATGGAGTTTAATTCAAAAACTCATTCTCGGCGCTGTAATTCTTGTGGGATTTGGTGCAGTCTTGTTTTTGGTACGTTTTAATACTACTCCAAGTATGACTCCTCTTTTGGGCATACCAATAACTGATCAACAGAAAAGAGACTCTATTGGTATCAAGTTGGATGAAGAAGGTATTCCATACACTATCACCGATGATAACCGTATCTTTGTTGAAGATCCTGAAAGTGCCAGGAGGGCCAAATCTATTCTTATAAGAGAAGATTTGATGCCTGATAATGTAGACCCCTGGGATTTATTTGATCAGGATAGATGGACTTTAACTGATTTTGAGAGAAATGTTAATTTGCAGCGGTCCATTGTTAAAAGTCTTGAACAACATATCTCCGCATTAGATGATATAGACAGTGTGAATGTTAATTTAGTAATTCCAGACGATGCTCTTTTTGCTGAAGATCAAAATCCCGTTACTGCTTCTGTACAGATAACACCAAAACCAGGTTCAGATATTATCACAAATCGTAAGAAAATTGAAGGTATCGTTAAACTGATACAATTTAGTGTTGAAGGATTAAATGAAGATACTATTGTAATAACAGATCAACGAGGTGTAATGCTAAATGATTTTACTGGCATGGAAGATATGGATCGTATTGAACAAGCTAAAAGAGAGTTATTGGTTAAGAAAGACTTAGAGAATAGATATAAAAACACTATTTTGAAAGCATTACAAACTATATATACATCAGATCGCGTTCAAATTATAAACCTGGATATAGATTTAGATATGGGGAAGAAAACAGAAAATACTGTTGAATATTTTCCAATAACTATGCAACCAGATGATCCTTCCACACCATACAGTGAACTTCAAGTTATAGAATCTACTCCCTTAAGTGAGCAAAAAAACGTAAAGGAATATGAAGGGACAGGCTTTAATCCAGAAGGGCCTTCTGGACAAGAAAGTCAAACTCCTCCTGGGTATAAGGATCTAGAAGGTTTGGTTGGGCGTTATAGGGATAACTCAGAAATGACGAACTATGCTGTAAACCAGAAAGAAAGTAAGGAAGAAAAAAGTCCATGGACAATTAAAAGGGTCACTATTGGTGTTGCCTTAGATGGAAAGTGGGAACGCAAATATGATGATAAGGGTCGTCCATTACTTGATAGTGATGGTTCTTTATTACGTGAGTATACACCTGTCTCTGACAATGATCTTAAAGCTGCGAGGGCTCTATTAGAACCAGCAATCGGATACAATCAAGACCGTGGTGATTTAGTGTCGGTTCAACATATTTCCTTTGATCATACAAGTCAATTTGAAAAAGAAGATGAAGCTTATCGTAAACGTCAACAACTACAGCGAACCATTATCGGGGCTATGATAGTTATAGCTATAGTTTTAATAGCCTTTATAGCATTTAGATTAGTCTCTAGAGAAATGGAGAGAAGAAGACGTTTAAGAGAAGAAGAATTATCCAGACAACATCAGGCTATGCGGGAAGCTGCACTTAGAAGTGCTGAAGAAGAGGGCGTTGATGTTGAGATGTCAGTTGCTGAAAGGGCTCGATTGGAAATGCAAGAGAATGCGATAAATATGGCAAGGGAACATCCTGAAGATGTCGCTCAATTAATAAGATCTTGGTTAGCGGAGGAGTAATATGGCAAAGCAGGCCAAAGGTGGAAAGAAATCATCCGTTAAAGAAGATCTCAATGGTCGACAAAAGGCGGCTATTTTTCTTGTAACTCTTGGATCGGAAATTTCAGCGGATATCTTTAAGCATTTACGGGAAGATGAAATAGAGGCTTTGACTTTTGAAATAGCCAGATTAGATGCCGTCAACCCTGAGCAACGTGACATGGTGTTAATGGAATTTCAAGAACTAATGATGGCTCAGGATTTTATTACTTCCGGTGGTATCGATTATGCGAGAGAATTATTAGAAAAATCACTAGGTTCTCAGAAAGCTGTAGATATAATAAATAGATTGACGTCTAGTTTACAAACTAGACCTTTTGACTTTATAAGACGTACAGACCCTGCCCACTTATTAAACTTTATACAACAGGAACACCCTCAAACTATTGCATTAATACTTGCTTACTTGGAACCTAATAAGGCCTCAATAATTCTAGGACAATTACCTCATGAGATACAATCTGATGTTGCTAGAAGAATAGCCACAATGGATAGAACTACACCTGAAATCTTACGTGAAGTAGAAAGGGTTCTAGAGAAAAAGCTGTCGACCTTGTCATCTGAAGATTACACACAAGCAGGTGGTGTTGAGTCTATCGTTGAGATATTGAATCTTGTTGATCGATCAACGGAAAAAACAATCATAGAAAGTTTGGAAGAAGACGATCCAGAATTAGCAGAAGAAATCAAAAAGCGTATGTTTGTCTTTGAAGATATTGTTATGCTTGATGACCGTGCAATACAAAAGGTTCTTCGTGAAGTAGACACTAATGAATTAGCCAAAGCATTAAAGGCAGTTGATGCAGAAGTTCAAGATAAGATTTTTAGAAATATGTCCAAGCGTGCTGCTGCTTTGCTAAAAGAAGATATGGAGTTTATGGGTCCCACTAGACGAAAGGATGTGGAAGAAGCCCAACAGAAGATTGTTTCCATTATTAGAAAACTCGAAGAACAAGGTGAAGTCGTTATCGCAAGAAGTGGAGAAGAGGATGTTCTTGTGTAAGATAAGGATTTGGGGAGGATCAAATGGCTAAGAATGTATTTAGGCCCATTGAGATAACTAATTTGACAAATCAAAAAGTATCAATAGCTCCTCCAGAAAATCCATTTGAAGAAGTTGTTGAATTAGTTGAAGAAGATGAATATACAGGGCCCACTGTTGAAGAGCTAAGGAAAGAAGCTGAGGACTACAAAAAATCATGGGAACTTGAAAAACAGGCTATGATTAACTCAGCTCAAGCGGAAGCTGAATCTATGATAAAAAATGCTGAACAGGTTGCCTTTGATCGAGTAAAAAATGAAAATGAAGAAGCTCAGAAAATAAAAGAAGCAGCTGAGGTAGAGGCTAGTAAATTAATTGAAGACGCCAAATATAACGCTGAACGTATAGAAATAGAAGCCAAAGACAAAGTTAAAAAAATCGAAGAAGAAGCTTACAATACTGGTAAAAAAGAGGGATATGACATCGGCTATGCTGAAGGTCAGGCTGAAGTTGAACGTTTAATAAATCGTATTAGAGTTATTGTAAATAAACTCATTGAACGTCGAACAGAGGTTATAGAGAGTGCTGAGACTCAGATCATCAATTTGGTTATTTTGATTGCTAAGAAAGTAGTAAAGGTTATATCTGAAAACCAAAAGAATGTTGTTATTAACAATGTTATTCAAGGTCTGCGTAAATTGAAAACAAGAGGAAATGTTGTTGTTCGAGTTAATATGTCGGATTTAAAAATAACAACAGAGCATATACAGGATTTTATATCTCAAATAGAGAATATATCGGCCATTAGTGTAATGGAAGATACTACCGTAGAGAAGGGTGGTTGCATCATAGAAACTGATTTCGGTCAAATTGATGCAAGGATCTCAAGTCAATTAAATGAAATTGAAGAAAAAATAATTGAGCTAATGCCAATTAAATCTCGAACGGAGGGGTGAGGTGAGCACTCAAACTTCTTTTGAGATGTTTTCAAAATATGAATCAGTTATAGAAAAGATGGATTCGATTAAATTCAAAGGCCGTGTAACAAAAGTACAAGGACTAATGATTGAGTCAAAGGGACCTCAAGCTGTAGTTGGGGAATTATGTCAGATTGATGTACCTAAAGGAGCTGGTTCTGTTTGGGCGGAAGTTGTAGGGTTTAATGCGGAAACAGTCCAACTAATGACCTACAGTGAAATGGATGGTTTAGAAATTGGTTGTGAAGTGACTGCCATGGGTGAATCGTTAAATATTTATGTCTCCGATAAATTACTGGGAAGAGTCCTTAATCCTCTAGGACAACCAATTGATGGACTAGGGGATGTTGGCTCCCAAATAAAATATCCCTCCATTGCTTCTCCTCCTGATATGCTCAATCGTAAATCAATAAAAGAACAAATGGTTACAGGAATACGATCCATCGACGGCTTTCTTCCTATTGGCAAAGGGCAACGAATGGGGATATTTGCAGGTTCTGGTGTAGGTAAATCAACTTTGTTAGGGATGATTGCTCGGAATACAAAAGCAGATATAAATGTCATTGCCTTAATCGGTGAAAGAGGACGTGAAGTTCGTGAGTTTATTGAAAATGATTTGGGAGAGGAAGGGTTAGAACGTTCAATTATCATTGTGAGTTCTTCAGATACCCCACCATTAGCAAGGTTAAGAGGAGCCTATACTGCAACAGCTATTGCAGAATACTTCCGGGATCAAGGTAATGATGTTATGTTATTGTTTGATTCTGTAACTCGTTTTGCCAGGGCTCAAAGAGAAATAGGTTTAGCCATTGGAGAACCGCCTGCTACCAGAGGGTATACTCCAAGTGTCTTCTCAACCTTACCAAAGTTACTTGAACGTTGTGGTACCAATGATAAAGGAACTATAACAGGTTTTTATACTATACTTGTAGATGGGGATGACATGGATGAACCCATTGCGGATACGGTTAGGGGAATTTTGGATGGTCATATTGTTCTAAGTAGAAAGCTTGCTAGTGAATATCACTATCCCGCTATTGATGTTATGAACTCTGTAAGTCGGTTACAATCTAAGATTACAAGCAAAAATATTCAAAATATATTTGGGGTGTTACGTCAAAATTTAGCTTTGTATGAAAAAAATGAAGATTTGATATCCATTGGAGCATACACAAAAGGATCAAATCCTAGTGTTGATAAAGCTATAGAAAAGAACACCCTGATCAATGATTTTCTTCGTCAAGATGTGTATGAAAAAATTGTAATGTATCAAACATTAAGTGAAGCGGCATCTATAGCTGATATTCCTCTTACCGATGAGGATAAATCTAAATGGGTGGTAAGTGATAATGAAAAAATTTAAGTTTAGATTTGAGCAAGTATTGCAACTACGAACTTATGAGGAAGAAGAGTGTAAGTCGCGTCTGGTTCAAATCAATTCTGAAATTAACAAGATTCGGGAAGGTCTTGAACATTTGGCAGTTATAAAGAAAAAAAATACTCTAAATATCGTCTCAGATAAAAGTGATATTAATTACAGAAGAAACATCGATTTATATGATCAGAAAATACAGCTTGATATTGAACATCACCTACTACAGTTGGCCAAGCTTGAAGAGCAAAAAGTTATTTTGAATAAGGAATATATTGAATCGAGAAAGGCCTGTAAAACCCTGTTGAATTTACAGGAAAAAGAAATTGAAATATATAAAAAAGATTGGCTCAAATATGAAGAAAAACAAATTGATGACCTTGTTACGACCCGTACAGGGACATATAAAAAGGAGTCTTAAATCATGGCACAATATGGAAAAATCAATTTGTTGCCACGAATATTGGTATTCATGTTATTGATATTTCTTATGTCAATTATAGGTCTAATATGGTTTGACTATCTTGGAGTAATTGATACAAGAGAAGAATTTTCCCCTTTACTTGAACTTGTAGGCGTAAAAAGTGCATCACCAATAAATAACTCCTCTGATCCTTACTTACTAGATAGGGACCGCTTATCAAAACTCCAGGACGCAATCAAATTACAGGAAGAAGAATTAGACCTTAGAGAGGCTGATTTAGATAGTCACGAGCTGGAGCTCAAGCAAATCTCTGATGAATTAACGGAAAAACAAAAAGCTCAAGAAGATAGAGAAAATTCGTTTAATGAAAGAGTAAGATTGTACGATGATAAGAAAGAGAACATAAGAGAGAATGCTAGGAAACTAACTGGTATGCCACCGGCAGAGTCAGTTGCTATTCTTTTAAGAATGGATGATCAATCTATTATTGATCATCTTAGGACTACAGAAGAAATAGCACAAGAAGAAGGAACTTCTTCCTTAGTTTCTTATTGGTTATCTCTAATGCCTTCTGACCGGGCCGCTGAAATTATGAGGAAAATGGCTAAGAGACCCGGTAGTTAGATATATACCGGAGGTATGCATGAGTGATCTTTTAGTCAAAACGACTAAAACTGAGCCTAACCAGAAAAATAAAGAAAATTCTCTTGTACAATCAAAGAATACTAAATCACCCTCTAAGGAACATAAAGGCTTTAAGGCTAAGCTTCTTAAAGCTTCTGAAAAACTCTCTGTGACAAAACTTACTAAGAGAGACCTAAAAGGTGACAAAGAAAAAGTTTCTTTACTTACTCAAAAGAATAAAAAAGAAAAAAAACAATCTATTAAGACTGAACTCTTAAATGACACTGGTAAGAAAAAAGAAAAGGAAAATAGCAAAACCTTAGAGGAAGAATCAACTAAGCTTATTAAAATATTTTTACCAGAAGATACATTCTCAAAACAGGATAAGAAAAGTGCAAATGGGGAAGCTGAAAAAACAAGTAACATAGAAATGAATACAAAATCATTTTTATTAAATAAAAATGAAAGGGATGTCAAAAATAAAAAAGAAGCTTTACTTACCAAGTATGGGGGGTATCGTAAGGTTTCAAAAAAAGTAAAGTTAGTTGTTCAAGATAAGAGGAGCGTAGAAAGTTCCAAGAACATAAAAGTATCTACAGATAAGTCTCATTCAACTAAATTTTCTAAACCACATATACAAACCCCTAAAAACATTTCAAGTTCGTCACAACAGGAAGAAGCTCATGACATTGAAATCGAATTACACAATGACTTAGTTGATGGTAATGAAATATCTGTAGAAGGAAGTGGAAAAAAAATAGAGGTTTCAAGTAGCAAACAATTTGCAACAGTACTTAAAGATCGTTTAGATAAAAGCACAAATAACCAAATTGTAGATCAAGCCAAGTTTGTATTAAAAGATGGCAATGCCGGGGAAATAAAGCTAATTCTGAAGCCCGAATCTTTGGGACGAGTAAGAATTCAAATAGATATGCATGAAAAAAATATAGTTGGCAAAATATTTGTCGAAAATAATATTGTGAAACAAGTGTTTGAAGATAACATGAGCAGTTTGAATAGAAGTTTTAATTCTGCTGGTTATCAAACTTCTATAGATGTAGAAGTTGGCGGTCAAGGGCAAAAGCAATATCAGCCCCAGGAAGATAGAAGTTCAAGAAAATTAAACAAACTTCATATCACTGATATTGGCAATTCTGTTCCTGAGACATTAAAAAGCGGACGAGAGATAGGGGAATCTCTTATTAATTTGATGGCATAGGAAATAAAATGAATACTAACTTTACAATGAATGGACCTGAGGCTTCGATAAATAAAGCTCAGGTAGATAGCTTCAATAAAAGTCTTGGTAAACAAGTTGATCAAACTTTGGATAAGGATGATTTTCTTAAGATTCTTATCTCCCAACTTACAAATCAAGATCCAACACAACCAATGGAAGATAAAGAGTTTATAGCTCAAATGGCGCAATTTTCAACATTAGAACAAATGACGAATATAAGTCAGGGCTTTTCAAAACTATCCTCTGTTATGAACTCAGCTCAAGCCATGAACTTGATTGGTAAGACTGTTGATGTCCAGGATGGTGACGGTATTATTTCTGGTCAAGTATCTGCTGTTACCACAGGAGATTATCCACAAATAAGAATTGGAAGTAAATATTACGATTTTAGCAATATCACAACTGTGATGAATGAGGAGTCTTCATTATGATGCGATCACTTTATGCTGGTGTATCCGGTCTACAGAATCATCAAACCAGAATGGATGTCATTGGTAACAATATAGCAAATGTAAATACCACCGGTTTTAAAAAAGGACGAGTAAACTTTCAGGATATGATTTCTCAAACCTTAAGTGGTGCTGCTAGACCTACGGAAGAAGTGGGAGGGGTTAATCCTCAGCAAGTAGGGTTAGGTATGACTATTGCCACTATAGATACTATCCATTCTCAAGGAAGTTTACAGTCTACTGGTGTTAATACAGACTTAGCTATTCAAGGAAACGGTTTGTTTATTCTAAAAAATGGTGATAAGAGCTATTATTCAAGAGCTGGTGCATTTGGAATAGATGAAAATGGATTATTAGTGAATCCAGCAAATGGAATGAGAGTTCAAGGCTGGATGGTAGAAGATATTGATGGACAAAGTTTTCTAAATACATCGAGAGATGTGGAAGATCTTGTTATACCTGTAGGAAGCAAGGATCCCGCTGCAGCTACTTCAGAGGTGAATCTGGCTTGTAATTTAGATAAGAGGACTCCTGAAATACCTGAAGGGGCAACTGCTGCTGATATTCAAGAAGGAACCTGGACTCTAGATAAAAAGATCTATGATGGCTTTGGAAATGAACACAGAATGACCATTAACTTTACTAAAGTCAATGGGGTTAATAATCAGTGGCAAGCAACAGTTGTTATTGATCCTGATTCTGAGATATCTACAAATCCTACTTTAGATATTGGTGGAAATGGAAATGATGGGAACACCTTTATCGTTGACTTTGATAATCTAGGCGCTTTGACTAATGTATCAGACGGACAAGGTGATGCATTAAATCAGGGAACAATTCAGATTCCTGTTAGTTTTGATGTTCTAGATTCTACACCTGATGGTACTGGAGCCGTAGAGCGTCAAACCTTTAATTTAACCTTAGGGGAAATAGGATCATATACTAATACTGTTACCCAATTTGCTGAGACAAGTTCTACAAAAGCATATAAACAAAATGGTTATCCCATGGGATATCTTGAAAACTTTAAGATTGATCAAAGTGGTATTATTACAGGTGTTTATTCAAATGGTACTAATAGGGTGATGGGCCAAGTAGCACTAGCAAGTTTTACTAATCCTGGTGGTCTAGAAAAAGCTGGAGAATCTACTTTTGTAGAATCAAATAACTCTGGTGAAGCTAATATTGGGCCAAGTGGTATAGCTGGAAAAGGAAAATTTATTGCCGGAGCACTTGAAATGAGTAATGTAGATCTAGCAGAGCAATTTACAGACATGATAGTGACTCAAAGAGGTTTTCAAGCAAATAGTAAAACTATTACCACATCAGACCAAATGCTTCAGGAATTACTAACCTTAAAGAGATAGAGTGGGGTAAATGATAGAAGTCACTAAACTTAGTGGGAGAGTTTTCTATGTTAATCCCCATCAGATTGAGTATATAACAGCTAATCCAGATACAACATTAGTTATGTTAAGTGGAAAGCATCTAGTTATAAAAGAAGAGTATGAAACGGTATTTAATAAAATTGTAGAATATAGAAAACGTATTGGGGCTTTTAAGAACGAGGAGTGATTCATATGGATATATCCACTATATTAGGAATTGTATTAGGATTGGTCATGATCTTGATGTCTATTGTGACATCAGGAGGAAAGTTAGGAACATATGTGGATATTCCTTCTATATTCATGGTTTTTGGTGGATCATTTTGTGCTCTTTTGGTTGCGAACCCCTTAAATAGAGTACTGGGCATGATGAAGTATCTAAATCATACATTGAAGGTACCAGTCTACGAAAAAGAGAAAATAATTCAAGAACTCGTATCATTTTCAGAGAGTGCAAGAAAAGAAGGTCTATTGTCTTTAGATGATAGACTTGATGATGTTGAAGATGAATTTATGAAAAGTGGTATGCGTTTAGTTGTTGATGGTACAGACCCGGATGTCATAAAAAAAATTCTATATAATGATATGAATCAAATAGAAGCTCGCCACCAGATTGGTATTGACTTAGTTGATAAATGGGGAGCTTTTGCTCCTGCTTTTGGTATGATCGGAACCCTGGCAGGATTAGTTGCAATGATGCAAAACTTGGAAGACAAATCTGCCATTGGATCAGGTATGGCCGTTGCCCTATTAACTACATTCTATGGTTCAATTGTGGCGAATCTTATTTTAATTCCACTCAAAACCAAGTTAGAAGATAGGCATTCAATGGAAATGAATGTAAAAGAGATAATGATAGAGGGAATCCTTTCCATTCAATCCGGAGATAATCCTCGTATTCTCGAGCAAAAATTATTTACCTTCTTAGCTCCTGCTGATAGAGCCAGTGTTCAGGCTGAAATAGGAGAAGGTTAATATGGACGATGGCTTAAAATGTAAAAAGTGTCCTCCTGCAGGAGCTCCAGACTGGATGGTTACCTATGGGGACATGGTAACATTACTTTTAACGTTTTTTGTAACAATGTTCAGTATAGATGATATCGATTATTATGAATTGAGAATGATTTTGGCTGCTTTTAGCGGTCTTGGTTCTTATCAAGGTGGTAGAACATTACAAGCTGGAGCTGCTGCTGAGTTGGGAAACACTATAATGAGTCTTCCTGCCATGCAAAGAGGTAGGGCTTTAGATAAAGCTAAAAAAGCAGCTTTGAGTACTTTTCAGCCAGAAATAAAGACGAAGAAAGTTCGTGTGACTGAAGATGAGAGAGGCTTAGTCATTTCTTTAGCCGCTGATAGTTTTTTTAAGCCCGCATCCGCTGAAGTTGATATTGAGGAAGCTCGCTCAGTTCTTCAACGTCTAAGTTCATTGCTTACAACCCCTGATTTATCTGATAGAAAGTTTAGAATTGAAGGACATACCGATTCTTCTCCTACAGATGCCAACAGTCCTTATTATAGCAATTGGGAATTGTCCACTGCTAGAGCAACGAATGTTCTCCACTATCTGGTGGACTTTGGTGTTAATGAACAACAGTTCCAAGTTTCAGGACTTGCAGATACAGAGCCAATGGCTGATGAAACGACACCTGAAGGTCAGGCCTATAATAGGCGTGTGGATGTTATTATCCTCACAGATGGACATCTTTAGTAGGTATTTGCCATTTGTGAATTTATTTGATAGAATTTGTCTATAGGGAGCTACAAAATGCCTGATGATGATGATTTGGCCGAAAGCATGGTTGGTGATGGGGGTGATGCCTTTGGAGGTGAAAGTGAAAAGCCTCGCGGGGGACCCATTCCTGAGTTTGTTCTACTAGTATTAAAGATAGTAGCTGGTGCTATAGGTGCTATAATATTTATTGTTACAGTTGTTGTAATAACAATGGGAATTCTTAACAGAGGAACACAGAGTCAAAGTTTTCCTGTCGTATCTCCAGAATATGAAGGAAAACCACCTATTCTGGCTTATTCTGATAGTATTGGGGAAGTTAGAGCAAGGACTGCAGATAATCCACCCCAATCCGTAGTTGTTACTGTGTTGTTGGGCTATGATAAAGATAATCCTCAATTAGTAACAGAAATGTTGGATAGGGCTCCACTTTTTAAGGATATGATACGTAGTTATTTTTCTTCTAAGACTGTTGATGAATTACAATCTACTTTTGAAAGTAGTATAAAGATGGATATTAAGGAAATGATTAATAGGACATTGATTAATGGTGAAATAAAAGATGTCATTTTCCCTGATTATAATATTTATGAGTTCTAAGGGGTAGACTAAGAACATGACCGAGGTTTTATCTCAAGATGAAATTGATCAATTATTAACTGCTATCTCATCTGGTGACTATGAGAATGAAGAAATACATCATCAAACTGATCAGAAAAAGATAAAGATTTATGATTTCAAACGTCCAGATAAGTTTTCTAAAGAACAAATAAGAACTGTAAGTAGTATGCATGAGGCTTTTGCCCGCTTAACTACCACTTCTTTATCTGCTCAATTACGTTCGCTTGTTAATGTTCATGTTGCTTCTGTTGATCAGTTAACATATGAAGAGTTCATTCGTTCTATTCCCAATCCGACTACGTTAGCCGTGATCAATATGGATCCTCTAAAAGGTTCAGCCATTCTGGAGATAGATCCTGCTGTTACCTTTTCCATTTTAGATCGTTTATTTGGCGGCCCCGGTGAAGGTTCAAAAATAAGTCGTGACCTTACAGAGATAGAACAATCAGTAATGGAAGGGATTATTGTCAGAATCTTAGGGAATATGAGAGAAGCCTGGAGTCAAGTAATAGATTTAAGACCTCGTTTAGGTCAAATAGAGGTAAACCCTCAATTTGCTCAGATTGTACCTCCTACTGAAATGGTTGTCCTAGTAACTTTAGAGACAAAATTAGGAGAAGTAGAGGGGATGATGAATTTTTGTATTCCCTACCTAACTATTGAACCTATTATCAGTAAGCTGTCAGCACAGTACTGGTATTCAAGTGTAAGGCGTGGGGCAACAACAGAAAATCTAAACATATTACGGGATAGTTTATCTACCATTAGTGTCGCTTTAGTTGCAGAGATTGGAAGGATGAACTTAAACATGCGTGATGTAATAAGCTTACAACCTGGTGATGTAATTCGATTACCAAATACAAATATTAACGATCCTCTAATGTTAAATATTGGAGATCGTACTAAGTTCCACTGTCGTCCAGGAATCGTTGGAAATAAAGTTGCTGTTCAAATAACAAAGAAACTAGAGGATGTTGAAGTCCTTGATTTTGAAGAATTGGCAACAGAAGGAGAAGAATAATGAGTGATTTAACTCTATCACAAGATGAAATAGACGCTCTATTAACAGGTGGTTCTGAAAATGCACCCGATCCTAGTGGCGCAAGCAATAAAATATCATTTGATCTAAGTTCTTTTAGTGGGCTTTTAACACCCTTAGTAGGATCTCAAGCTAATAATTTATCAAGTATGATGTCTGGCCAAAACGTTTCAATTGACCCACCGGAAATAAAGCAAGTTAAGAAAGAAGATCTGCAGAAAGAGATTGCAGATGAAGTAATAGAAATTAAAGTTGACTATACAGATGGTATTAATGGTGACCATTCCTATATTTTTTCTGGTGAAGATGCCTTAAAGATTGCCGGTCCCATGGTTGGCCAGGATAATTTAGAGTTAAATGATGCAGCCATTGCTGCTGTAGGTGAAGCTGCAAGTTTATTAACTGGAAGTGCCGTGACAACTTTTTCAACGCAAACAGGGAAAAATATAAGTCCAGCACCGCCAGAAGGTAAAAAAATACCAAAGGCGATGCTTCGTCTGCCAGAGGGTGATTTTGTTTTAGCTAAATACAAAGTAAATATTGATAGTGAATCCTTAACTATGTTTGAGATATTTGATGCTGAAATAATAAATTCATTAGTAGCAAAGCCTCAAGATCAAGCCTCCTTTAATGGAGGACAAAATCAGATGGGATTTAATAATATGAATAATATGGGGCAAAATCAAATGCCCCAAATGCAGATGAATCCTAATCAGATGATGGGAGGAAACATGGGAATGTATGGGAATGGGAATAACAATACAAATGTACAGGGAGTACAATTTCCAACGTTGACTCCAAATGGCTTCCAAGGGGATCAGGGTAATATCGGATTACTAATGGACGTCTTCATGGAAGTTACTGTAGAATTAGGAAGAGCAAGACGTCTTATTAAAGATATATTAGGAATGGGAGAAGGGACAATTATAGCTTTGGATAAACTGGCAGGTGAGCCTGTTGATATATTGGTCAATCACAAATTGATTGCCAAGGGTGAAGTTGTCGTAATTGATGAAAATTTTGGTGTTCGTGTAACTGAAATCGTAAATCAGGTGGAAAAGATGTCCGATTCCATGTAAACTAGTATAAGAACAGTATAAGGGAGGGTTATACTGAAAAAGTTGCTACAAATTGTGCTTTTTGTGGCTGTGGGAAGTTTTTTGTGGGGGCAAGATACTTCGTCAGTTACAGACGAGACACAATTAAAAATTATTGATACAGACTCAACATCTCAAACAGACGAGCAGGAAGATATAGCATTAGACAATGATATGATCACTGCTTCTGATTATATAAGAATGATTTTTGTTTTAGCTTTAGTCATTGGGTTGATCTATATTATCTACTATTTCATGAAAAAGTTTTCCGGTAGAGTATCTTATAATTCAGAATTGATAAAAGCAATTTCTACGAAAACAATCGGTAATAATAAGCATTTACAAGTTATTCAAGTTGGTAATTCCATCTTGCTAATTGGGGTTACTGATAATTCTATATCACTGATAAAAGAAATAGAAGATCAAGAGACAAAAGATCAGTTTAAATTAGAAGCTTCACGTATAGATAGCAAGAATGTAAGTTTTCAGACATTGATAAACAATATACTCACAAAGAAAGGCGAAGAATCTAGTCCAGAAAGCAGTGCAAAAACTTCTGCAGAATTTATTAAATTACAAAGAGATAGATTAAAACGTTTAGGCGATGATGAAGGTATAGACAATGAACAAAACTAGAATTTTATTCTTAGTGCTGGTATTCATTGTTGTTGGTCAATCTCTTTTTGCTCAAGAGCAGGTAATTCAGAATACAGATGGTTTGAATATTCCTTTCATTGATTTATCTTTACGTGATCCCCAAAATAATCAGGAAGTAGCATTGTCTTTACAGATATTGCTATTATTGTCAGTCATAACATTAGCTCCTTCCATACTTCTGTTGATGACATGTTTTTTACGTATAGCCATTGTATTCGATTTTATAAGAAGAGCTCTGTCTCTTCAAACGGTACCTCCAACACAAGTTTTAATGGGTATCGCCTTATTCTTGACTCTCTTTATAATGTGGCCAGAATTTAACCAGATATATGAGCAAGGTTTTAAGCCTTTTTCTGAAGGTTCTATAGGTTTTGAAGAATTATATAACGAGACTGAAAAACCTTTGAGAATATTTATGTACCGTCAGATGCAAGAAAATCCAGAAAGTATTCAGTTATTTATGCGTCTGTCCGATTTACCAAAACCTCAAAATCTATCTGAAGTACCAACCTGGGTATTAATACCTGCCTATGTTTTAAATGAGTTAACTATTGCTTTTAAGATAGGTATTCTATTGTTTATTCCCTTTATTGTAGTAGATATGGTCGTTGCCTCTACTTTAATGTCTATGGGAATGATTATGTTGCCTCCTGTTATGATATCTATGCCTTTTAAATTAATACTGTTTGTTCTTGTCGATGGTTGGGGCCTTTTAACAAATCAGTTAGTACAAAGTTTTCATTAAGGAGTAATTATGAGTTTAGGATTTGCTGTCAATATAATGAGATCCGGGATCTTACAAGTATTAATACTATCAGCTCCCGTTCTTATTATTGGAGTACTTGTTGGTTTGATAATCTCTATTTTTCAGGCAACTACAAGCATACAAGATCAAACATTAACTTTTGTTCCCAAAATAGCTGCTATTCTTGGAGCTCTTATCTTTTTTGGGCCTTGGATATTTGGTAGTTTAAGAAACTATACTATAGCTTTATTTCAAAGAATTCCTGATATGATAAGGTAAGTCCAGATTGCTCAGGGATATTTTGGGAAGTGCCCCGTTATTTTTTATAATTTTTGCTCGAGTTTTTGCTTTCCTACAAACAGCACCTTTGACATCATCCTCTTCTCTTCCTGCCATGGCCAGGGTTGGATTAGGAGGATTTACTGTGGTTGCTATCCTTCCTATGGTAAGAGAACTGAACTATGTGATTCCTGATCAAGGTTTGGGTTTTGCCTTGTTGCTTTTAGGAGAGATCCTAACGGGTATCCTTTTAGGATTTATAATCGTTCTGGTTTATTCCAGTTTTCAGATGGCTGGACAATTTTTTAGTGTTCAGATGGGTTTTGGTGCTTCTCAAGTATTTGATCCTTTAGCCCAAATTGAAATACCTTTATTAGGTCAACTTATGAACATGATGGCTATGTTTGTCTTCATTTCCATTGATGGCTTTCAACGTCTATTTTTGTATGGTATCTATAGTACTTTTAGAGTTTTTAAGGCGTCAGATCTTTTAATTCAGACCACAACCTTATCTGATATATTAATTAAAGGTTTATCTGGACTTTTTTCAAAAGGTTTAATTTTGAGTATACCGATTCTGGGAACCCTTCTTCTTGTAACCATAACGACAGGGTTGATGGCGAAGGCTGCACCTCAAATGAATTTATTAATGATTGGATTCCCCATATCAATAACTATAGGTTTTGTTATGATGATATTAACAATGCCTTATCTGATTGATGGTTTCAGTGCTGTTGTTGATGAAGGGTTTTACATTATAGAACAATTAATATCTGGAATTGGGAGTGTATCTACATGACCTCATATCTAGATCTGTATCAGATTAGCAATCAATCAACATATCGTATTCATCTACAATGGTTTGCTGCGGAAGATGAAGGACGAACAGAAGATCCTACAGAACAGAAAATCCAGAAAGCTAGAGAAGAGGGAAAGGTTGCCAAGTCAACAGAATTAACTTCTGCTCTTGTTATGATATTTCCTCTTGTCTTGATAGCTCTATTATCTCCTCATATTATTCGCCAAATTCTTTCGATGATGAGATATTATTATTCTGACATTATGAATTTAGATGTCATTAATAGTGGTATAACAGCAGTGGCTTTTTTCTCATTTTATTTTAAAATAATGTGGCCTATCTTAACTATTGCATTCTTGGCAGCCTTTCTGTCCAATATACTTCAGATAGGTTTTCTCTTTACTACTAAAACAATTACTCCTGATTTTAAAAAAATAGTTCCTAATTTTCCGAGATTTATCCAAAAATCCTTTGCTTCCTCAGAGGCATGGTTTAATCTGGGTAAATCAATATTTAAAGTAATACTTGTCGTTAGTATATCTTATTTAAATATAAGACCGAATATATCCAGACTAGCAACACTTATTGCTCTGCCTCTTACAGATTCTACCCTTTTTATCGTAAAACTGGGGTTCAGTATTATAATTGAGGTCTCAATTCTTTTACTCGTGCTGGCAATACCTGATTATCTTTTTCAGCGATGGCAACATAAAGAATCCCTAAAAATGAGTAAACAGGAAGTAAAAGAAGAACGTAAACAAAGCGAAGGAGATCCTCTGATCAGAAGTCGCCTAAGAGAACGTTATAGAGAAATCGTAAGCCAAAATATGATGGAGGCTATCCCTCAAGCGGATGTAATCATAACAAACCCAACACATTTTGCAATAGCCTTAAAATATGACAGTTTGAGTATGACTGCACCTATGGTTACCGGGAAGGGACAAGACAATGTTGCTCTTCGGATTAGAGCGATAGCTCAGGAAAATGGTGTCCCTATTGTTGAAAATAAACCCTTAGCTCGCGCTATGTATGGAAGTGTTGAAATAGGAGATGTTGTCCCGGAAGAATACTGGGAAATCGTATCACGTATCCTTGCAGAAATATACAGACTTAATGGAAGAAGCGCATGACCATAGAAGGACGTGATAGATGAGTGATTTTACTAGTATGATGACGAGAAATATCGGTCGTAATCATTCGGATATTTTTGTAGCTTCCGGAGTAATTGTTGTTATTGCCATGATGTTAATACCTCTTCCCGGTGTGATCCTTGACATACTCATGGCTTTTAATCTTGTTTTATCATTATTAATAATTTTAATGGTTTTGTTTTCAAAAAGGGCCCTTGATTTTTCAGTTTTCCCAACAATGTTGTTGATAACCACTGTGTTCGGTTTAGCTTTAAATGTCTCCTCAACGAGACTTATTTTGAGTAAAGGATCTGATTTTGATGGTCAATTGATTAGAGCCTTTGCCAGTTTTGTTGTTGGGGCTGAAGGTACTCAAGGTTTGGTAATTGGTATCCTCATATTTATAATTATTATAGCGGTTCAGTTTATTGTTATAACTAAAGGTGCTACTCGAGTTGCTGAAGTAGCTGCCCGTTTTACTCTTGATGCACTCCCTGGTAAACAAATGTCGATAGACGGTGCATTAGGTTCAGGGGCTATTACGGAAGAAGAGGCTACTCTTAAAAAAGATGAACTTCAAATGGAAGTCGGTTTCTACGGAGCCATGGATGGTGCCACAAAGTTCGTATCAGGTAATGTAAAGGTCGGTTTATTTATTACGGTTATTAATATCATTGCCGGTATTGTTATGGGAATGACTATCAGAGGTGAGAGTTTAGATCTTGCGTTGAATACTTATATCACCTTAACAATAGGTGATGGTTTGATTAGTCAGTTTCCTGCATTATTAGTGTCTACAGCTACAGGATTAATAGTTACAAGGGCTATATCAGATGGAACTTTTGGTAGTGATGTGTCTCAGCAGTTTACAGCTCAATCTAAGATTTACTGGATCGCTTCTGTCTTTCTTATTATTCTTGCCTTACTTCCTAATTTTCCAAAGGCAGTACTAATACTAATGAGTGTAGCAATGGGAGTATTGGCTTACCGCTTGTCATTGAAAGAAATGAAGAGTGAAGAAAAAGAGCGAAGTGCCCAGGAAAATGAAGAAAAGGCTAAAAAGAAGGATGACACGGAAATGTCTCCAGTTGTCCCAACAGATCCTATCAGCCTTGAGCTTGGATATGGACTAATACCATTAGTGGATAGTGATCATGGTGCAGAACTTCTAGATAGGATAACTAGGATAAGAAGGGAAGCTGCTTTGGATTTAGGTTTGGTGGTCCCCAGAATACGAATTATAGATAATATGCGTTTAGAACCTGCTGAATATTGTATAAAAATTAAAGGTGTTGAAGTTGGTGGTGGGGCAATAAGGCCTGGGCAGTTTTTGGCAATCAATCCAACGGGTGAGGACACTGATCTGGAAGGAGAAATAACACAGGATCCCACATTTGGTTTACCCGCATTGTGGATAACAGAAGCTAATCGTGATAGGGCTGAGAGGTTAGGTTTTACTGTGGTTGATGCCCCTTCTATTATTGCTACACATCTCACTGAAATTATAAAGAAGCATGCTTCAGAATTATTAGGAAGACAGGAAGTCCAAAGTATACTAGATACATTAAAAAGAGACTATTCTGCAGTTGTAGAAGAGATTACAAAATCCTTTTCTACTGGTGAAATCCAAAAGGTATTACAAGGATTATTAAGTGAGCAGGTATCTATTCGTAATATTGTTGTCATACTGGAAACTTTGGGTGACTTTGCTGCCGTCACAAAAGATAATAGCTTTTTGATAGAAAAAGTCAGACAAGCCCTTTCTAGACAAATATGCTTAAGCTATGTTAATGATAACAAGGTAATGCATGTTATTACTCTAGATCCTCAACTAGAACATCAAATCATAGAATCAAAAATGGACACTACTAGTGGTCCTGTTCCTGCTTTGGACCCTAACATTCATCGACAGTTTATTAATGCTGTAGTGAATACATTGCCTAATATGCAGAATCAAGGTTATTATCCCATTATATTGTGCAGTGAGGCCGCTAGACCTTTGGTTCACAATGCTACAGTGAGGGAGTTTCCCGAATTGGTTGTATTGTCTGTACCCGAAATAGCCCAAGACATTAGAGTTGAATCTCTCGGAGAGATCAAATTGGAAGGTAATGGATAATGCAGTTTTTTACAGAGCAAGGACCATCATACCAAGAAGTATTAAGTAAAGTTCGACTCAAGTATGGGGAACGTGCTCGTATTATGAGTCATCGGACTGTAATGCTTGGCGGTTTTTGGTTATTTGGCAGAAAAGAAGGTATCGAAGTCTCTGGATATCTTGCGGAAGATAGTATTATAAAAAAACAGAAAGATAAGCTCGATGCAGAAAAGAAAAAAATCATAGAAGTAGCTAATTCAAAGAAAAATGAAGAACAATTAAAAAAGGATGAAGACGCATTAAGTACTGTTTTAAAAGAAGTCCAGTCCTTGAAAGCAAGTATTGGTCAAAATAGTAGCGAAAATGATAAATCACATCCTGTTTTATTAGAAATAAAGAAGATTCTTCAACGAAATGATTTTACTGAAAATTATACAAACTACATTTTAGAACGATTAAAGAAAGAGTGTAGTTTTGAAGAATTAGATAGTATTCGAACTGTTAAAACCAAAGTTTTAAATTGGATAAAAGAATCTATTAAATTATGGAACTTTAAGCCCAGTAGAAAAGGATCAACCTTTGTTTTAGTCGGTCCTACAGGCGTTGGTAAAACAACGACTATTGCTAAACTTGCGGCTCATCATAGTTTGGGTGGAGACAATAACACCCAAAGTAAAGTACGTATTATTACCATAGATAACTACCGGATAGCTGCAAAGCAACAGATAGAAACATATGGTGAAATAATGGGGATTCCTACTAGTTGTGTAGAAAGTTTTACAGATCTTCGTAAGACTATGGCTTTGAGTGCAGAATATGATCTGATTTTAATAGACACTATTGGTAAAAGTCCTAAGATAGCAACTAATTTGGCAGAAATGAAGGATCTGTTAGACGCTTGTGGTCCTTCTTCAGAAACTCATTTAGCCATTAGTGCAACAACAAAAAACAAGGATATCATTGAAATCCTAAGACAATTTGATCCTTTTAATTATCACTCGGTAGTTCTTACAAAAATAGATGAGACATCAAATTTAGGTAATATTATAAGTATACTATGGGAAAAAGATAAATCACTTTCTTTCATTACCAACGGGCAAAGAGTACCACAAGACATAAATCAGGCTAGTGTTGATATACTTATAGATACTATTGACGGATTTCAAGATATTATTGCTCATAATGAATATATTAGTACCTTAAGTGAAAATTGGAGTGAATAATGGCAGATCAGGCAGAAAAACTTCGTGAAATGATGAAGGATCGTGGTCCAAATACAAATGGCGATAATTATAAATCTAATAAGACAAGAATTATCGCAGTGGCTAGTGGTAAAGGAGGCGTCGGAAAAACAAATCTGGCGATAAATTTGGCATTAGCTTATTCTCAATTAGGTAAAAAAGTTGTTGTATTAGATGCCGATTTAGGACTTGCTAACGTTAATGTTGTATTAGGTATTATTCCCAAATTTAATCTTTATCACATGATAAAACAGAAAAAAAGAATGTCTGAAATTATTGTTGATACAGGATATGGCATAAAGATTGTAGCAGGAGCCAGTGGTTTTAGTAAGATCGCAAATTTAAATGAAGAGGAACGAATGGGGTTCATTTCTGAAATGTCTGAACTCAATTGGGCTGATATTGTTATTATTGACACCTCTGCTGGTGTCTCAAGTAATGTACTAGATTTCATTAAAGCTGCAGATGATGTTTTAATAATAACGACTCCCGAACCTACAGCAATTACAGATGCCTATGGTATAATAAAAATAATTAGTACAGAGCTTGATGGTAATGACCTGGGATTAAAGCTAATTGTTAATCGCGTAGGAAGCGTGACTGAAGGAAAAAAAGTAGCCGAAAGGGTCATTAATATAGCAGGACAATTTTTAAATTTAAAGGTAGATTATCTAGGATATGTATATGAAGATCCTATTGTATCTTCTTCTGTTTTAGAACAAAAGCCATTTATCATTAGAGATCCTAAGGCAAAGGCTAGTTTCTGTATGCATAATCTAGTAAGTCGATTAGAAAAGGTTGAATATCGAGAAGGTAAGGGGATATCCAAATTTTTAAATAGACTTTTAGGGAAAAGAGCTTAACTTGACGGTTGTGTCAATTTGACTTAATCTTATCTGTGGGGGGACAGTAGATAAAGTATGCCAAATTGGAAAATTCCTTCCATTATTGGTGGGATTTCTTTAGTTTTTGCCATCTTATTAGGAATGATCTCAAAAGTAAGTTTAATAACTGTTCTTTGGAGGTCTCTTTTTTCTGGAATTCTTATGGGTGGTTTTTCATTTGGTACATCTTTCATTCTTTCCAGATTTTTACCAGAACTAGGAAATTCTTCTGATGTTCCTGATATAGATAATGATGACTTCAATAATGAATCAAGAGTTAATATTGTTTTGCCAGAAGATAATGGGTTTGCCCCAGTCGCTGAGGATGACAATGAAGAGGCTGTTGAAGTTATAGAAGCTATTGATGAAGACGGGCCGGCACCAGCAAAAGATATGGATAGAATTTCCAGTCAAAATCTAGGTGATGTTGATAATTTACCGGATATGGATTCTTTTTCTGCTGACTTTGCAGAAGGGACTTTCGTTGAAGAGGGGAGTGAGGCCTCTGAATCTAGTATATCAGATTCAAGCTCACAGTATGAGAGTGCAGAGGTAGATGTAGCAGGAATGCAAAGTTCACCTCAAGAGATCGCGAAAGCGGTTCAGACTATTATGAAGAAGGATTAGAGGGATAGTAGCCATGGAGAATCTGCTGGAACAATATACTGAAGAAGAACTTTGGAAACAATATAAAGACTCACGTGATCCTAGTATTCGTGATACTTTCATAAAACAGTATGCTCCTTTGGTGAGATATGTCGCTGGAAAAGTTTCTGTAGGAATGCCTCATAATGTCGAATTCGATGATTTAGTAGGCTATGGAGTATTTGGATTATTTGACGCTATAGATAAATTTGATCCTGAGAAACATGTTAAATTCAAAACATACGCTGTAACCAGGATAAGAGGTGCTATTTTTGATGAGTTACGGTCGATTGACTGGGTTCCTCGTTCAGTTCGACAAAAGACTAGAGAATTGGAAGATACTGTACAGCATTTGGAAGCCAGTCTAGGTCGTTCTGCCTCTGATGCAGAAATAGCTAATAAGATGGGAATATCTGTAAATGATTTTCAGAAGGTTTTGTTAAAGATCTCAGGGACAAGTATATTATCTTTAAATGATGTTTGGTATACAGGCGAAGAGAATGATAAAGTATCTATCGTTGATAGTATTGAATCTCCTACAAGCCTTAATCCTGATACTATTGTAGAAAAAGACGAAATAAAAAGAGTTATTGTTGAAGCCATTCAATCTCTTCCAGAAAAAGAAAAAAAAGTTTTAGTCCTATATTATTATGAGGATCTCACTCTAAAAGAAATAGGTAAGGTTTTGGAAGTCACTGAGTCCAGGGTAAGCCAGTTACATACAAAAGCCATAATGAGGTTAAGATCCAAATTGACTAATATCAAAAAAGGTATATTCTAATGTCCATGATCAACCTTCAACAGATTAAAGATTTCATGAGAAATCAGGTTGAAAGAGATCGAGAAAATAAGAGTGTTCATGTTACAGGTGAAACGCTGGATGACTCTTTACGACAAGCCTCTATTGAATTGGGGGTTCCTCTACGTAAATTAGAATATGAAGTATTACAGAAGGGTAGGAAGGGATTTCCTGGATTTCCTAAGAAGTTATGGAGTCTGCTAGTATATCCAGTTTTAGATATTACTACTGATGAAGATCAGGTTATAGCTGATTTTGAACATCTTGATTATGAATATGATAAGAAAGAAGAAGTTGTTGATCAAGATGGAAGAGTCTATTTGAGATTAGCCTATAATGGTGCTTTTTTGATGAGTGAACCACCCATTGGTAAAGGTAAACCTGCAAAAGAAAAAGATGCACAAAAGCTTATTGGTGAAAAAGCAATAAGAGAAATTGATAAGGAATTGCTTAAGAAGGTTGTTACATTATCAACTGGTGAATGGGTTAAAATAGGTGAATTTATTCATAATCCTGCTGCAGATGCCATTATGACTGTAGATATCAGTATAGATGAACAACAGGCCTTTATTAAGGTAACTTCACCTGGCCCTGGAGGGGCCGACCTTTCAGAACGGGACATAAGAGCCATGTTAAGAAATAATGGCATCGTTTATGGAGCAAAAGAACAAGCTATAAAAAATTTTGAGAAGCAGCCCATATATAATGAGAATTATCTTATAGCCGAAGGGGATAAGCCTGTACATGGTAAAGATGCCAAAATAACCTATACTTTCCAAACTGATCCAACAAAGATCACTCCCAAGGAAAAAAATGGAAAGGTTGATTTCAAAAATCTAAATCTAGTTCAAAATGTGGTAAAAGGTCAGATTTTAGCAAGAAAGACCTTAGCTGAGAAAGGAAAACCGGGCAAGACAGTCACAGGTAAAGCGATACCGGCAAGAGATGGAACTGACTATCCAATTCCTTTAGGAAATAATGTCAATTTATCTATAGATGGTACTATCGTTACTGCCGATACGAACGGTCAAGTATTGTTATTAAATGGAAAAATAACTGTTGAGACTGTTAGAATTATCACTGGCGACGTTGGTGTGGCTACGGGTAATATAAAGAGTCTTGGTACTGTTATTGTAAAAGGTAATGTTGAAGATGGGTATGCTATAGAGGCTGCAGGAAACATAGAAGTTAATGGAACTGTTGGCAAAGCTGATTTGAAAACGGAAGGTGATATCATTGTCCACCAAGGAATTACTGGTGGTGAAGATAGCAAAGTCGTTGCTGGTCAGTCTGTTTGGTCTAAGTTTATTCAAAACGCTACTGTAGATGCTGGTCACTTTATCGTAGTAAGTGATGGTATTATGCACTCAAAAGTAGATGCCAATAAAAAGATACTTTGTCAGGGGAAAAGGGCCAAGATTGTAGGCGGTCATTTAAGAGCTGCTGAAGAAGTCAATGCTTCTGTTCTTGGTGCTCCGGGCTCTGCAGAAACTATTATAGAGGTAGGTTATGATCCAAAAGCTAAGGAAGAATTGGAAGAGCTTTTAGAACAGGAACAAATCCTTGATGCCAAGATAAATGAAATTGAGTTAAATCTACAAGGTTTAATTAATCAAAAGCGTTCAAAGCAGACATTAGACGAAACAAAAGAAAACTTTTTGAGGGACCTTTTACAGGATAAAGAAATAAAAGGAAGAGAACATGAAACTCTTACCAGTAAAATTCAGCAAAAACAAGAATATCTATCTAACTTGGAATTTGTAGGGAAGATATCTTCCTCTTCCCAGGTTTTTCCTGGTGTAAAAGTTTTAATAAAAGACGCCGAGTATGAAGTAACAACTGAGTTTGGTTCTGTCACATTTATCAATGAAGGTGGAATTATTAGAACTGCAGCATACGAGGAAATTGAGGACGACATTAGTAGGGGGTGATAATGCCTATACATCCTATAGATCTACAAACTCTTTTTATAAAAATGAATCAGGTAGGTAAAGAACAGGCTGATGCCCGAAACAGTGTTGTTGCTAGTCAAGAAATACAGAATAAGGAAGAGATAAAGAAACATCAACAAAAAGATAATTCAGTCAACCAAACTTCAGAAACATCTGATGGTCCAGATAAATTGAAAGACGATAATGCCCAGGGGAACTCAGAAAGTTCTGATAAACAGGACAGTAAAAAAAGTAAAAAAGAAGTAAATCCTGAACAGAACGTGTACAAAGATCCTGATCTTGGATCGCATATTGATATTACAGGATAACTAATGAAATATTTTATTATTACAACTATAATTATAGGTATACAAGTATTGGGTTTCCTATACATACGCTATTATATACGTAAGAATCTCAATCCTCATAATCTCTTATTGGAAATTCGTAGTGAGATTGATGATATTATAAAAGAAATAAATACCATTACAGATAGAAATATTGGTATTCTAGAGGATAGAATACATAAAATAAAGAGTCTAATTGCTCAAGCTGATAATCTAAACAAGAACTTATCCCCCAAAAAAATTCCTAAACAAGAATTAGTAGATTTCTCTAAATTAGTAGAAAAACCTATTCTGAAGCAAAAAGCGGATCCTATCGAAAGTGTAAAAGATTTAGGACAAACAAAAATAGAAAGTCACAAAGAACAAGTCATAAAATTATATAGACAGGGCTTTAGTCCTGATGTTATATCTTCAAAAGTTGGGATTACCTTAGGAGAAGTAGAACTAATAATATCTATCATGGGTCAAGGTTTATTGTAAATTAACCATTGTTCCCAACCGATAATATATGAGTAAATAGTTATAGGAATTATAAAAGTAGGAGACTGTTTATGCAAATAGCTGAGTCGTATAAAATATTGGGAGTACCCTATGGTAGTGATCTAGAATCCATAAAGATGGCGTACCGCAAACTAGCTAAGCAATATCATCCAGATCATGGACAACAGAATACTTTACTTTTTTGTAAGATTCATGACGCGTATACGTCATTAAAATCTTCATCTTCCGTTATTAAATCCAGGGTTAATGGGTATAATGAAATAGATATATTATCTATGGGCGATTTACTAATCAAAGGTTCTACCTCAACTATACGAAAATATGCAGCTAGACAGCTTGGGCTGTCAGGAAAGATGACTTCTTATACCTACCTAAGAAAAGGATTGGTTGATAAAGATATGAGTGTTGTTCGAACTGTCATACAATCCATAGCTAAGCTTAAGATGAATCGGGCCATTCCAGAACTAGGACTAATCTTTAAAAAAAGTGATTCATCAATAAGAAAAGAGATATTAGAAGCTTGTTTAAAGATAGGAGCAAATCCTATGATGAATTATATAGTTCAAGAAGCTAAACGCGATCTTAATAATGAGATAAGATTTAGTGCAACTTTATTAGAAAAACAAATCAGGATGTCCATGCGTGTCAATACGAGATAATGAGACTGTCAATAAAAAACAATTTATAACTAGTATCTATGGATTAATAAATAAATATTGGAATACAGGGGAATTTGATAGAAAAGAAGCTTTTAGACTTGCCCATAATATAAAATCCACCTACTCTTTTGCGGGACAAAATAAATTAGCTGAACAGGCTCATAACCTCGAAACATTCTTAAACAACATAGGTGCTGTACCTATTAACGATGATTATGTCATTAAGGTTAAAAAACAAATTGATGATTTACAATCATTGGCTTATTTTGAAAGCAGTCATTCGAAAAGTTCAGATGAATTTGAAGATAAATTACTAAAGGAATCTATTTATAGAGGAGAAACTCTATTCAGAATAAGGTTTACTATTGATCCCTTTGAAATAATGCCCTATGCAAGAGCTTTTCTTGTTGTAAACATTCTTGAACAAAACATGCAAATCATAAGAATAGAGCCTAGCATTGCCATACATAATCAAAGTAGAACCTATGATATTTATGCTACCACAAAATATGTATCTAATCATATAAAATCATTAATAGATGTAGACAATATAGCATCCATTGATATAACAAGTTTACCATATACTAGTTTAACCAGTCCCTATGAGGCAGATGTTTTTGATGTATTGATCAATAATGATAGTTATGACTCAAATGCTAATAAAATAAAGTACCTTCAGCGTCAATATCACTTTTTTATCATATCAAAACTAAGAAAAGAAAAAAGACTTGATCATGCCTATAGAATCTTTACCAAATCCATTGATAATTTAACCAATATAACCGTTAATGAGTTCTTTTCTAAATACCAAAATAGAATTAAGGACTTAGCAGACCATCTCGGTAAAAGAGTAATTCTTAACGTCGAGAATGGAAAACTTGAATTGAATCAAAGTGTTCTGAGTGAGTTGGATATCGTTTTTATTCATTTGATACGTAACTCTTTAGCACATGGTATTGAATATGCAGAACAACGAAGAGAATCGGGAAAACCTCAAATAGCTACTATTAGTATTAATATAGAAATAAAAAATAATCGATTGGTCATTAACTATAAGGATGATGGTAAGGGAATTGATAGAGCAAAGATTAAGGCTCTAGCCAGTCAAAATATAAAAGATAATGATGATAAAAGTTTAATTGACCTCATAAGTATACCAGGTTTAAGCACACAGAATGAAGTTAATTCCATGGCAGGTAGAGGATTAGGTATTGAAATTATTCGTAACACTATCGAACAAAAATTGCAAGGAACAATCAATGTCCAATCACTTTTACAGAAGGGAACAGAATTTTCTATAGAGATTCCTTATGCCTTTGATAGTGAAGAATATTTAATTGTTAATGTGAACAAAACATTAATGGCCATACCTACCATATCTATTGAAGTCTATGGTCCGTTATCTGATATGCTAGAGATTTATTCTCAAGAAGAATTACCTCTCTACAAGTCAACAATGATGATTGATAGGAATACAGAAGAGAATACATTGGCTCTCATCTGTTGGTATGGAAATAAAAAAGCTATTCTTTTGTGTGATGAGATACTATATAAAGAAAGCATTGATTGGGGTGAATTTTCACTAACGTCGACAGGTCAAAGTTACCTATACTATTTTGAAAAACAAGGGTATGTCAAAGATTACCTTTATCTGGATTTAGCCTTTATATAAAGTCTCTCATATTCCTGTGCACTTTTTATCCATGAAAAATCAATTTTCATAGCTCTCAGTCTGATATCAAACATAAGAGGTTTGTTATCAAATAATGTTTCTTTAACATTTTGAAAAACACTGTAATAATCAGAATCAGAGTTAAATAATACTCCCGTTGCATTTTCCTTATCTTCATATACATCAACAATCGTATCACATAGTCCTCCTGTTCGAGAAGCAAGAGGAATTGTTCCATAGCGCATTGAATACATTTGGTTAAGACCGCATGGCTCATAGAGACTGGGCATGAAAAAAACATCAGCAGAAGCTTCAATCCTATGGGCCAAAGCATTATCAAAATCATTTATAACAGATAAATTATGATGTTTATGAGATAAGTTGGTTAGCACATTCTCCCATTCTGTAATTCCAGAACCTAATATCACAAATTGCAGATCTACAAAACTATTCAGAATTCTTGTAAAAAGTTTTCCATTATCTTCAACCAGAGGTTCTATCCCTTTCTGATGGACTAAACGACCAATACTACCTACCAGGATCTTACTAGAATCAATCGATAAGTTTAATTCCTTTTGTAAGGCTAGCTTATTCTTTTCTTTCCTGTTTAGTGATTCCTCTGTGAAAGTATATTCAATCAGAGGATCTGTTGAGGGATTCCAATTATCAATATCAATTCCATTCAAGATTCCGAACAAACGATGATTTCTGGACCTTATTGTTTTTCCCAAACCAAAACTATATTCTTCTTCCAGGATTTCTTCTGCATAAGTAGGAGATACAGTAGTTATATAATCAGAAGTGGATATACCGGCATGTAGAAAATTAATCATGTCATCTTTTATCAAACCATAATAGAAAGCCTCACCTTCATCGATACCCAGAATCGGTAGTTCTTTTATATGGAAGATACCTTGGTAACCAATATTATGAATGGTTATAATTGTTTTAGCAGTTAATTCTGGATATTTGGTCTTTTTATATATAGGTAGAGTTCCTAACATCCAGTCATGGATATGTATAATATCAAAGTCATTTGTGGTATTACAGTACTCAAGGACTATTTTAGAAAAGGATGAGAATGCCTTAATATTATCCTCATAATCTATACCTTCTTCATTGTAGAGCTCATTTCTATAACTAAAATTACTTGAATCCCAAAATAAATATTGGATATTATTATAGTGAGTAGAAAATATCTGTTCTTGCCACTGCTTTAGAGGCTCTATCCGGCTTTTGTCAATAAAACCATATAGAGGCATAAAGATAATTACTTCATGTCCTTTTTTTATTAGGGCCGCACTCAAGGCGGGTACCATGTCTGCTAGTCCTCCTGACTTTGCAAAAGGGACAGCCTCTGTTACTGCCATTAATATTTTCACTGTGTCTATCCTATGAAAAAAGTTTTCTAATTATAATAGCTAATAGCGAAGTTGTCATTATGAGTAAATTTTAAATTATTATACAGATAATTAGCACAAAGATTTTTCTTGTTAACAAATAAAACAACAGATTTATTATCTTCTTTACTTAGAGACAGTAAGGATTTAACAATAATAGCACCTAATCCACGATTTCTGTGATTATAATGTGTATAGATACCTCCGAGCTGATTCCAGTTCCACCCTCTACTATTGATATTACCTTTAGCTAAAGGGGTATCCTTATCCTCATATAATAGGTGAGTGTATTGTGCTAAGGATTTCTTAAAAACTTTTAAGCTAATTTCTTGAGAATAATAATATCCCGGGATGTGTAGTTCCTCTTTTTCATATAACCACTGTAGATAATGTATTTGCTCTGCTTCCCATTCTTCAATTATCCTTACCTGTTCACAGTAATAACTGTCCAATTCTTCTTTCGTTTTTAGATAATAATATTGATTAACAAAATGTTGAGGTTTTATGATTTCGTTAATTTTTAAGACATCTTTTTCTATTCCAGCTACAGCTTTAATCTGTGATTTTTTTTGTAGGATTTTTTTGGGCAATTCAAAATTATAATCAGAAATAGAACGAAAATACGGCAAGAGTCTACCATCTTGTGTTAGTAATAAACAGCTTCCTTCATCGTCTATCCAAAAATCCTTATAGTGCTTATCATTTTGGATAAAATAATCCACAGCCATGATATATCGGGATTCATTAGACAATAGTTGTTGTTGTAGCTGATTTTTAAGGGAAGCATCTACCTTATACCACATCAATTCACCTCGATGGGGATATATCCTGTAGGTTTCAAATCACCATGTAATGTATCAATTCCTGCTTTGATAGATTCATTCCCACTACCGTATACAGCTATTCCTTTTTCTATCCATGGCATAAATCGAAAATATATAGGTGTCATTAAACTTAGGACAGTAATTTTATCTTTATATTCCTCCAATTGGGTTAATATCTCATAACTACCAGGTGTGGCCATGACAAACAGAACCGATTTAGCCCTTCGAACATTATTTTTGATTTGTTGGAATTCTCTTTGGGAATAAGAGTAAAACGGATTGTACGAATAATATAACGTTCGTGCTCCTGGCCATAAATGGGTTCCATAATTCAGAGCATAGGAATATTGACTAATGATAAGATCCGGCTTTATGACTAGCTTTTCTTTATCCCCTTTTATGAGTGTAACGGCTCTTTGGGCGAGGTCTTTGAAAAACTTTGATCCATCAGGATCGGGTATATGGCTATCAATAGATTGAGGCGACGGGTTTAAAGGAACGCGGTCGTCCTCATATAGATACTGCCTTTTTATCCTCAGTATTCTTTTTACTGATTCATTGACACGTACTTTAAAAGCATCATTTTTGTTATATTCCTCGAGGAGTCTTCTCCATACTATATTATGTAAGTAAGGTGTTTGGGATATAAGTAATATGTCATTACCTGCATTAATTGCTTCGACTCCAATATCAGGAAAGGTAATACCTGTTGTTTGAGCTCCTCCCATATAGAGGTCATCCGTAATAAGTATATTATCATAGGACATGTGTTCTCTTAACAAAGTTTGACTTAGTTCATAGGATAGACTAGCTGGTTCCACCTTTTCTGTTATTTGGGGATATGCTAAGTGCCCACTCATAATGGCAGGAATATTCTCTTCGATAAGGAAGCGGAATGGCACCAAATCTATTGCTTCAAGATCTTCTAATGTCCTATCAATTAAGGGAAGATCTCCATGTGAGTCTTTGTCTGCATGACCGTGACCTGGAAAATGTTTTGCTGTAGCGATGATTCTATTTTTTTCAAGACCATAATAAAAGCCTAATCCTAATAAGGCCACCTGATAGGGGTTATCACTAAAGGCCCTCGGGCCAATGACATGGGCTTCTGGATTTGTATAAACATCAACAGTAGGGGCAAAGTTCATATTAATTCCAAGAGTACGGAGCTCACGTCCAATATAATAACCTGTAAGAAGAGCATCATCTGGAATCCCTGTCGCACCAATCGCCATATTTCCGGGAGTAATACTTGTGGTTCCTCGTATATGTCTAACCCATCCTCCTTCTTGGTCTGTAGCTGTAAAAAGGGGGATCTTTAATCGTGTTGACTGACTAGCTTCTTGCATTGTTGAAATAGCTTCTGTTAGGGTTTTCAAATTATCAGCATTCCATCCGAATATTTTTACTCCGCCCAAATGTTTTTGGGAAATCCAGTTCATGATATCTCTATTGGGAGTCTCACCTTCATATCCTAATAGCAATATTTGACCCAATTTTTCTTCAGGGGTCATTTCCTCTACCATGTTGGTTAACCAATCTTCTGTTGGCAGATCTGTCCAAAAATCAACCTTTTGTGAAAAAGTTAAAAAGATGGATGTGAAAAATATATAAGTGATAAAAAGAAGTCTCATAAGTGTGAGGAGTATAACAAAGTCCTTGCTCATTTGCTACGACTTGCCTAGATTATAAGTATGATAAATAAATTTGTATTACCTTTAACAATCATGACATTTTTCATCGTGTCACAACCTATATATAGTGAAATCTACAAGGTTGATCCTTATATCGTTAGTAAAGGAAAGGATATGAGTCCCTTGGATCCTGAAGATTTCTTGAAACTCGCCTTGTTATTTAGTGGCGTTGATTCAAAAGATGTTCCGAAATGGGTTAAGGCCATCCATAATTATAGCAATCCTATTATTGATGAGCTACTGACAGAACCTAGTGTGTCAAAGCGGGCTGAAGCTTTGTTGCTTATTTTGCACAATAGTATATTTAAGAAATATAGAGAGGAGGAGACCAGATTAACTATTCTATACAATGATGGAATTTTCAATTGTGTATCTTCCAGTGTTATGTATATGTATATGGCAGAAAAAGCAGGTATTACTATCGTGCCCGTTGCCACCCCTGATCACGCTTTTTGCAGTATTTATGTTAATGATCAAATTATAGATATTGAAACAACTACAAAATATGGTTTTAACCCGGGGGAAAAGAAAGAGTTCACCAATGCTTTTGGTGATATAACAGGTTTTAGTTATGTGCCTCCTGGTCATTATACTAAGAGATGGGACGTCTCAGATAAAGAACTATTGGGTTTTATTTTATCAAATCAGATAAGTCTATTACAAAGACAACAGAAGTTTGATCAAACTGTTCCTCTAGCAATGACTAGAAATGCGTTAGAACAAACACCTGAATCTGAGCAATTTTTAGAGGATACCTTCAAGAACTGGGGAGCTTTTCTTAATATGCGGAATCAATATCTTCAGGGCATATCAGCCATGAAAATGGTTGAAGAAGAGTTTCCTCATTTTAATGAAGTAAAGGAAGTTGCAGGAATTCTTGTGTATAACAGGCTTGTTAGTCTCATAAACAATAAGCAAACACAAAAGGCTCAGAATGAGTGGAGCCAGTATAAAAACACGATACAAATCGATCAAATCAATAGGGATAAAATTGATAAAATGATGAAGACTGACGATTTGCAGACTATATTAAAAAACGGAGATTTTGAAACAGCACGCCAATATTTAAAGTCTGTGGAAAAAGATTTATCAAAGTCCCAGATTAATGAATATACAACCTATTTATATAGTAAAGAAGCTAAACGAATAGAGACAAGTGAAGGGATGAAACAGGCTTATCATTTTTTAAAATCAGCGGATCCTGATATTTTAAAGATAGCCAAAGTAAAGTCAATCTTAGATATGTATGAGTACAACTATATCATCAGTATTCACAATAACTTTGCTACCTTATTTAATGCTGGTAGATATGAGGAAGCTCAAACATTACTTAATAGTGTGGATGAGTTGGTTCGTAAGTCCTCTCGTTTGCAGCAGGACCAGAAGTTATTAGATAAGCAGAGATAATGTAGATTAAGAACACCACCCCTGTCATGGCCTGTTACCCACAGGTGTCATGGCCTGTTACCCACAGGTGTGGGATAGGGGGCGATAGCTGTCTTATGGGTAAGAACAGATGTGCTAAGGGGGAGTTATGTATTTTTCGAATAATCCCTTGAATATATTGTCCATACTTTTAGCCACATAAGGAGCGGTGACTTTCATTAGTAAATCTATCTGGGGAATGATTTCAATATAAAGGTATCCATGGATGAGGTGTGTTTCTTTGTCCCAACGTAATTCTGCATGACCTTCTTTTAGTTTCGTGCCAACTTGTGTAAAGTGGGAATCTGGATAAAAGGTGTATTCAATATGTGTCTCATCTCTTCTTGTTTGTATATAAAAAGAGCTTTCTTCCGCCTCTATCCATCTAACTGGCCATGGTGCTTTAACTTTATATTTTGCATGGTGTCTAATGGTTGTATCATTAACAATAGTTTTTTTGCTAGTTATCCACTTAACATCTTTTACACTTTTCAGAAGTTTTGGCCACTGGTCAAAATCTGTCATAATATTGTAAAGTTTGGCTAGACTTATTTTATTAGCATCAAATGCACTAAATAACTCATAGACAATCATTTCAGAGTGTCTTTTCTCAGAGTAAACAATTTTATATTGGCTTTGAAAATCAGGTTTTGTTAAATCAATGGACCACGATGTTACTGAAAGAAACATCATTACTGTTAGAGGCATTATTTTATACATGTACAAATTGTACTGTTTTTTTTTTATATTTCAATAACTATTTGATAGTATCTGGAATGTTGACTTAGGCAGTAATAAAATGTATTTTTGACTTTTTAAGGAGATTTATGTGAAATATTTTGTTTTGACTTTAGGTTGTCAGATGAACATGAGCGATTCTGAGAGAGTTAAAACTGTATTTTCGAATATGGGATATAAACAAACAGATAATGAGGAAGAAGCCGATATCCTTGGTGTTATGGCTTGTTCTGTACGCCAGGCTGCTATTGACAGGGTTTATAGTAAGATTCATGACTGGAATTTACGAAAGGATAGGAAATCTATTATTACTTTTGTATCCGGCTGTATCTTGCCAAAGGATATGACTAAGTTTGAAAAACTTTTTGATTTATCTTTTCCCACAGCAGAAATGGAGAAGCTACCAGAGTTCCTTAATCATTATGGTGTTCCTTCTATTCATTCTGTTAGTCCAGCGAGGTTAGATCCCATTAAATCAGAGTTCTGGAGCATCCAGGCCTCTTATGATTCCTCCTTTGATGCCTTTGTCCCTATACAAAATGGGTGTAATAAGTTTTGTTCTTTTTGTGCTGTTCCTTATACAAGAGGAAGGGAGGTTAGTCGTCCCAGTGAGGAAATCTTAAAAGAAGTCGGGGACCTCATTAATAAAGGTTATACATCCATTACATTATTAGGTCAAAATGTTAATTCCTATGGGCTAGATAAAAAGGGACAAGAGCTTTCTTTTGCAGAATTACTTCATCGTATTGGTGAAGTGGGTGATAAAGCCTCTCATAGACTATGGATATACTTTACCAGTCCCCATCCTCGGGATATGACTAATGAAGTATTAGATGTAATAGCAGCTCATCCCTCTATTGCCAATCAGATTCATCTTCCTTTGCAATCAGGAGATGATAAAGTCCTTATACGAATGAATAGAAAGCATAGCATGGATAGGTACAGACAAATTGTAGAATATGCCAGACATAAAATCCCTAATATAGCCATTACTACAGATATTATTGTAGGTTTTTCTGGTGAAACAGATGAACAATTTGCTAATACTGTACTAGCTATGGAAGAGTTTAAGTACAACATGGCTTTTATTGCCAAGTATTCTCCAAGACCGGGAGCTGCTAGCTATCAATGGGAAGACAATGTCTCCATGAATGACAAAAAGAAAAGATTTGAAATATTGACAGAATCCTTAAAGAAATCCAGTTATGCTCATAATATTAGTATGATAGATAAAGAGATTCCAGTCTTGATTCAAGGTCGGTCTCGGGATGGCAAATATTTGATCGGACGAACGGAAGGTAAAGTCAATGTTAGAATAAAGTCAGATGATTTGTCTCTGATTGGTAAAATCATGGATGTTAGTGTCAGCCGTGCTAACCCTTTCAGTATAGAAGGAGAATTTGTTATGGTTACAGCCAAATGAATTTGATCATTCTCCTTACTATCCCCATTTGGTTTTATTTAGCATGGTACGACATAAAGTATATGATAGTACCGGATAAATGGTTACTATCTTTAGTCCTCCCTTTGTTATTATTTTATCTGGTAACTGATAGTCATAATCTTGTCATCCACATAGTATCCCTCTTACTTATGGGAGGCAGCTTTTTGGGGCTTCACTTTGTTAGTAAAGGGAAGTTGGGGTTGGGGGATGTAAAACTCGTAGCCCTGATGGCTGGCTTTCTTAATGTATATCAAGACTTTATTCTTTTGTTCTGTGCTTCTTTGAGTGGTTTAATTGTAAGTATGTTTTATTTAGCAAAAAAAGAAAGAAACAAAGCTATCCCTTTTGCTCCCTTTCTATCCATAGGATGGATCGTTGCTATTTTCCTAACACTTCCCTAAAATATTTATTCATATGATAAAGTAGTATCCATACATTGGAATTCTCTAAGAAAACAAATCAAACTGTCTAAGGGTAAGTTTTCCACTTCATGATTGTTAATATCAAGACAGTTATTGGTAAAATCCAGACAAAGTAATTTGTTGTTTTGGTTTGGCCAGAAATTTATAGGTATATATTCTCTTAATGTCTTGCTCGGACTTAGAATCTCAATCGCTCTTAGGCTCGTATAAATTTTAGTAATATTTCCCATATCATCTAAGCATACAGGGTTTTCTCCATTGGGAAATACATTATGACCACCAAATACGTCAATCGGCCCTATCGGGGTTGGTATTTTAACGGGCATAGCAGGATCAAAGTTCTTCAAAAATCCATTAGGCCAAAACTCAAGACGATTCCAAACGGGAAACATTCCTACCGCTGTCGCTACGTCTAATTGACCACGTTTACTTAACAATATTGTGTTTATTTTCCCACTAGGGTAGAAGTGTAGCTCATCAAGTTGAGTTTTTTGATACCCCCATGGAAATTTAAGACTATATTCTTCATTTGGGTTTAGATTAATATGCTCAATGCAACCTTCCCAATTTTTAGTCACTTTGAGTGGTTTGACAATACCCAATGTGGTCGTCACCATATCTACTTCGTAGGGCTTCACCATAGGCCTCCATTAGGATATATGCAAATATGGTGCCATTATGGAAAATATAGTTTGTTTGTTGTAAGTCGTTATATAATAAGTAAATAAAAGAACGCTGTTTTACTGTAATATCTATTGTCGTACAATTATGTAGCTTAATGAGTGATTAAGTTCCCTATTGTTGTTTTGTGTTAACTATTACTGTATCCATTTTAAACAATAATTATCTGGATTTTCTAGATCAGGATCTTCTTTAATTATACTGTTCGCATCATCTCTGGCTTTAATAAGGAGATCCCCATCTACTGTAATATCTGCAATTACAAAATTCATAAACCCTGATTGCCTAACACCTGTAATATCTCCTGGACCTCTGATAGCCATATCCTCCTGGGAAATCCTGAATCCATCATTTGTTTCTTTCATTATCTTTAATCGTTGTTTTGCTTCTTCAGATAAGGGTGTTGAATAGATTAGAAAGGCATAGGATTGTAGTTCTGATCTTCCCACTCTTCCTCGTAACTGATGAAGTGTTGATAGGCCAAATCTTTCTGCATGAACTATCACTATACAAGTAGCATTAGGTACATCCACTCCCACTTCGACGACACTTGTTGCTACCAATATTTGAATTTTATTCTCTTGAAACTCTTTCATTGTCTGAGTTTTAAGGTCTTCTTGAATTTTGGAATGTATCAATCCACAATGATACGGAGCAAATTCACTTTGTAATTTTATATACATGCTCTCAGCGTCTAGTAGATCCAGCTTCTCTGATTGATCTATTAAAGGATAAACAAAATAAGCTTGATGTCCACTCGCTAATTCCTTTTTAATGAAGTCATAGACCTTTTGTTCGCTATCTTGTTTGCTTAAATGGGTTTCAATCCTCTTTCTACCCATTGGCATGGTTTGTATAGTTGATATATCCAGGTTTCCAAATGCCGTTAGTGCCAAGGAACGTGGAATGGGAGTTGCTGTCATTAATAGTACATCCGGATTGTGTCCTTTAGCAGCCAGTTCTTTTCTTTGTTCAACACCAAATCTGTGCTGCTCGTCTACAATGACCAAGCGAAGGGATTTAAACTGTACATCCGAACTGAATAGGGCATGGGTTCCAATGAGTAAATCTATTTCTCCGGATTTGAGTTTTTCCAATAGAATGCTTCTTTGTTTTATCTTTAATTTACCAGACATAAAGGCTATCCGGATTCCAAGGGGCATCAGTAACTGTGAGGCATTTTCTCCATGCTGTTTTGCGAGTAGTTCAGTAGGGGCCATAAAGGCTACTTGGTATCCTTGTTCAATAGCATTAAGGGCAGAGAGAAAGGCTACCAGGGTTTTACCACTTCCCACTTCACCTTGGATTAATCTGTACATGGGATGGGGGGTAGATATGTCGTTATTGATATCCTGGATAGCTTGTGATTGATCTGGCGTTAATGAAAAAGGTAAGGAATCAATCAATTGTTCTTGTAATTTGTTTTTAGATTTTATGGCCTTTTGTTTAAGATTTCTGCGGTTAAAACGATCCAATGCTGCTTTGAGTTGTATATTGAACAATTCTAAGTACGCAAGAGAATTACGGGCCTGTTCATATTGCTGCCAGTTGTTTGGGAAATGTATATATTTTAAGGCAATGGAATTGTTCAGCAAATTATTTTTACTTAATATGGATTGGGGTAGTTCCTCTTCCAGACTTTTCCCGTATAAATCTAGTGCCTGTTTGACTAATTTTCTCAGTGTCTTTTGACTTAAGCCTTCAGATAAGGAGTATAAGGGTAATATCTTTCCAAAATTTTTTGGCTTATCTGTAACTGGCTCTAATTCAAAGGAGGAACACTGGAGTTCACCATATTTAATGGTGAATTGCCCATACAAATAGTACTGCTCATCTATATGTATCTGTTTATCTAAAAAAGATCTACCAAAACATACAAGGCTTGCTGTTCCAGTATCATCAGTGACAAAGATTTTTAAAGTCCGTTTTTTCCCAAAGCCAAAAAATTCTTTACCTGTGACAGTAATCTGAGTATTTATGGCTTTACCCGTTTCCAGTTGATTAAAGGAGCGTTTTGTTTGTCTATCTTCATAGGCGCGAGGGAAATACGTCAATAACTCCCCTATATTGATAATACCTAGTTTGCTCAATAGTTGAGAGGTATTTTTACCGACACCATGGAGATCATTGACATTTATTTTGAGATTAGATAAGCGCATTAAATAGGTAAGGTCATCAGAAAATTGGATAATAGAGAAATAAGAAAAGCGCCCCCTATCCACATGGCCAGAGAAATAACAGCGATTGCTATCAAACCATTGGGGTAGGAGAAATCACTTCTATAAGCGTTAAAATCATTTCCTCGACGTTTCAACTTATTAATTTTATCAACAATTGGATAAAAAAATCTGTCCAGATTCATCCATATCGGATGATTGCTTTGAAAAAAATGGATAGACACTAATCTTATTAAAGTAACAATCAGAAGGAACTGAAATAAAAATTGAGCTACTGACCATATACCGGATAATAGTATAGATAAAACGATCCCCAAAGTAAATTTTCCAGTATAAATAATGGCATTCAACAATGAACCTGTCATACTAAGTATAAGTAAACCTATGACAGGACTCATATCGAATACTCCTATTCTAAGCCAAGGTATTCTACGAAAAATATTGAGGTAGGGGTCTGTTATTTTACCTAGAAAGTCTATAGGGCCTCCTTGGGCAAAATCTCCAAACCAAGTGAGGAATATTCTAATGACCAGTAATACTGAATAAGCTGAAATTAAAGCTCTTAATATATTTAGTGTAGTAAATAGGTTTCCTGTTAACATTATAGACTCCTTAATCCTTTAACGACTCCATGCATTTTCAACACCTTCTTGTTTCGTTATTTCATCCAAAATTTGATTGCTTGCACCCACAGTAATTGAGGGACTGGCTTTGATGACATAATCAGTATCTTCTTTTTTGTAATGTAAGAAGACTTGGCAAGCTCCCGTATTGCTTATTAGAATATCACGCAAGCCTACTAAATCTTCCTCGTTATGCTCTCCCTGTCGTAGTGTTATGTGTAATTCGGTGGCTGGTTTTTCTTCTAAACCACTAGGATTGGTTACTTCTTCAGCTTTGAATTTAGGTTCCCCACGGGAATGGTCTACAGTTCCTTTTATACCTAAAATGGCCCCTTCCCTTAATAATTCTTCATGGGCTTCAAATACTTTTGAGAAGAAGATGACTTCTATATGTCCCCGATAGTCTTCTAACTGAGCAAAAGCCATTTTGGAACCTTTCTTCGTGACAATAGTTCTGAAGGTTTTAAGCATTCCTACGAGATTATATTGCTTTTGTTCGTTAGCTCTGTCTGCTTTACTGAGATCGAGATTGCATCTTTTTTCCCATTCTTCCTTATATTCATCCATAGGGTGACCGGAAAAATAGAAACCTATGATCTCTTTTTCATGATCTAACATTTCTTGTTTGGATAATTCCTCTTTTTCTTCATAGATGAAATCGGGAAATACTTCTTCCTCACAAGTATCAAACAATCCTGATTGACCATATTTTTTACTATCTTTTTTATTGATAGTTTGTTCTGTTAGTAACTCTAAATTATGTAGAAAAGTGGCTCTGTTGTGTTTGAGTGAATCAAAAAGTCCACAGAGTATTCCCACTTCGATGACCTTTTTGTTTACAGTCTTGAGTTCGACTCTTTCCATAAGATCTTCCATAGATTGAAAGGGGCCCCCTTCGTTACGAGCTTTGATTATCTCATCGACAGCTGCAGATCCTATCCCCTTTATCCCCATCATTCCATAGACAATCTTCCCATCAACAACGGTAAAATATTTATCCGAAAGGTTAATATTGGGTGGAAGAATTTCAATTCCCATCTCATCACATTCAGAGATATAATAGGCTAGCTTTTCAGTAGAATTGATTTCGTTGGTCAGGTTGGCTGCCATAAATTCTGCAGGATAGTTGGCTCTCAAATAGGCCGTTTTATAAGCTAATACAGAATAGGCTGCCGCATGGGATTTATTAAAACCATATCCCGCAAAGGGTTCTAGCATATCAAAGATTTCTGAAGCCTTCTTTTCTGATATTCCCTTATCTGCGGCTCCTTTCAAAAAGTCAACTTTCATCTTTTCCATGTCTTTGACTTTTTTCTTTCCCATGGCCCGTCTTAGAATATCCGCTTTACCTAGACTAAATCCCCCAATAATCTGTACGACCTGCATAACCTGTTCCTGATAGACAATAACTCCATAGGTAGGTTTTAATATTTCTTCCAAACTAGGGTGAGGGTAGCTTATAGGCTGTCTCCCTTGCTTACTGTCAACAAATTGGGGAATATTTGCCATAGGTCCCGGTCTATAGAGGGCATTCAAGGCTATCAAGTCTTCAATATTACCAGGTTGTGCGTCTCTGAGGATTTTTTGCATTCCTGAGGATTCAAACTGGAAGACGCAAGTGGATTTTCCATCACCAAGCATTTTATATGTTTTTTTGTCATGTTCAGAAATAGAATCAGAGTCAAAATCTGGATTTATACCCATTTGTATTAATTTCTCTGTATTCTTAATAAGGGTTAAGGTTTTAAGACCAAGAAAGTCCATCTTGACTAAACCACATTCCTCCAATTGATCCATAGTAAATTGAGTTGATATGGCTCCTGTCTTTGGATCTCTATATAGAGGGACGTAGTCTGTTAAGGTGGTTTTACCTATTACAACTCCAGCGGCATGGGTTGAGGTATGTCGATTAAGTCCTTCAAGCTTTAATCCTGTTTCTATTAATTCCTTGTAGACTCCCCCTTGATCCATGAGGTTTTTTAGTTTTGGTTCCTCGTCTAGAGCACTCTTTAATTTGACTTTGGGTCCGTCGGGAATTAATTTTGATATCATATTGGATTCCGCAAAGGGAATGTCCAGTACTCGGCAAACGTCTTTTATAACGGCTTTGGGTTTTAAGGTTCCAAATGTGATTATCTGGCCCACTTTATCAGAACCATATTTTTGTGTTACATAGTCAATAACTTCTCCTCGTCTTTCGAAGCAGAAGTCTATATCGAAGTCAGGCATTGAAACACGTTCTGGATTCAAAAACCGTTCAAAGAGCAGATTATATTTTAGAGGATCAATGTCTGTTATTTTCATGGCATAAGCGACAATAGAACCTGCACCGGACCCACGACCAGGCCCTACAGGTATATCATTTTCTTTTGCATAATTGATGAAATCCCAGACGATAAGGAAATATCCTGTGAATCCCATTCCAATAATTATACCAAGTTCATAATCGGCTCTATCCTTTATTTCTTGGGGGATTTCTGTATATCTTTCTTTTAAGCCTTCATAGGTGAGATGTCTTAAGTATTCATCAACAGTATCAAAAGATTCTGGTATTTCATAATCTGGTAATAATGGTCCAGGTAATTCTAATTCTATGGAACAGCTTTCTGCTATTCGTACTGTGTTAGATATAGCCTCTGGATACTCTGGAAAGAGTGCGGCCATTTCTTCGGGGCTTTTCATGTAGAACTCTGTTCCATCAAAAGACATACGGTTCGTTTCTTTTTTCTTTCTATTTGTTCCAATACAAAGCATCGTGTCCTGAGCATTGGCATCATCTTTATCTGCATAATGGATGTCATTAGTGACCACTAAGGGAATTCCTGTTTCCTTATGGAGTTTGATAAGCTGTTCGTTCACTATTTTTTGTTCTGGAATACCATGGTCCTGTAATTCTAAATAGTAGTTTCCTTCTCCAAATAGGGAATTGTAATATAAGGCCTTCTCTTTTGCCTTTTCATACTGACCTTTGAGCAGTTTTTGAGGAATTTCTCCTGCAAGGCAGGCGGATAAACATATAATATCCTTGGAGTATTGGGCCAGGATTTCATCATCGATACGAGGTTTGTAATAGAATCCCTCTGTGTATCCAGCACTAGAGAGAACCATTAAATTTTTATATCCCTCATAGTTTTTAGCAAGGAGTACCATATGATAGTATTTGCTCGTATCATCTGATCCTGATTTAACGAATCTTGATCCGGGAGCAATATAGAACTCACTGCCTATAATTGGATTAATATCATTTGCTTTACATTCTTTGTAAAATCTAAGTACACCAAACATATTTCCATGATCAGTTAAGGCTAGAGCTTTCATTCCATAACTTTTGGCACGATCAACTAGTTTAGAGATGGTTGCTGCGCCATCTAGTAATGAAAAATCAGAATGGTTATGTAAGTGTACGAAATCCGGCATATCTTCTCCCTTATTGCCATCAATATAAACAATCCCACAGGGGACTGTAAAGTTCAGTCCTGAAGTTGTCTGAAAAGGTTTTTATAAATCTGGTGTATACGTCTTAGATCACCACTAGATGTGTTGGTTGGAAAATCCAAAGCAATGGCTGTTTCTTGTTCCAGTATCTTAATATCTTTGGTTCCCAAAGGAACTTTTTTCCCTTTTAACTGAGCTTCTAAATTTCTTATTCTGATAGACTTATGTGTACCCTGAGTTAATGCTAAACGAATATCCATTATTACATTTTTATCCACTTTAATAAGATTACATAGAACATACTCTCTACGTTCTAACTGATAGGGTTGACCTAATTTGATAAAGCTCTGTTTGTCCCATTCTTCTAAAGGAAATCTTATACGAACGAGGAATTCTCCTTCTTTAAAGTCCAGTTGTCCTTCACTATCTATTAGTTGGCTCAGATGGATCCAACGACTCTGCCGTCCTTTACGAAGTTCTAACCTTGCTCCTAATGCCAATAAAACGGCCAAGCTATCACAATGCATAGTTTTTACACATAGGTTTCCTCCCAGTGTTGCCTGGGATTGTATGGCAATGGGCCCTATCTGTTGTAAACAATTAACGAGACATTTAGGAAGATAAGAAGATCCCGTATTTAGTATAAAGGGAATTGGTACTGTTGCTCCTATTTCAAAATACCTTTCTGTTCGGTTTAGTCTGCGCATTTCATCAATTCGCTCAAGAGAAATAATATCCCCTGTGAAGGGATTGATTTCATTATAATGACTAAGAAGGTAGGTTCCTCCTGCGTAGAGTATTGCCTTCGGTTTTTTTTGATAAAGTTGTCCCAGTTCTCCCAGTGTTTTGGGGGTATGGATTCGAATTCTAGTTCCTTCCATTTATGCGCCTTTCTCTAAATGCTCCTGCTGATCTAACAACACGGATAAGGGTCTCCGGAGCCATGCAACCACAATGTATATGGGATAGATGATGAATAATCAACTCTCTAGAAGGTCTCATGTCCTTTTCCAGCAAATTATGAATGGTAAAGACTCTACTTGTTGCACAATGAGGACAAGGAATAGTGGCAGACTTAAGAAATCCTTGATAAATGTCTTTGAAGTCTTCTGTTTCTCGAAAGCCTTCAATGGTTATAACTTCCTTTCCTCTGACTTTGAAAGCAGGTATCATACAACTAGCCACTAATTGACCGTCTAATAATATGGAACATAATCCACAGTGTCCATTTTTACAAAGATCCTTTGTTCCCTTTAGCATCAACTGGTCTCTTAAAATACTGGATAGGGGTAATTCATGGGATAAATCTAGTTCAATATCTTCACCATTGAGAATAAAGGATATTTTCATGATTTCTCCAATTGTTTCTTTATGTTTTCTGCTGTCAGAGGAAGGCTATCAAGTTTAACTCCCAGGGCCTGGTTTACAGCTGTTGTTAAAGCCGCTGGAATAAGTATCCAAGGTAAGGCACTTAAAGATTTTGGTTTCTTTTTGTCACTATGTTTGAAGAATATATGTACGGGAGGTTGGTTCTTTCCATATATTTGTTCAAAAGAATCCGGATTCTGTGTCAGAGGATCTTCGTAGAGGGCCCAGCTTAATGCGGCAATTGTAGAGGCAAACAAACTGTCTCTTGCTTGTTTTCTATTTAATACTTGTCCTGGATCAACGGTTAACCAAATGGCCTTAATGATGATTTCCATTCCAATAGGATCAACTTCTACCTCTACAACAGCACTTCCCCAGGCTAAATCGTGAAAAGGTAAACCAGTCATACGTTCCCCGTCATAAACCCGCTTACTGGAGCGTCTATATCTCTTGCTAATACTTATTGGTAAGGCTTCTCGGAAACGTTTTTTTTGAATATTTCCAAATCCCTGTTTAATCTGGTTATAGATAATAGAAATACTTCGACCTCCGATCTGTGGTCCAAGGTCACATTCCTTTTTGTTCTTATAGTATATGTTATCGTCATTCATCTCAAAGATAGCTTTGCCGTCTTGAATAAGTTGTTCTGATAAAAAGGGGTTCCAGCGATTTGGTTCAGGTGATATTTCTATACCTGTTGAATTGAGAGTAATATCTATTGTCCCTGATAAGGGGAAGTTTTTTAGAAATCCATTCCCTTGATATCCTGAACTAAAACCTATGCCTCTCAAAAATGCCCCTTCCTGATGAGGTGTCAGACGACGTTTACGCGTTAATTCATAAGCATAGAACTTTCTAAATAAATCAGATTGTTCTACTGTTTGTTCCATGACGCTTAAGTGAGAGCCTTCTTCTTTTATATAAGCCCCCCCAATAAAACGATGTCCTGTCTTGTTAATAATATCTTTAGTGTAATTCCAGCCGTCTTGGTGAATATGTTCTGCTATTCTATTATGATGCATTTCCCTTGCAAACGATCCCTGTACTGTTCCAAAACCAATACAGGGAGTCTTGGGAAGGGTAGAGGTTTTTACCACTTGCCCATAGAGTCTAACATTTTTAATGAAATTTACACCCATAGAGGCTAGAAGCATACGATCGAGAACTTCCTGTCCTAATAAATCAAAAGCTCCTATATCAACAGAACAATGGACTTCCATGGCTGTGATTTTATTATCTTCATTTAGAGCTGTTTTCATATGAAAGACAGCAGGTATACGACGAGGACCAAAATACCATGCTTCCTGGAAGCTTAAGGCTAAACGACAGGAGCGTTTTGTTTTTGTCACTGCCAATGATGTTAATGCTCCTAACAAGTGGGTAAACCATATATCGGAATCCCATGGTAAACGTTCATGGCAGTGGCTTATCGTTATCTGATTTTTATCATATCCAATAGCCTTGCTTATCACATCATTAGCGATTTCAGGCCATCCATTGGGGTAGCTGATGGACAGTATGTTATCTTGTATTGTACCTGTACAGCATATTCTTGTTGAGGGAACAATCACCTGGGTTGGTATTCTGTATTCACCTTCTATCTGCTGATGTGCTTTTGAAAAAGCCTCATTAACATCACCTCTTTCCCAGAGTCGAGAATGGAATATTTGAGATTCCATAGGCGTTTTTGAAAAATAATCAGCTATGGATTTTTCTGTTATAATTTTGATTTGGTTAATAAAATCATTAAGATAAGCCTCATCTTCTCCACAAACAAGGGCAAGTGGCTGGCCTAAATAGGAGATTTCTTCATCTGCCAATAGGGGAATATTTCCAAAGGGAAAGCTGAGGAGGTTTGATCCTTCAATATCCCGAGCTGTGATAATCTCAATCCCTCTGGGAATAGCTCCCCACTGGATTTCTGTTAATCTTCCTTTCATTATGTCTGAGCGAACTATTTTTATTTCTATTGGAGTTTTAATGTCATTACTACTCTCTCGTTCCCCCCTAAGGCGGGCATACAGTTCTTCATCCCATGCCATACATCAACCTTTATAGTGGGATTTTCCAATACTTAATACAGAATTAATAACATAGTTAACTTCTTCTTCATCCATACCATGGAATATTGGTAGGCTTATGATCTCTTCAAATGCTTTAGTTGCTCGAGGGAAATCTGTATCTTTAAGTCCATACTTATTTCTATAATAAGTCATCATATGTAATGGTTTGTAGTGAACACTTGTCCCTACACCTGCTTCTTTTAGTTTATTGATGAAATCATTCCTGTTTATGTTGAGTTTACTCAAATTTAGTTTTATCGCATAAAGGTGCCATGAGTTACCCTCTCCATTTGGGGGACAAGTTAAGAAATCATATTGATCAAATACAGAATTATACTGATTAGCAATAGATTGTCGTTGCTGTCTGAATGTTTCAGCTTTTTGCAATTGTACCCGACCTAAGGCTGCGGCTATATCTGTTAAATTATACTTATATCCAGGGACTGTTACATCATATTCCCAATTCGCTTTCGTATCAGTATATCTATTAAAAGCATCTTTATTAATTCCATGTAGACGATAGAGTTTTATTTTTTCCGCTATATCATCATGATTGGTTATAACCATTCCCCCTTCACCAGTAGTAATCGTTTTATTTGCATAAAAGGAATAGACTCCAATATCTCCCCTGTTTCCAGCATATTGCCCTTTCTCATTATGGCAGGGAAAGCTGTGTGCCGCATCTTCTAATATAGTGAAGGCATGCCTAGCTTTGAGGTCCGTTAATTGCTCCATATCACAGGTAACACCACCAATATGCACAGGGATAATAGTTTTAATGTCATGTTCATTTAATTTTGTTTTCACTTCATCTATAGCAAGATTGAAGCCATTAGGTTCTATATCCACAAAAACAGGATCAGCATCAAGGTATCTGATAACTTCTGCTGTGGCTGTAAAGGTCCAAACACTAGTTAATACTTTATCTCCAGGTTGAATTCCCAAAGCTTTTAGTGCTAAATGAAGACCACTTGTTGCGGAATTAACGGCGATGGCATGACTACAATTTATATAGCTTGCCATATCCTTTTCAAAAGCTATGGCCTGTTTTCCTGTTGTTAACCATCCTGATCTTAAGACGTTAAGAACGGCTGCCTCCTCATCCTCCCCTATAAAAGGTCTAGCAAAAGGTACGGAATTAATATTCTGGTTCATTATCAGGGATCTCCAAAGTCGGTACATACTTATTAAGTGTTGCTCTTAAAGCTTTTCTATTACGATACAGCTGAGTCTTCTGTGGATCATAAAAACAAATAGGCTTTAGTTGTTCTAATATCTCATCCATAGATATCTGGGGAGTCTTCTTTATTATCTTGTTTAGCTTATGATACTGAGTAGGTAATACTTCTTCAGAAGAGGAGTATAGGCGCTCATATAATTTTTCTCCAGGTCGTAAGCCTATATAGTTAATGGCAATATCCTGTTCTGGTTTAAAACCATAAAAGGTGGTCATTTGTCTTGCTAAATCTTCTATATTTACGGGTTCTCCCATGTCGAGCAGATAAAGATCTCTGTTTTGTCCAACTCCACCGGCTTGAAGGACTAAACTTGCGGCCTCAGGGATGGTCATAAAATATCTGGTAGCCCTTGAATCGGTGATTGTAATGGGGCCACCTGTTAGTATTTGCTCTTTAAATAAGGGGAGTATACTACCTCTGGATCCCAATACATTGGCAAAACGAACAACCATGAAATCCTGATTTGGGCCTCCTGAGGATAATACCAATTGTTCTGCAAAGAATTTGCTGACTCCATAGGTACTGTTAGGATTTACTGCTTTATCAGTGGAGATTAGTACTAATTTAGGTATTTTTGCTTTTTCTGCTGCTTTAAGCAAATGATAGGTACCAAATACATTGTTAATGACAGCTTCAACAGGATTAGCTTCCATTAAAGGTACATGCTTATGGGCTGCACAATGAAAAATAACATCTGCCTTTAACCTCGTTAGAATAAAATCCATGAAGTCTTGATCTCTCAGTTCTCCTATGATGGGAACTATAGTGGCTTTTTCTCCAACTCCACCTTTTTGTAAAAGCCTTAATTCCTTCTCAATTAAGTAAATACTGTTTTCTCCGTGACCAAATAGGTACAGCCTTTCCGCTCCTCCTGATAGTAATTGACGGGCTAATTCTGATCCAATGGAACCACCTGCTCCTGTGATTAAAACCCTTTTCCCTCTTAGGTAGGAAAGGCTTTCTTTCAAGTTTATAAATATAGGAGGTCTGCCCAGCAAATCTTGTGGATCTATTTCTCTTGTCTGGATAAGATGCGCTTCTCCATTGACAATTTGACTAACATTAGGAAGTAATCGAATTTGTATAAAATTTGATTCTTGCAAAGAATTATATATACGCTTTAAATCATCTGGACTACCTGAAGGTATTGTTATTATTGCCTCTTCCGCCTGTACAGATTCATTTATAGTTTTTATTTGTGAAATAGGACCATAGACAGGGACTCCGTCTATATCAGTACCGATTTTATCAGGATCATCGTCAACAAAGGCAAGGGCTTTACCAAGATGTCCTTTTTGTTTAATCTCCTGAAGTAGCTGACGGCCAGCGAATCCTGCTCCAATGAGTAGGATGGTTCTTTTTTTCAATTCCATTCTATAATCATAACAGAGGTTGTAAAAAATGTTTAGAACCTTTTCTTGTTTGCCGATGGTCTAATTGAGGTGAACCTGTGGTTAAACAAATTTTTTTATTAGTCTTTTTAGGTATATCTACAACTCTTTTTGCTCAGACAGTATTAATGGATACAGAAGAATACTATAAAACAGGCGGCCCTGATGCTTCTATTGAATATGCGTCACAATTTGAAAGTCAGATTATGAATGCCCTGTTTGATAATGGTTATATTGTATTCAATCTAGGTTCTTATCTTAAAGCGGATTCCTTATCAGTTCAAAATATATCTACAGATGTTCAATCTTTGGCCTCTGAAAATGGTGCTAAGTATTTAATTAAAATGTTAATCCAATTTGAATTAGACGGTGATAACAAAAATATCCCAACCCAAATTCTCTTGTCACTCCATGATATAAAATCAGATTCTGTTTTGTTTGATGATAATCTTATTTTACCTACTGATTCATCACAATGGGATAAATCACTCCAAGAAGATCTCATTGCCCAATTGGTTAATTTGTTATAGGAAGATGTTATGAAAAAGCGTATTTTTTTAATATTAACAGTGTTGTTTGTTTCTTTTAGATTGTTCTCACAATCCAACTGGCAAGGTAAAGCTGATGTAAGTAAGTTTGGTGAACTACCTGAGAGGGGGTACTACGCTGCTTCCAATGATTTTCCTCGCGATACAAAAGTTTCTGTTACGAATAATAATAATGGCAAAAAAGTTGTGGTGAGCATTTTAAACGAATTGCCCAACGAACCGGGCTTATTGTTACTCTTAAGTCCTGAAGCTGCAAAAGCTCTAGACATGGGTGGACAACAGATTCCCATATCTGTTGCCGTTGATAGAAGCAATATTGACCGGCAATCATTCCTTTATGAAGATGGAAACATTAACCCAGATCCAGAAGTTAACCCAGTAGCTGTCAATACCGGGGATACTTCTAACCAAAATAAAGAAGACAGTCCTTCAGAGGATAATACTGATGCTGTTGTCGCTACAATAGAATCAGCTGAACAAGTCATTGAGGAAGCGGCAGCCAATGCAGAAGAATCAGATCAGCCTGATTTTGTAGAGCCAGAACAATTAGAGGCTCCCCAATCCGTTCCTGATTTAGCTGGGGATGATGTTGTTTTACCAGAACTAGCTGAATCTGTTCCTGAAAAGGATAGTGTTAATGATAAATTGGCTGTGTCCGGTATTTTTCCTCAGGAAGACAGTAGTCTAAAAACTAACGAAGAAGCTCCAGATAAAATATGGGATTTGCCCGGTAGAGAGGATGCCTTTTACAATAGACCTGAGCCTGAAGTTCTACCAACAGAACAAGAGGTTGATAAGGTTGTAAGCGAATTAGATACTCCGGAAGTTGTTCAATCAGAAATAGTTCCTGAAGATTCCTCTAGTGCTCCTGCTGATGTTGCTCTTTTACCTGCACTGCCAGTAGAAGAGGAAAAACCTGAAATATCATCAGCTCAGGTTTTAGAGGTTCCAGAAGAAGACAATCTTGATACACCCTTATTACCTGAAACACCAGATAATGGAACAGAGGAATCCTCTCAGGATCGCATTACTCCTCCTGAAGAATTCCCTATAGAAAATCCTGATGATGTTGTTATTACCTTAGAACCTGGTAATTTAAGACCACCAGAAAACACTCCTATAGAAGATCCTGAACCTGTTGTTACAGCAGTTCCTGAACCAGTGAAACTATCTCAAATTGTTAATAATCTTAATTTAGCGACCATAAGTTCATTGGATCCAAAAATGAACTATATCCAAATTGGATCCTATAAAGAAAATATTCAAAGAGAAAATCTAGTCAGTGACTTGCAAAGCATAATGCCCATTGCTATTCTCAAAAAACCAGAAGATCCACAACTGATCAGATTAGTAGCTGGTCCATTGTCTGAGGATCAAATTGGTGTGTTATATTACCTAATAAAGGATAAGGGATTTAAAGATTCTTTTATAATTCGGAGAAAAGAGTGACATCCATTGAACTTGAAATAGATGAATTGAAGATAAAATTAAAAAAATATCAATTTGAATATTATGTGACAGGTAAGCCTATTGTATCAGATAGAGAATACGATAGGCTTTTTGATCGATTACTGGAGCTTGAAAGTAAATATCCCGAATTAAAAACACCTGATAGTCCTACCATGAGGGTAGGGTCTGATTTAACACATGAATTGCCAGAAGTTGAGCATACCATTCCTGTATTGAGCCTGGATAAGGCCTATTCAGAAGAAGAGGTCATTAAATGGGTGGAAAAGACAGAGCGGAACACAGGCAAATCCTTAAGCTTTGTACTCGAAGAGAAAATCGATGGAATATCAATCGTTCTTTATTATGATAGAGGATTATTACAAAGAGCGGTTACCCGAGGCAATGGTTCTATAGGAAATGATGTGACTGCTAATGTTAAGACAATAGGAACAGTTCCTTTATCTATAGAGTATGAGAAGCCTTTAGCCGTTAGAGGAGAGATCTACCTCCCTAAAAGCTTATTTGCAAAAATTAATAAGAGCATGGAAGCAGACTATGCTAATCCCCGAAATTTAGCTGCTGGTACTATTAGGAGAATAAAGAGTTCTGAAGTTGCCAAGGTTCCTCTCAATATTTTTATTTATGAAGGTTTCTTTGCGGAGGAAGAGGCTCTCAGTCATGTAAATAATCTTAACAAACTCAGGGCTCTTGGCTTTAGACTAAATTCCAGAACGACGATTTTTGATCATGAGACAATCGGCGGCCAGTTTAATGATTTGTCTAATATTATTGAACGGATGACTACCGAACGACCTGATTTGGATTATGAGATTGATGGTCTTGTCTTAAAAGTTGATGATGTACAAACCCGTGAGTCTTTAGGTTACACAGGTCATCATCCACGATGGGCTATTGCTTATAAGTTTGAGTCTCCAGCTGGGATTACTCAACTAATTGGTATTGATATTCAGGTAGGGCGGACAGGGCGTATTACTCCTGTGGGTAGAGTAGAACCTATCAATATAGGTGGGGCGACTATCGCTAATGTAACTCTTCATAATCAATCCTATATTGATCTTCTCGAATTATCTATTGGGGATATGGTGTCCGTTAGTCGAAGAGGGGATGTCATTCCAGCTGTTGAAAAAGTTGTAGAAAAATCTGAGAATTCGCCTCTATGGCATATGCCTGATCATTGTCCTGTTTGTCATACCCCATTAATACAAAAGGGAGCTCATCATTTTTGTCCCAACCATGATTGTCCTGATCAAATTAAAGGACGGATAAGGTTTTTTGTGGGAACGGATCAAATGGACATTCGTAATTTAGGACCGGAAACATTAGATGTCCTATTGGAAAAAGGGATGATTAAAGATATTCAAGACCTTTACACTTGTGATTTTAATTCTTTGGAAGGTAGTGAAGGTTTTGGTTCAAAAAAAATAAAGCTAATTCAGGATGGGATAGAGGCCAGTAAAGAAAGACATTTTTCGACAGTTCTAGCTTCTCTGGGAATTCCTGATTTAGGAAAGCGTGTTGCCCAATTGCTAGTACAAAATGGTTTTTCTGACATACAGAATCTCATCCAAGTAGCCAGAGAAGATAATTGGGAAACGTTTGCTTCTATACCGGGTATAGGGGAAAAAATGGCAAAAAACTTTGTTAATGCCTTTGGAGAACCCCAACTTCTTAAGCAAGTCCAGGCTTTAGGCGATGCTGGTCTTCAAATGCAGAGTCGTGATGCTGAACTTGAGACAAGGGATGGTATTTTCATGGAACAAAGCTGGTGTATCACCGGGAGTTTTGAACATTACCAACCACGTTCGTTAGCCGAGACAGAGATAAAACAACGGGGAGGACGCATTGTTAGTAGTGTCTCATCTAAAACAACACATCTTTTAGCAGGTGAAAAAGCGGGTTCTAAATTAAATAAAGCTAGAGAATTAGGGCTCACTATTGTTGATGAACAGACATTTCTTACAATGATAGGTCAGGAATAAAATGAGAAAAAAAATAACCCAATGGGCTATAAATATATTACAAAAACAGGGATATGGTATCCTTGATCCACAACAATACCAATCGGATATGGAGTCTTCCTTTACTCCGCTGTGGGCACAGATTCAAAATCATACACTAACATCGAAGGAAAGAGCTTATGCGCTTTATAAAGGTATAGAATATCTTTGTAAAGCAAATATACCAGGTGATTTTGTGGAATGTGGAGTCTTTCGTGGTGGGTCTAGCTTATTGGCGGCTCTTACCCTGTTGCAACATCAGGATACCTCTAGACAGTTATGGATGTATGATACGTTCGAGGGGATGACCCCACCTACTTCTGAAGATAAAATAGCCTTCACAGGACAATCTGTTAGTGATCGATATAAACCTGATTGGTGGGCTGCCGGTGAGCCTCAGGTTCGCGACTTACTATATACTTCGTCCTATCCCAAAGATAAAATGAAGTTCATAAAGGGACCAGTTGAAGAAACTCTTCTCCAAAGCATTCCCTCTCAAATAGGTATGCTAAGACTCGATACGGATTGGTATCAATCTACCAAGATAGAATTAGAATTACTTTATCCCAGGCTAGTGGTTGGAGGCATACTTATCATTGATGACTATGGACATTTCACAGGGGCTAGACAGGCGGTAGATGAGTATTTTCAAGGTAAAATGTATCTATCAAGAGTCGATTATACAGGCCGGGTTTTAATTAAAGGCTCTGATATGCCTATACATAAATAAGAGTTGTATAAACTCTCCTTTTGTTCGGGGATCTTCTTCAAAAAGATAAAGGTGACTACTACAGTTACAGTCTGTGGAACCAAATGATTTTACTTCATCCTTGGATATTGCTTTAATATCCTGAGCTAGAGAACATTCCAGGTCTTTCCTGCTCTGTATCGGGAATGCCTGAACTTCTTCTGCCACTTGTCGCAAGTAATCGATATGCCAGTGTTTATTCTTTCTTTTTCTTTTATGTCTTTCAATACGTTGTTTCAGGTTGGCTTTTGCTGAACCACAGTAAATATAATAACCTTTTTTGAAGGAGATTTTTCCTAGACTTCCTATTGTTAGTTCACAGGGTTCTGTGAGCTTTAATAATATTAGGTAAACACCCTGATTATTAATATCCTTCCAATCTGACCATATAATAGGAATATCTTTCTTTAATAAGATAACGAAACCTTGGGCAGATGTATCTATACTGGCTGCATGAAAAGTTATGTTTTTTCTTGTATTTTGCATCGCTTGAGCAAAAATAGGATCTGTATGAATATTAGGGCGGAAACTTTCAGCGTCTCTATGACCTATGACAAATAGTACATGACACTCAAAGTCTTTTGATAAGTCTGATAATTCTGTTAGATGTTTAGTAGCTCTCAAGGAAGGAGCATCGGGAAACATTCCTACTTTGTATTCTACTAATGTACAAGCTTTTACTTCTAGAAGAATCTTTTTATTTTTAGTTTCAATGTAAAAATCGAAACGTGAATGACCATATGTATATTCTGATCTTACAAGTTCTGACTCAGGAAATAAGCGGGGTATGATTAACTCTCTGGCGATATGATTTGCCTTCCCGGAGTATAAGGGAATTATCTTTTCATTATAATAGGCAGCTACCAGAGTATAGAGGGTTTTTCCTGTATTGTTATTCTTCTGTAAAATCAACTTTCTGCCAGGAGTTAAGATCTCTATTAGTTTGCCAGGATTCGGGCAATGCGCTTTTATTAATCCTAAGGGCGTATTGACGCGTACCACAAAACGATTGGGACGATCAACAAACTCTCCCTCAATGTCATTTGAAAATATTTGCATCTTCTAGTGAAATAATTCCCTTATTTCTTTTTTGTATATTTTATCCACTTCATGGCGACGTACTTTTAAGCTTGCAGTCATTTCTTTACCCACTTCAAATTCTCCAGGTAATAGTTTGAATCTAAAGATTCTTTCAAATGCTTTAAAACCAGCCTTAGGACCCACTAAACTTTGTATGATATCATGGTAGAATTCTTCTATTGCCGGTGTTGATACTAGTTCTTCCTTTTCTATAAAGGTAATATTTTTCTCAGTACCAATCTTTTCCAGGTTCTCAAAGTTGGGAACAATAAGGGCTCCTAGGAATTTTTGGTCCTGTCCTACGATTACTGCTGTATCAATATATTCTGATTCGCACAACTTGTTCTCAATTGGTTCGGGTTCAATATTTTCACCACCCATGAGTACTATTGTATCTTTCTCTCTTCCTCTAATGGCTAACTCTCCGTCTAATGTACAAATAGCCAAATCCCCCGTATTAAGCCATCCCTCTTTCAAAACAGCTTCTGTAGCTTCGGGTCTCTTATAGTATCCCCTCATGACTTGAGGACTTTTTACGTGTAAGACCCCTTTCTTTCCAGGGGGTAAGGGGGTGCCTTCTTTATCCAAAATTCTAAATTCTACATCAGGTAATATAGGTCCAATAGTATGGGGGACAGGCATTTTTTGCTTACGAACAGATAAAACAGGGCCTGTTTCTGTTAAACCATAACCTTCGAGAACGGGTATTCCCACAGATCTAAAAAAGTTATCCACATGAGGAGGTAATGCCCCACCCCCAGAGATACCTGCTTTAAAGCTTTTCCCTAATAAACGTTTTAAATTTCCAAAAACTAATAAGTCACCTAGTAATTTTAGAGGAGTGAAAAATACCATAGGTAAGAAAGCAATGATAGAATCATAGATACGGAATTTCTTATGAAATTGTGGTGTCCACCCTCTAAACTGGGTGTAGTAGTGGTTATGTAATCCACCAATGGTAACAAAAAAAACAAATAGTCCCCTCTTTATAGGACTAGAGTTTTTAACTTTACGATAAGCAGATGATCTTATCGATTCCCAAATACGGGGAACAGAGGGGAACCACATGGGGTTAGTTTTTTTCATATCTGCTAATAATATTTTACCAATAGGTTTTGAGTAGGCAATTGATCCCCCATTCAAGGTAATGATGTATTCAACCGCTCTTTCAAAACAATGCCATATGGGCAGAACGGATAACATTACGTCTCCCAGTTCCACATCTAAATAGTTCCCCTGTATCCTATCCACCTGAAAGATAAAGCTGTTATGATGAAGCATTACCCCTTTAGGTTCTCCTGTAGTCCCTGATGTATAAATAATGGTTGCAAGATCTTCACCTGATCCCTTTTCAACTTCTGATTCCCAAACTTTAGGATTCTTTTCTAGTATTTCCTTTCCTCTGTTTAATAACTCTTCATAGGATACTAAATAAATATTATCTGGACAGCTGTCTTTGGGAAAGGTTGATTCAAATACAATTATTGTCTTCAACAAGGGCAGGTCAGTGATGGAGGTCAGTATCTTTTGTAACTGTGTTTTATTTTCTACAAAACAGACAGAACAATCAGCGTGTTTTAGAATAAAGGACATCTCTGTTGCAGTGGAATCACTACCACGTGGGACATTAGACGCCCCCAGACCTAATACAGCCATATCTGCTATATACCATTCTGCCCTATTATCACTCATCACTCCAATATTCTCACCTCTATTGACACCTAAGTCTAATAAAGCAGCTCCCAGTGCGGAAGCTTTATCCCAAACCTGGCTAACTGTCTCTGTTTGGAATTCGCTGGTACTGTCTTTCGTCAGTAAAAGGGGATTTTCGGGAGTACTATCCAATATTGTTTTTAAACGTTTAACTACGGTATCTGTTCCATTAATGCTCATTAAATCTATCCTAGTCGTTATTTTAACCTATGTTTCACAAGTATAGGGGGATTTTCTAACAAAGAAAAGGAATCTCCTTTTCTGAGGTGTAATTATTAATACGTTTAGAGTATAATGTAAAGATTTTACCTATAAGATATTAGTTTCTCATTACCCGACTTTACACGGTAATAGGATAGGACTACCGGTTTGTTACTTTGTGGATCTTCAATGATTTGGGCTTCAACCTGGAAAATCTTTCTAAGATAATCAGTGGTAACAACCTGATGGGGTGTTCCTTGGCATAAGATTTGTCCTGATTTCATTCCTATAAGATAATCTGAGAAACGGGCTGCCAAATTTAGATCATGTAATACCATGACGATTGTTGTTTTTTCTGTTTCATTTAATATTTGAAGCAATTCAAGTATTTCTAATTGATAAGACATATCCAGATAAGTTGTTGGTTCATCCAGTAAAATAATAGAACTCTGTTGGGCTAATGCCATACCTATCCAAGCTCTTTGTCTTTGACCTCCAGATAGATTGTCTACTTCCTTATGTCTTATATCTTCCAGTTCTGTTGCCTTTAGTGCCCAATCGATCTGCCTGTAATCCTCATGCTTTAACTTTCCCCAAGCTTTTTGATGGGGAAAGCGTCCATAGCTTACGAGCTCTTCAACTGTAATTCCCTCAGGGGTTGAAGGGGATTGAGGCAGAATGGCCATTTGTTGTGCCAGTATATTTGTTGGCATATCATGAATGTTTTGTCCATCAAGGAAAATCATCCCTTTTTGGATAGAAAGAATTCGCCCTATACTTTTAAGTAAAGTTGATTTACCACACCCATTTGGTCCTACAATGGTAGTTATTTTTTTTTCAGGTATAAAAATAGATAAATCCTCCAATATAGGCGTTTTGCCATAACTGGCTGTTATTTGCTCAACTTTAATATTCATAGATTTTTTTTCCTTCCCTTTAGCATTAATAGAATGAAGTAGGGGGCTCCAATTATGGAAACCATAATCCCTGCTGGAATTTCACTGGGAGATATAATGGTTCGACCTATCGTATCAGCGATAAGGACAAAGAGAGCTCCTAATAAGGCACTTGATGGAATAAGAATAGCATGACGGGTCCCAAATAAACGACGTGCCATATGAGGACCCATTAATCCTATAAAACTAATACTACCAGTGAAGGCCACAGACACAGCTGCCAAAGCAATACTGAGAAATAGTAGGATTGCCTTTTCTTTTTTTAGGGCTAAGCCCAAACCTAAGGCTGTATCATCGCCAGTAGCCAATATATCAAGATGTTTTCTTTTAAAAAAAAGAGTCACCACACAGACAGCTATCCAGGGAAGCATAGCTTTCACATAATTCCAATTAGAAGACCAAATACTGCCTGCTTGCCAGCGAGCGAGAAATTCATGTTGGGAATCATCGAATCCTATAACAATGAGTGACATGAGAGCAAAGATTCCCGCTTGAATAGCCACTCCATTTAAAATTAACCTAATCGGGTGAAGACCCCTATCGCCATTCTTTGATAGGAGATAGATAGCGAAGCCAGATAAGGCCCCTCCAAATAAAGCAAAGAAAGGAAGGGCATATATTGAGGTTACATTCATAGTTCCTCCTAACGCAATGGAAAGGACAACTATCAACCCTGCACCAGCATTTATTCCCAACAGTCCAGGGCCAGACAGAGGATTCTGAGTGATACCTTGTAAAATGAGACCTGATAAAGCCAATCCCATTCCTGTCATTAAGGCAATAACAATTCTAGGTAGTCTGAAATCCAGTAGAATTAAGTTATATTTAGGTTCTCCCTGAAACAAGAATACTTTTATGATTTCCAGAATGGGAATGGGGGTAAAACCAGTGTTGATACTAATGCCTGTTGTGAGCGCTAGTATCATGAATATTAAGGGTATACCTAAGCAAGTTTTTCTCTTTATATGATTCATCTTCTGCGTTCTCTTCTGGCAAAATATAAGAAGGCAGGGACTCCAATAAGAGATATTAATGTTCCTATGGGGATATCAGATTGAGAAAAGAAAAAACGTGCTGCTAAGTCAGCACTTACCAGTAGAATAGCGCCAAATAATCCTGTAAGTGGTAGTAATTGCCTAAAGTCAGACCCTACTATTTTTCTGGCAATATGTGGTACTATTATTCCAACGAAGGATACGACACCTGCTAAGGCAGTTGATATTCCTGATAGAATAACCACAATAAGAATACTTATAAAACGTAGTCTACTTGTATGTATACCAAGACTTTTTGCTGTCTCTTCTCCTAATGCCAATAAGGTTAAATGTTTGGTGAGAGCTAAGCTAAGGAGCGCTGCACCTAATAAAAAAGGCGCTCCTAATTGTAATTGTCTTCCCTTTGTTGAACTAACTGATCCCATGGTCCAGAAAGAAAGGTTTTGACTTACTTCACCATAGAGAGCGATTCCTTGACTTAAAGCAGTTAACAGAGTTGTAATCGCAGCTCCTGCTAATATAAGTTTTAAGGGGCTCTTTCCTCCTGGAATGGCGTAGCTTATTCCAAATACTATTAAAGCGGCCCCTGCAGAGCCCACAAAAGAGAATAGCAATCGTGCTCCATAGCTTAGCTGAGGAAGAAAAACCATACTTACTGCTACCGCAAACCCTCCACCAGCACTCAATCCCATTAACCCAGAATCTGCTAAGGGATTACCGGTCACTCCCTGCATAATAGCACCCGCCATGGCAAGGGACATCCCTATTAGAGCTGCCGTTAACGTTCTGGCCAGGCGTAATTCTCTAACCATGAGATGATCCATATTATCAGGTTCAAATTGCCAGAAGGCAGAATATATTTGATGGAGACTTATAGGGGCTGCCCCCTGTGTTAGAGACAAAAACATAATGAATATGAGAAGAGGCAGTCCAAGACACAGTAATGTTCTGGTAACTGCCTTTGCATTATTTAGAGACATCTTTTGTGTGCTTTACTGAAGCTTATCAATTATAAAATTAACAGTATATTCAGTGGATAAGGGACTAATCGAATGGCCAGGTCCTTTAATGACAAATACATGATTTTCTTTAGCTGCTGTTAAGTTTTGCCATACGGGATTGGAACGTAATTCTTCAAACACAGATTCATTTCCAGCAAATACATTAACGAATAAGAAGTCAGGGTTCATCTGTGCCAGTTTTTCCAAAGGAAGACTCTCATAGTCTTTGCTTATAGTGAAACCTTCTGGTGTTAGTAATCCTAATCCTGTCGTCTCATCATAAATATCTGATCTGTATGTGTAGAACAATCTATCTAAGCCCATCATTGATATCAACATGACTGTTTTATCTTCGTATTTGTTTATAAAACTACTTCTTGCTTCTGACAGTGTGCTATCCACTACAGCTATGGCTTCTTCCGCTTTCTCTGGTTCTCCTATGGCCTGAGCTACTTCTCTCAAGCTTAATCTCCAATCAAATCTGGTTTCTGGACCAAAGACGACAACAGGGGCTATTTTGCTTAGATTCGTTACATCTACATCACTAATATCATAAACTTGGTCCATTATCAGATCAGGCCTAAGTTCTACAACAGACTCAAGATTGACTTCCCTATCTCCAACGTCTACTATTCCTTCCATATCATGTGTTTTAAAGGGGGGCCATGTTTCGATATACCAATTCGCATTACTGGCTCCAACAGGTTTCACCTCTAGCATTGTAAGTGCTTCCCAAAGTGGGAGGTAGGTTACTACAATATCAGTGGGCTTATTGTTTAGTTCTACTTCTCTTCCTACTGCATCAACATAGTGATAGCTGTTTGAGGAAGGTGATTTATCTTTTTGTCCTCCAGCGAAGACATAACTGCTTCCCATACATAATAGGATAGTTGAAAAAGTTATCAAATTCTTAATCATTATTTCCTCCATGTTCATTGTGCTTAACAGCTGCACAATATGGTATTAACAAATAGTAATTTATATGGATTTTTTACTAAGAAGCGGCGTACTGTTTGGGGGACTGTCCTACATACTTTTTAAAGGCCCGACTAAAGTACAGGGCATCATCGTAGCCCACTTTGTTTGATACCTCATTTATTCGGTATCCACCTCTACGAATGAGTTGTTTGGCTAGATTAAGACGGGATTCCATAATGTATTGCTTTGGACTCATCCCTACTTCTTTTTTGAATTGGTAGCTGAAAGATTTTGAACTCATATGGAACTTATCAGCAAGTGACTCAATAGTTAGTTTCTTGTGAAAGTTCTTATCAATATAATTTTTAATAGTGCACACTGATTCATCTGCATCTGAATAGAGGAAAATGGTTTCAATGAGCTGAAAGAACAAAGACTTCATACCCAAGGTAAGGAACTGATCATTTTTTCTGCTTAATGACCACATATCAATGGCTATATTCGATATGAGATCATGTTGGGTGGGAGTAATAGCCACAGAATAGTGTTTTCGTATCAGTGAATCTCTTAGTCTGCATTTTTCATTTCCACATTCATAATGAAGAAGTATATATTCCCATTTACTATTACCCAGTACTTCTTTACTAAGGGACATAGAGCCTCCGGCATGGAGTACCATATTAGGATTGAGTATATACTCTGAATCATCAATTTTGTAGCGGGCCTGCCCCGATAAAGGAATAACAAAACCGCAAAGGCCTGATACAGTCTTAACTCCTTCACTTTTTCTACCTGATTCTATGGAATAGCGACTAATGTCCTTTATCGATATATTAGCAGAACCATATTGGTTAATAATTGTATGATAGTTATATTTCATATCATTTACAATTTTAGTCAGGTTTATTGCATTTTAGCAATATGTTAATGGGAGTTAAGAGATGGGATTTCTAACAAAACATAATCTTCCTTAGAGATCTATAACTTTGTATAAAAACAGATACACAAGAGGATATATCAGATTGATGTTTGTTCACAGGGAAGGGGATCAATCCTTAAGAGCAGTAATAACTTTTGTCAAGAATTTACCTTTAACAGTGTTCAAGACCTTTTTTTCTTAATATTTCCAAAGGGAATCGTTCTTTATCCTATAAGATTAAGAACTCTGCTTCACCAATATAAACTTTTTCGTTTATACTGATGGCCAATTTATCAACATACAATTATGAGGAGAATAGACTAATGAGAATGTCTAAAATGGTGGGACAACGAATCAAAGAAACTCCCAGGGATGCCTCAACGGCAAGCCATATATACTTAATTCGAGGTGGTTATGTAAGACCAGTTTCTGCCGGAATCTATTCTCTATTACCATTAGCTAAAAGAATAACAACTAAGATTGAAAAGATCATTCGTGAAGAAATGAATAAAATAGAAGGACAAGAGGTATTAATGCCTGTTGTCCTACCTCAGGAATTATGGGAAGAGTCGGGCAGAGCACAAACGGTAGGTCCAGAATTATTAAAATTTAAAGATAGAAATGGGAAAGATATGTTGTTAGGGATGACTCATGAGGAAGCCATCTGTCACTTAACAAGAACAGAGCTTACTAGCTATAAACAATTACCAGTGATGCTTTATCAAATCCAGACCAAATATCGTGATGAAGCTAGACCAAGAGCCGGGCTTATACGAGTACGGGAATTTACAATGAAAGATGGATATTCCTTTCATGTTAACCAAGAAGATTTACAACAGTATTACACAAAAGCTCATGATGCGTATGAAAATATATATCATAGAATGGGAATGCCTAATGTTGTCTCTATAGAATCAGATTCTGGAATGATGGGGGGATCCATTAGTCATGAGTTCATGGCTTTGGCTGATTGTGGTGAGGATACTCTCTTTATATCTCCTGATGGTAGTTATAAGGCCAATAGGGAAGTAGCTTATAGCAAGCTGAATTATAAGAAAGAAGCTCTCCTTCCTATAGAAAAAGTTCACACTCCCGGAACAAAGACGATAGATGATTTAGCACAGTTTTTGAATATTGATGCCAGTGATACTTGTAAAGCTGTATTCTATCGTGATAGTTCTGGATCGTTGGTGTTTGTTAATATTCGAGGAGATCTCGAGGTGAACGAAGCCAAACTCAAAAAAGCTCTTCAAAGCCCTGAATTAAGCTTTGCAACAGATGAAGAGATTCTTGCTATTGGCGCAGTTCCGGGATATGCCTCCTTATACAATATAGACAAGAGTAAGTGCCGGATTGTCCTTGATTACTCAGCTGCTGAGAGTACAAATCTCGTAGTAGGGGCCAACGAGACTGATTATCATTTAAAGAATTTTAATTATACAAGAGACAGTGGCTGCAGTGATGTTGCCATTGTTACTGATATAGCTACAGTCAGAGAAGGGGATCCTTGTCCTTTAACGGGGGAACCTTTGCTATTGAGACGAGGAATCGAAGTTGGAAATATTTTCCAATTAGGTACTAAATATTCAGAACCTATGAAGGTCAACTATCTGGACCAGAATGGTAAAAGTCATCCTATGGTAATGGGGTGTTATGGGATTGGTGTAGGACGTTCAATGGCTTCTGTTATTGAACAGTCCCATGATGATTATGGTCCTATTTGGCCAATGTCCATAGCCCCTTTTCAAGTCCATATATGTGCTCTTAACATCAAAAAGGATGGTATTAGAGAGGCTGCTGAAAAACTTTATCAAGATCTTTTAAGTAAGGGAATAGAAGTTCTCTATGATGATCGTGGAGAAAAAGCAGGCTTTATGTTCAATGATGCTGACTTAATTGGAGTTCCTTTACGTGTTGTCATATCTCCTAAAACTTTAGAGGAGAATCAAATCGAATTTAAAACGCGTGATGGGAAAGTTAATGAGAGAGTGTCTTTGGATGATGTTTTGACTCGTATAGTAAGTGAAATAGATGTAAGAATGCAAGAATTGGAAGCTATTCACTAATTATTTGTATAATATAAATATAAGAAGCATTCCTGTGATGACTAATAATCAGAGGAGTGCTTTTTTTTTAGAATAATTAACTCCTCTAGTTGACATAGTGTTTCATTAACACTAAGGTTAGTGTCATTGATACACTATCGGAGGTTGAAATGGCTTTTACCTATAAATATCCAAGACTAGCTTTAACTGTTGATTGTGTTGTCTTTGGTTTAGATCATTCGGAGTTAAAGATATTGCTTATAGAAAGAGGTTCTACTCCTTTTAAAGGTCAATGGGCTCTCCCTGGTGGTTTTGTGAATATGGATGAGACTCTTGAACAAGCAGCATTACGAGAGCTGGAAGAAGAGACTGGTATGAATAATCTTTTTTTAGAACAGCTTTATACTTTCAGTGAAGTCGAAAGAGATCCTAGAGATCGGGTTGTTTCCGTCGCTTTTTATGCCTTAGTGAATATTAATGAACATGATTTAAAAGCGGCATCTGATGCTCGTAATTCTTGTTGGTATTCTCTGAAGGATCATCCCCCTCTCGCCTTCGACCATGAGCTTATACTAGATACGGCTCTTAGTCGATTGAAAGGAAAAGTTAGATACCAGCCTATTGGGTTCGAACTCTTACCTCCCTTGTTTACTTTGCGTCAGCTTCAAACCCTCTATGAGACTATTCTTGAAGTATCAATGGATAAAAGAAACTTTCGCAGGAAGATACTCAGTATGAATTTGCTTGAAGAGACAGATCAGTTTGAACAGGATGTGTCTTATAGGGCTGCCAAGTTATACCGTTTTCATAAAGAACATTATGATAATTTGATAAAATCCGGATTTAATTTTGAGGTATGAATATGACTAATTGTTTGATTAAGAGCTTATTAGATAATGACTTATATAAGTTTACCATGCAACAGGCTGTGCATGCGCTTTATCCAAGGGCGGAAGTAAAATATGTATTTATCAATAGAGCCAATACAAAGTTTCCCATCGGTTTTGATCTTCGTTTGAAGGAAGAGATAAAGAAGATGGAAGAGCTATCTTTGAGTGAGGAAGAATATCTGTATTTAAAAGATACTTGCTATTTTCTTACTCCTGTATATCTAGAGTTCTTGAAGTACTATCGTTATAACTCAGAAGAAGTTCACGTTAGCATTGATGAGGGGGAGCTCAAAATCTCTATTGAAGGTCCATGGTTTAGGACTATCCTCTGGGAAGTTCCTCTTATGGCTTTAGTCAGTGAACTATATTTTAGTATCACAGAGCCTGATTTATTCTCACTCAAAGAACAACATTCAAGAAACATAGAGAAATCGATACGTTTACGAGACGTTGGCGCTCAATTTGTTGATTTTGGGACAAGGCGGCGTTTTTCTGCTGATAATCATGAACAAGTATTAAGGGATATTATATCTGTTCCCCACCATACATTTCAAGGAACAAGTAATGTGCTATTTGCCAAGGAATTAGGGGTAAAGCCTATAGGTACTCATGCTCATGAATGGTTTATGTACCATGCTGCTCAAAATGGATATAGATTGGCTAATAAAACAGCTCTTGATGCCTGGACTCAAGCTTATCAGGGGAGTCTTGGGATAGCCTTAACGGATACCTATACATCAGATTTTTTCCTTAATAGTTTCGACTCTGTTAAATCTAGATTATTTGATGGTGTACGACACGATTCTGGTGATCCTATTGAATTCACAGAAAAAATGTTAGCCCATTATAAAAAACATCACATTGATCCCACTACGAGAACAATTGTATTTTCAGATGGTTTGGATACAGACGAGGTTATTCGTATAAAGGATTACTGTGCAGGCAAAATAAGACCGTCTTTTGGTATTGGAACCCATTTAACAAATGATGTAGGTCCTAAATCTTTGAATATGGTTATTAAACTATCAAAATGTCGTCAAGATGATCAGTCCCAATGGATACCAGTGGTAAAATTATCAGATAGTCCAGGAAAACATACGGGTCCAAAAGAAGAAATAGATCTGTGTATAAGAACGATAACAAGGAGTGTATAATGAAGGCTTTAATAATAGTTGACATACAAAATGACTTCTGTCCAGGCGGTGCCTTAGCTGTTAAAGAAGGGGATAGCATAATTGAAGGAGTCAATTCTATTGCTAAGGAGTACGATCTCGTTATTACAACCCAGGATTGGCATCCTTCTAATCATGGTTCCTTTGCTTCACAGCATGAAGGGGCAAAGCCCTATGATATGGGTACCTTATCAGGTCGTCCTCAGGTTATGTGGCCAGATCATTGTGTCCAAGGCACCAAAGGTGCTCAATTCCACCCACAGCTCAATGTCAAGGCTGTGAATTTTATAAAAGGAACTAATCCTAAAGCAGATAGTTATTCAGGATTCTTTGATGACGACGGCGCTTCAACTGGACTAGATGAATACTTAAAAGAAGAGGATATTACTGAAGTAGAAATATGCGGATTGGCTACAGACTATTGTGTCAAATACACTGCATTAGATGCGCTTAAATGTGGATATAAAACTTCAGTGTTATCACAGCTAACAAAAGGTGTTAATCAGTCTCCTCAGGATAGCCAGTTAAGTCTTAAAGAACTAGAACAAGCAGGTATTACAATAAGATAATTACTGTATAGGGAGCCAAATTTTTATACTGGCTCCCCCTAGTACAGAAGGAACTACTTCAATGGTTCCATGATGATGCTTTATGATATTAAAAGACACATTTAGTCCTAGACCAGTCCCCTCTCCAGGAGATTTTGTTGTAAAGAAAGGATCAAAGACTTTTGCTTTATTTTCTTCTGGAATGCCATTTCCATTATCACTAATAATACAGATAACCCCCTCTCCCTCAACTCCTGTTTCAATGAGGATGTTTCCATCATTAGTATTCAAACGCTGTATTGCTTGAAGGGAATTGATAATGATATTAAGGAGAACTTGTTCAATTTGATTGGCAATACAACTAATAAGAGGAAGAGCCGTTTCTTTAAATACTATCTTACTGATTACCTTTGATTCTGCTTTTGCCAGACGAATTGTTTGTCCTATGATTTCATTAAGGTTCTCTTTTTTGAAATCCCTACTATCTCCGGATCTGGAGAAACTCTTCATATCTTCCACAATGTTATGTATCTTTTGTATACCACTATGATTATCATTGAGCATTTCTTCTATTTCGTTGAACAAATCAATACGTTCCTGATTCAGCATATTATGATCCTGAAATAAGTCCTTGATGATATTTAGATCTTTTTGAAGAGCTCTCTGATTGCTTTTGATATACCCAATGGGATTATTTATTTCATGTGCCATTCCTGATGCCAGTAATCCGATACTGGCTAGTTTGTCCCTTTGCATCATCTGATCTCTAAGATTATTTATCTCCCTTTGATTTTTTATAATAGGTGTAATATCTCTAAGGATTAGTAACATTCCTGTCTTTTGGTAATGCTCTCTATTTATTGGTAACCACCGTATTTCAACAAGTAGTTCTTCTTCCTCATCATTGTTAAAATTTAGTTGTCCAATCCGTCCGGCTGTTAATTCCTCATAGGAAAGATTGCCTTCCAGGTACTGGCGAAGAGGGTGAGAAGATTGTAACTGATTTAGTTTGATACAGTTGTTTAATTGAAGTCCAATAATATCTTCCTTATGTTTTTTATTAAGTAGTTGTATGGCTGTATTATTAATATAAGACACCTGATTATAGCGATCGAGAGTCATAATCCCTTCATCCAAACTAATCAGAATTGAGTCTATTTCATCCTTTTGATGTTCAATGGTGGATAAGCCTTTCTGTATCGTTTCCATCATTGTATTAATACCGAGAGATAAACGATCGAATACGTCTTTATTGAAAGTGATGTCAAATTGAACACTAAGATCTCCTCGACCAATAAGTTCTACCTTCTGTCGTATGGAGTTAATTCTCCGGTTCACATATTTTAGCTCAACAGTATCTCGCTCAATAGTTTCAATCATATTTTTTATGGAAAGGGTCAGAGAACCTACTTCGTCATTGGATGGACTAGGAAAGGTAGATAATTCCTTTTTTTCTGTATAACTACGAGCAATATTATCTAACTTTGATAATGGTAAGATCACTCGTAAACGGGAAAAGAGGTAAAGGAATAGTATAAATATAACGGATAAAGCTAGAACAATACGACTATAGATTAGTAATAAACGATATCGAGACCAAGTCGTACCATAGGAACTCAGGATCTCTTCATACTCCTCAGATATGGTTTTATCGATTAATTTGTCTTTTAATATATAATAGGAACTGGAGGATTCTAATAGAATCTTATAAGTTTCTAATGCTTCTTTTTGGTGCCCTTGTGAATGTAATTGGATAATGCCATCTATCTGATTATTAAATAAGTTCTTATAGATCAGAAGGTTTTTATAATTATCATACTCTTCTTGTTCTTCTCTCTCTGACTGACTATGATCTTTTTCTTCGTCTATAAGGTTCAGTAAGGTGACAACCGCTTTGTCCAGGATTTCTCGCTGTTCCAGTATTTTATCTATTGAGTCCAGATCTAATATATAAGTAGATAGATATATGAGTTGATCTGCAGTTGCTGTTTTGATTCTTTCCCATTGATCCATTTGATAATAATCAAGTTTAGCTTTCCCTTGAGTTGCTGTGTTGATGGATATTACAGAGGATAATATTGTTAAGAGACTAATAATGATGACCATCATCAAACAGAAAAAAATTAGGCTTTTCTTTCGTAAAGTCACTACAAAACCTCAATAGTCATGAGAGTCATATCATCACGAAACTCATTGTGTTCCATATTCTTCTGAATTTCATTCATAATAGCTTCATCGAAATCCTTTCGTTGCTCATGATTAAGAATGATGTCCCTTAAAGAATAGCCATAGTTATCGATTTCAGAGATACCATCTGTGTATAATAGGATTCTATCTCCTTGCTTAATATCTTCGCAATAATTGGTATATTCAATGTCTTTACTGAAGCCAAGAGCAGTACCAAAGGCTTCAACAAACTTTATATCTTTGTCACGAATAATAGCTGGAGGTACATGTCCTCCGTTAGCTGTCCATAGTTTGTTATTCTGTAAGTCCACACGGCAAATGCAAAGGGTGACAATAAGGGAATCAATACTCTCTAGTTCTTTACATATTCGTTTATTCAGCCAACTTAGTAGATGACTGGGGGTGATACTGTCATTGACGAGATTACTGAATGTGGAATCATGAAGAATTGTTTTAAGAATAAAAGTAATAAATGCAGCCTTAACTCCATGGCCGGCAACATCCGCTATAATGGTTAGATAATTATCATCGTTAATTCTTATAACATCGTAGAAATCTCCCCCACAGGCCAATTGGGGTTTATAATTGACACTAAAGGATAGTTTATTACTATGAGGAATATTGAGAGTTAGGAATTTATCCTGAAGTAATCCAGCCCATTTTAACTCTTCATCAAGCATTGCCAGGTATTTTTTATTATTGGTTCTTAGTTGATGGATTTCCCAGGCCTTCTCTACTTGCCTGATAAGATCCTCTTCATCCCAGGGTTTGAGAATAAAAGAAAAAATACCCGTTCGAATGGATTTTACTATATCCTCCATATCCGTATAGGCTGTAATTAGGATGGGGACTATGTTTGGATTAAGTTCTTTGACTTTTCCAATTAACTCATTACCCTTAAGTCCGGGCATCTTTTGGTCTGATATGAGAATGGATACATTTAACCCATTTTCTCTTATATAGTTAAGAGCTTCCTCTGGGCTATCAAAGGTGTTTATTTCCATATCCTGTGATTTGGTAAAAGTAGCTAATTCTCTCTTAAGGGCACGAAGTACCGGGGCTTCATCATCAACTAGTATAATTTCCGTCTTACTCATCCTCATTCTCCAGCCACTTCATGAATGTATTATTAAATATACTCCTAACGTTAATGCTCCACTAATAAATATGCAAGTTTTTGTTAGGTATAAGAATGGAAAAGAGGATGCCTAGTTATTAATATCCCAAAAACGAGTCCTGTCTTTACTTAATTGGTTAATATTTGATGATAAAGCGAAGCTACTGTCTAGTTTCAATTTTAATTTTCTATCGAAAAATATCACCCTTTCCGGGTGATGTTTTTGTTCTTCTTCTTCCTTAATCTAATGATTAAAAAGGAGTATTATATGAAACAATTTTTTTGGATTGTACTATGCTTTGGGCTGCTAGGATCTTGTTCTATGGATTTATCTGAAAAAAAAGGAGAGCAAGATCAGGATGATTCTCGGTCCTTGATTTCTTTAGGAAAGGGCTTGGTTTTGGAATATCTGTTTGAAGGAGATCTAACCGATACCAGTGGTAATGACAATATTGGGGTCCTTAAGAATGATTATTATATAAGCTACAAAGAAGGCCTTGATGGGGAATCTTTAGGAATTGATGATCCTAATTCTTATACACGTCCCTATGTGTATATTGAGGATTCAAAATCGTTACATAGTTTGAGTGACTCAGATTATAGTGTGGCATTTTGGTATTACTATACTAATACAACCTACAATAATTTAAGTGATAAAAGCTTAGCTTTTAGTGTACTAGATTCCTCAGGTGGACATATGGGGGATTATCCTATTTCTGGACGTAGTATTGCTGAAATTATGTTAATAACAACTTCATCTAGTAATTTGAAAGCGAATATTTCATTAAACATTGACGATGATAATTACATCTATTTTGATGTTACAGACACTGTTTCCCGTTATCAATGGCACCTACTTGTTATGACCGTGGACTGGGATAATACAGAAGGGGTCAAGTTCTACATTGATGGAGAACTCTCAAAGAAGACCGCCGATCCTACATCCCTTGACCCTACATTTCCTGATATAGTTGATTTTACCATTGGTGGAAATAGAGCATGGAGTGTTGATAGTGCTCCTGTGATGTATGACAGCTATCGAATCTATAACAGATTGCTTACTTCCGATGAGATTGAAGATCTATTCGATTATGAAACAGATGGTTCTTATGTCTTGGAAGATAATAATTTTATGTATACTAATTATGATTCCTCCTCTTCAACTTATTATTTTCCAGATCATAGTGGGAATGCTGATCTATTGGTTAATGGTTATGCTGAGATGTCTGGTTATGGAGTTTTAGATTTTGGACCGGATGATACGGCAAATCTTTATTGTGAAGATGAATATAGTTTGGATATCAATAGAGAAGACTTCGATATAATTCTAAATCTCATAACTACTCAAAATGATTCAGCAGTTCTTATAGACAAATTATATGATGGATATGGATATCAAATCTCCCTTGAAGGAGGAATTCCTACTATCTCAATGGCGAGTCGAGGAACTGTTATTGATTATACTGCAACATCCTTAAATTCTCCTTTAAATGATGGAGAATCTCATGAAATAAAATACAAAGTGGCCAGACGAAGTTCTAATGGTCTCCAACTTTATATTGATGATGTGCTTGTGGAATCCTTTGATGCCAGCGATTTTTATCGTAAAAGTCTGTCTTCAGATGCTGTTTTTCATTGTGGTACAAATATTAATGAAGAAAAACAATATGTTGGATCTTTAACTGATCTAATAATGCTTGTGTACTAGGAATCCAAGGAGTCGTACTATGAAAAAATTATGTATTATATTAATAGGTTTAAGCGTCATTCTAAGTTGTTCCCTTAATGACCTCCATGTCAAAATTGATAATAAAACAGAAGATTCAAGATCCATTACCTCCTTGGGAAGAGGGCTTGTGTTGGAATATCTCTTTGATGGAAATGTTGAAGACACTAGTGGAAATATGAACCATGGTGAGATTCGTAGTGAGTCTTATGTTGAGTTTGCTGGTGGTGTTGATGACCAATCACTGATGATCAATGATGAAAGTGATTACGTGAGACCCTATGTCTATATTGAAGATTCTGAATCTCTGCATGGCTTGTCTGAATCAGACCTAAGTATAGCTTATTGGTTTAAAAGTACCTCCCGAGAAAATAGAACTTCTGGTAAGAGCATTGCTTTTAACATAGCTGATTCTTCTCAGGGGCATTTAGGAGATATGCCAATTACAGGGAATCAATTATTACAAATTATGCATTTCATAGATTACAGAGGTAATATCACTACAGAATGGCTAATAAGCATTCCAGGAGCTAAGGCTAATGCCTTTGTTAATTCCAAGAACAATTTATCTAGATACCAATGGCATCTATTTGTCTTTACTGTTGAATGGGGTGATACAGAAGGAATGAAACTCTATATTGATGGAGAACTTAGTTCAAAAACAGATGATCCTACTAATGCCCTAGCTCCTTTTCCCGATATTGTGGATTACAACATTGGTGGAGACAGTGTATGGCAGGCTTATAATGATGTAGTTGGATATGATAATTTCCGTTTATATAACAGGGCCTTGACTTCTGATGAAGTTGAAGAATTGTATGAATATGAAACGAATGATCCTTATGTTCTTATAGACGAGAATTTTTATTTCTCTGATTATAAATCAGGTAAGTATTTTTATGCTAATAATAATCAGGATGTCGTGTTATGGGCTAATACTTATCCTTCTGGATCTACGAATGGCAATGTTCTGTTAGGGGGAGACTCTAATGTCTATCTCTATGGAGATTCAGAATATGATTTGGATATTGGCAAAGAAGACTTTGATATCATCCTTAATCTAAGAACCTCCATGGAAGGACAATCAGTACTTCTTGATAAGATGGACGGTTCCTCAGGGTATAAAATATCCTTAAATAATGGGATTCCCACTCTAACCCTTGCCAGTCGTGGTAATGAGATAAGTTACACTCCAGAATTTGTTACAACCTTACTGAATGATGGGGCATATCATGAATTGTCCTATAATTATCTGCGCAAGGATTCAGAAGGACTTTGCCTTTATATTGATGGTGAATTAGTAGAAAGCTTTGATGGATCTGATTTTTATCGAAAAAGCTTATCCTCTGATTCCGTCATTCATATTGGTACGGATGTGGAACATACTCTATATTATTCTGGTTATGCAGAAGATTTGGTTATCATTACTTATTGATGAGTTTACAGTTCTTCAATAACCATTATAAGAATTATTTGGATCCGTTGTGAATTTAGTAGCGGATCCTAAAGACTTAAGGACTAGTAGATTTGTTTTCCTGAATTCTATGGCAAAGCACTTTTATAGGATTACATATCAGTAAAAAATACTAATAGTGTCTTGAAACACTATATATAGTGTGATATCTCTATTGTCCGGGGGAATTACAATGTATATAGTAAAACGTGATGGTTCTAAACAGGAATATTTCCAAGTAAAAATTGGGGATGCGCTCACTAAAGCCTTTCATAGTGCGGATTTAGAGCCATCTTCGAGTCAATTGAAACAGTTGTTAACAGATATTGAAACATCATTATTTCAAGACCAGAAATCAAAACAACTTATCACAGTTGAACAGATACAGGATATGGTAGAACAAAAGCTAATGGCAGAAGGCTTTTATCAAGTAGCCAAAAACTACATACTATACCGGGATCAACATAATAAGAGACGAGAAGATCGGAATGCTCTTATGATGTTGATCCCTGAGTGTCCCAATGGAAATGATCCTTTATTGACTTTGTTATTAGATATTCAAAATACCTATTCAGAGGACGTTTATCACCTGGGTCATCTATTACATAAGTATCAGGCCTTTTATAAGCCTGATCTTAACCGTGATAAAGCCCTTGAATTATTGGTAAGAGCTGCATTAGAGTTGACTGTTCAGGAAGCTCCCCAATGGGAATACATTGCTTCTCATTTGGCTTACTTAAGATTTCAGGAAAATCTGCAACCTTATCTAAAAGAACAAAATATAGCAAACTTTTATGACAAAATAGCATGGTTAACAGATAAAGGTCTCTATGGGGATTACATCCTTCAGAATTATACTAGGGAAGATGTTGAGTATTTTAGCCAAGTAATGGTTGAAGAGCGCAATCGTCTTTTGACCTATAGTTCTTTGGATATCTTATTAAAACGATACTTGATCATTGATTGGCAGGGAAGGGTAATAGAAACTCCCCAAGAGCTTTTCATGGGAATTGCTATGCATCTTTGTATGAATGAGCAACAGGATAGACGGGAATGGGTTATTAAAACATATGATATTTTGAGTAAGCTTCAAGTGACCATGGCAACACCTACTTTATCTAATGCTCGTAAACCTTTTCATCAGTTATCTTCCTGTTTTATCGATACTGTACCTGATTCTCTTGATGGGATATACCGTAGTATCAATAGTTTTGCTCAAGTCTCGAAATTCGGTGGAGGTATGGGGCTCTACTTTGGCAAGGTTCGAGCCGTAGGTTCTCCCATAAGAGGTTTTAAAGGGGCTGCAGGTGGTGTCCTTCGTTGGATAAAACTGGCTAACGATACAGCCGTAGCTGTAGACCAATTGGGCGTACGCCAAGGTGCTGTTGCTGTTTATTTGGATCTTTGGCATAAGGATATTCCTGAATTTCTCCAATTAAGAACTAATAATGGGGATGATAGAATGAAAGCTCATGATGTTTTCCCTGCTCTCTGTGTTCCTGATTACTTTTGGGAACAGGTTAATAAAGGGTTAGAGGGAGAATGGCAGCTTATGTGTCCCCATGAAATCCAGCAGTCTAAAGGTTATCATTTGGAAGATTTCTGGGGAGAGGAATGGACAAAGCGTTATAAGGAATGTCTGGAAGACGATACTATCGATAAAAGAAGTATTCCCATCAAAGATCTGGTCCGAATGATTATCAAATCTGCAGTTGAAACGGGAACTCCTTTTATTTTTAACAGGGATCATGTAAACCGAATGAATCCTAATCCTCATAAGGGAATGATCTATTGTTCCAATTTATGTACAGAAATTGCTCAGAATATGAGTGCTGTTCAGTCTCAGTCTCTCACATACACAGAAGAAGGTGATACAGTTGTCATTGAAAAGACATTACCAGGTGATTTTGTGGTGTGTAATTTGGCTTCTCTCGTATTAGGCAATATTGATACCAATAAGTCAGGTGAACTGGAAGAGATTGTCAATAGGATTGTTCGGGTTCTTGATAATGTCATTGATCTTAACTTTTATCCCGTAACCTATGCCCAAATCACGAATAAGCGTTATCGGTCCATAGGCTTAGGGGTTAATGGATATCATCATGGGTTGGCTAAAAACAAAATATCCTGGGAAAGCAAAGACCACCTGGAATGGGCAGATCAAATATTTGAACGTATTAATTATGCCGCGATCCAGGCTAGTAGTGATCTGGCTAAAGAAAAAGGAAGTTACGCCTATTTTGATGGTTCTGATTGGGCAAAGGGAGATTACTTCGACAAACGACGATATAACAGTCCTAGCTGGGTAAAGCTTCAGGAAAAAGTAGCTCAACAAGGAATGCGTAATGCCTATTTATTGGCTGTAGCCCCTACTAGTTCTACTTCCATAGTAGCTGGTACAACAGCAGGTATAGATCCCATAATGAATAAATACTACCTGGAAGAGAAGAAGGGGATGACTGTTCCACGAGTGGCTCCTGACTTAAATCCTTCTACCTTCTGGCTATATAAAAATGCTCATAATATTGACCAGGACTGGTCTATTAAGGCTGCTGGTATTCGTCAGCGGCATATTGACCAATCCCAGTCCCTTAATATGTATATCACCACAGATTTTAGTTTGCGTCAGGTTCTTAACCTGTATTTAGAAGCATGGAAGCAGGGCATTAAGACAATCTATTATATACGTTCCAAATCACTGGAAGTGGATGATTGCGACAGTTGTTCCGCATAAATACTAAAAAGGAGAAGAGATATGTCAGAAATATTACAAAGAAAACCCTTATTCAATGATAAAGGTGATTCCGAAATCGGTAAGAGACGAATCATAGGGGGGAATACAACGAATTTAAATGATTTTAACAATCTAAAATATTCATGGGTTTCCCAATGGTATCGTCATAGTATGAATAACTTTTGGATTCCAGAAGAAATAAATTTGCAGAACGATGTGAAAGAATATAGACAACTCAGTGTTGATGAGAAAACTGCTTACGATAAAATTCTCTCCTTTCTTGTTTTTCTGGATAGCATACAAACGGCCAATCTGCCAGCTTTAGGTGAGTTCATCACAGCTAATGAAATCAATCTCTGTTTGACTATACATGCTTTTCAGGAAGCTATTCATTCTCAGAGTTACAGTTATATGCTGGATACTATTTGTTCTCCTGAGGAACGAAACAATATCCTCTATCAGTGGCGGGATGATGATAGACTTCTGCAAAGGAATCGTTTCATAGGTGATCTCTATAACCAGTTTCAGGAAAATCCTAGTCCAGAGAATCTTGTAAGAACAGCTGTTGCTAACTACATCCTGGAAGGTATTTATTTCTATTCAGGATTTATGTTCTTCTATAACCTGGAACGCAATGGGAAGATGAGCGGTTCTGTACAGGAGATTCGCTATATTAATAGGGATGAAAACACACATCTTTTGTTATTCCGATCTATTCTTCAAGAACTAAAGAATGAAATGCCCCATTTGTTTACACCTGAACTGCAAGAAGAATACAGACAGATGATTAAGGACGGTGTGGAACAAGAAATCGAATGGGGCAAATATGTAATCGGTAATCGAATACCTGGACTCACAGAGCAGATGATTACAGATTATATCCATTATCTGGGGAACCTAAGATGTAGAGGTTTAGGCTTGGCTATTTTATATCCTGGTGAAGAAAAAGAACCTGAATCCATGCAGTGGATAAGTCAATACAGTAATCCAAACATGGTGAAAACGGATTTTTTTGAAGCTAAACCTACAGCCTATTCTAAATCCAGTGCCTTAGTTGATGACCTATAAAAAAGATTTTCTATTGAAAAGGGTACCATAAATAAAACCAAACGATTTGGCGATTACTAATCGTTTGGTTTCTAAGGCGTGCATAACTTTAAACTCCCAGTTGTAATAAAACAATGGCAATAAAAGCAGGTAAGGACTGTACCAATAAAATCTTTTTCTTAACAGTAATTCCTCCCACTATACCAGCAATGAATATACAAAGAGAAAAGAACATAGCTGTCAAAACATCTTCATATCTTAAGGAATAGAGTATCCCCGCTGCTAGAAAAAAATTGTAGAAACCTTGATTAATGGCATTTACCTTGGTCAACTGTGCATGATCCTCATTCATATTAAACATCTTTAACCCAATAGGTTTGGTCCAAAGAAAGACTTCAGCTACAAAGATAAATAGGTGAATGATTGCTAGTATAAACAATACAAATATAGCGATATATCCCATTATGTTATTTGCTCCTTTATTCGAATGTAAGAAATATCACCTATAATAACAATTATTTCTGCTAAGGGGTAGAAAAATACCCCTTCTGATACCCTATTACCCCCCAAAGGGTAATAGGGATGAACTCCGTTTCTTCTTATTCTGGATTAGCAGAAGAGGAGAATTACTATGAGTGAGATTTTAGAGCTTGCCGTTAAAAGAGCTCAACATACTTTTAAAATATTTGTTCGAGAATTGTCTTGGGAAAGGCGTCGAATTCATAAAACACATGAATTGGCTATTGTCCGGTTAGACTTAAAGACAAACAGGGGAGGAACTTCTCCAAAAGTAGAATCTGTATGGGTAGATAATTTTCAATTCGATGGACGTCTCATTCATGGGAACTTGATATATGAACCTCGCTTTTTAAAAAACAAGAGTAAAGATCAAAGTGTTTTGGCCACAATTGATCAGGTGTCAGATTGGATGTTTGTTTCAAAAGGAAAAGTTTATGGAGGTTTTACAATTCAAGGGGCTCGTCAGGGTATGCCTTTATTAGAACGGGAAAAACATGACAAAAAGTGGAATCTGGATTTTGGTAATCCCTATGAGCCACGACTCTCTTATCTGGATTACCAAATAGATGATGATTTAAATCAAATAGAACAGCCTTTCGGTCGTAAGATTGCTCAAAATTTTAGTAATTATCTGTCTCAGTCCAGGGAACTCTTTCAATATACAGATAGAGCTGGAAACACCATTCTTCATATGGAAGCTTTGGCCGGAAATTCCCGGATAGTAGAAACTTTATTGAATTATGGAGCAGACAGCACCGCATTAAATAAGTATGGACAGACTGTTATGGATATGGCAGAGATTTTCCAGTGGACTAAGGTGATTGATATCCTCAAAAAAAGAAAAGGGTTAACTTCTTTTATTGCTGTTTAGAGCATTATTACGGGAAATCACCCTTTTTGGGTGATTCTAAAAGTTTACCAGTATCTATACTTGTGTCCTATTAAGGAGATGCTGTGATGGATTTACTATCAGAATTAGATCATAGTGCCTATCATCAGGCACAGAAAACATTTAAAATTTTCGTAAGAGAGTTATCATGGGAAAGGCGAAGGATCATTAAAACTCTAGATTTAGCTATTGTAAAAATATCCCTCAGAACATACAAGTCCGGTTCTTTTCCAGCTTATGAGTACTTGTGGGTGAAGGATTTTTACTTTGATGGGGAAAACGTACAGGGGACACTATTAAATGATCCCAAATGGGCTAAAAATTATGAACGAGGACAGAAAGTTTTCACACAATTAAGTCAGGTATCTGATTGGATGTTTGCCACCAATGGTAAAGCCTATGGCGGGTTTTCTATACAAAATACAAGAAAAAGAATGACCCAGGCAGAGCGATCAAAACATGATCGTGCCTGGCATCTTGATTTTGGAGACCCAACAGAACCTAAACTATCCTATATAGATCATTCTAGTGAAGAAGATTTGTTATGTAATGAACATCCCATGTGTCGGGACATGGGAAAAAATTTTAAAGAGTACCTATCCCGTTCAAAAGATTTGTTAAACTATAAAGATAGGGTAGGGAATTCTTTGCTTCATATTGAAGCTTTAGCTGGAAATGGATTGATAGTTAAAACACTAAAAGAACATGGGGCTAATATTCATCTTCAAAATAATTTTGGCCAAAGACCCCTAGATATGGCTAGAATATTTGATTGGCATAATGTCATTGAAGTTCTTGAAAATTGAAAAAGGAATTCTTTCTATTCATATTTATAATTTAAGTAAAGGAATAGATAGTGAAAAAAGTAATTTTAATCAATGTTCTGTTGTTCTTCTCCCTGACAATAATGTGGGCAGAGGATGTTCTGGTAAGTGTTACTGACCGCGATCTAAATATTCCTCTTGAAGGCGCTCAACTTCAAATTATAGGTCAAGAAGAACTCTTTTATACCAATTCAGAGGGGGAAGTTACCTTACAACTATCAGATGAAACACAAAGGCTAGTACTTAATATCTCCTATCCGGGTTATGAAAGTCTTCGTTTACCCTTATCCAAGGGGGATGCTGTTATAAAAGCAGAATTAGTATTGCAGGGGATTATTCAAGGAGAGGAACTAGTTGTAGAGGGAGAGAGAAAAGGAAAAAGTGATGAGGAAGTGGGCGTTTCTGTCGTTGTTGATAAAGAAGCCTTTCAGACTACAGCCAATATTGGTATCGTCGAAGATGTCATGAATACCATAAAAACTCTCCCGGGTGTTGGTTATACCTCCAGTTGGAATGCCCGCCCTTCTATACGGGGAGGATATCCTGATGAGATGGCCGCTACTCTAGATGGTTTTTATGTAACTTACCCCTTTCACTGGGGAGGGGCAGTATCCATATTTAATCCTAATATGGTCAGTTCTGCTAAGCTATCTAATGGTGTTTATTCTGCTCGTTATGGACGTGCTATGTCTGGTTTATTGGAAGTAGCTACTCTGTCACCATCAGATCCTGAAACGAGAATTGATATATCTCAATCCACAATTTCAACAGATATTTTTATTCAAACTCCTCTAGGAGGATCGGGAGGTCTTTTTACTGGTGGGAAGGTAACTTACTTGGATTCTGTAAGATTATTCAACCCTGAATCAACCGAAGATATTCCTACCTTACCCTATATCAGGGATTTTTATACAAAGGCTTTCTTTGATCCCTTAAATAATCTGCATATATATTTTAATGGCTTTTTTGGCAGTGATGGTATTGGTGTTGATACCACCACTGAGAATGATGATTATTCAACGGATATCCTTTTTGATTATGATTATAGTAATGCTTTTATCTCTGGTGGTTTTGATTGGTCCTATAGTGATAAAACGCTTTTTTCCCTCATTGGTGGGTATAACTGGAATTTTATGGATATGACCTTCCGTCTTCGTAACAGGGGGACTATGACATATACAGATGATTTTGTAGATAAATACGGTGTTATATATGGAATTAATTATGGAGATACTTATTCCATTGAGGGATTAGTAGATGAAGGGACCCGTCATCTTGACACTCAACAGTCCCAGATCAAAATTCAAGGAGAACATCTCATCGGCGATGGGCATGTTCTAACAGCAGGTCTGGAAAATATTATCATAACCAATGCACAAGAATCGGATATAAATCTATGGACTCTTAAAGATGGTGGGGGAAGCTTGTCTCTCGAGGAAGTCCAGTATGCTGTCAGTATTGATGGGAATCATAGCTTGAATACAGCTGGTTACCTAATCTGGGAATCAGGGAATGATCAGTCTGACTTAAATAGTGAATTAGGTTTGCGTACAGAATACTTTGCCCTTTGGAATGATGATTATGATATGAAAGCGAGACCTTCTTTAAATCCTAGAGGGACTCTGACTTATCAATGGATCAAAGGTAAGGATCGATTAGATAATGTTAGTTTTTCTATTGGATCTGGATTGTTTTCTACCTTTCCTATGTCTGGACAATTACTTGAGGAAGAATATGACAGTAAAGATTGGCAGATTCCTCCTGACACAGCTTTATTTAATGTCCTGGGTACTAATATTGAATGGGATGACATATGGAAGTTTAAATTAGAGAGTTATTATAAGTATTACTTGAATAGACTGGTACTCACAAGTGATGATGCCTCAGGGGCTACGGAGTATTATTACAATACTGATGGGTCAGGGCATGCTGCAGGTTTTGATTTAATGCTCCAAAAAAAGTTCAGCCGTAAATGGGATGGATACCTAAGCTATTCGTTTATCTGGTCTCGTTTCTATAATCCTTCTAACACTGGTACTGATACAGAAGAGGTTCTGCTTCCTTCTGGCGAATCTTTAGATCGCTGGTATTTTCCCTATTATCACCGATATCACAATTTCAATGTGGTCTTTAATTGGCATTTTAAACCTGGTTGGACTTTTACTACCATAGGTCAGGTGGCTTCAGGAGACCCCAGAGCTGCTGTGGGACAGGTAACTTCCTATCCTGTAAGCTATGATGGACAAACGATTCAACGTTATGGCCGTACAAGTACTTATTCAGATTCTCAGCGAAATGGGATATCAGCTCCAGTGGATATAAGATTGAGCTACTCCTATTATAAACCCCGCTCAAAAGTGAATTGGGAGTGGTATATCGCTATGGAGGATATATTAGCTAATCTCTATCAGCCTAGTGGTAATACAACATACAATGCTATTACAGGTGAAGAAGACAAGGGGACAGGGGCAGACTTCAATATTGGTATTCCTATTCCTTCTTTTGGATTAAAAATTAGTTATTAGGATAAAGGAAAATTAAAGTGACAAAAACACACATACCATTCGTTATAATATTGGGTGTAGTAACACTGCTAGTTGCTTGTCAATCAGATGATTACACAAACAAATGGCAACATCCCCAGGGAAAGCAAAGTCTTAATCTGGTTGTTGATGCTGATCATAAAGCACAATTGGAATTAGCCGTGCCTTTTGAAGCTATTATTCAAGGTGAAGCTTTTAAAGAGAATGAGGATAACTGGATCTTCTACATTGATAACATGAAGTTACTTTTCAGTTGGCGACAAGGCTGGACGGATGCCCTATTGAATATGGAGGGAGTCTTAAAGCTTGTCAAAGAAGATACTGGATATTGGACGTTGAATGTTGTGGAGGAACCCTTATTACGGGGAGTTGCTGAAGCTCAGGTTCGCCTAAAAAGGGATAGATATTATGGTGATCAGGCAAGAGATATTGTGACACGTAGGTTCAACCGGGTACAGGCATTGGTTTCTGTACTCCCGGATCAGTTCTTAGATTCTTATTATGTGTACAATGATAAGAAAAAAGGTTACTACTCCTCTGTGTTTTTCAAGGATCTTGAAAAATTTCTCTTTCCTGAACTTCATGGTTATTTAGAGGATTATCCCAAACCAGATTCACAATTAAGTCCGGGAGAACGGTATATACATAAGGAGGAGTTCAAATGGGACGGTGCCTATACACAAAAGTATTTTCCAGAGATCTTCTGGGACATTAGGAATTCGGGAACTCTCTATCGTGATTATGAAGAAGGATATGCTCTTATCTTTCTCTTTGCTCGATGGGATAGCTTATGGAATACAGATATCCCTCAGATTTTATTACAGGAGTTATAGATGTCAAATAGTTGGAATCTGATGCAGTATTTTGATATGGGCGGTATTTTTATGTGGCCGCTCCTTGTTTTTTCGATTTTTACGGTTGGTATCTTTCTAGAGAGATTCATTTATCTGACTATACATGAATTAAATCCAAACAAGATACGAAATCACCTATTGGATCTATCTTATTCGAGAAGCATTGATGAGGCCAAAAGGTACTTGGATCAGCTTAAATCACGGAATATTTCTGGAAGAATCCTGAAAGAAGTATTCAAAAATGCACCCTATGGTGAACACAGAATGGAAAAAGCTGTAGAAGCTGAAGGTCAAGAACAAGTCCGTAAGCTTGAAAATGGATTTAATTTCTTGTCTGCTTTAACCTCTATTGCACCCCTCACTGGATTCCTGGGAACCGTGTCTGGAATGATAGGAGCGTTTCGTTCCATAGCTGAAGCTTCAGAGGTTAATGCACAATTAGTGGCTAATGGTATATATGAAGCTCTCATGACTACCGTTTTTGGTCTCATTATCGCCATTATCGCTTTAGTCGGCTATAATCTGTTAGCTCATCGAGTGGATACCTTTACAGCAGAAATCAATAAATTATCCAGTGATATTATAGGAATCTTATCTACCAATGAGGATTAAAAATACTGATCCCATGGGAGCTTTGAATGACCTTAGCTTCCTACTCATCATCTATTTTCTTGTGATCGCCGGGTTCAATACTAATTATGGATTTTTATTGGATTTACCTTCCAAGAATAAAACCATGGTTGTCCAAAAAGATGATTTGATTAAACTTACATTGGACGGACAGGGCCAACTTTACTATAAAAAAGAGCCGCTTACCCAGGAAAAAATAAAAAGTGTTGTAGAAGAAAATCTAAAAGTTCATCCTAATATGACACTCTTCCTGTCTATATCACCTGATGTCCCCTATCAATATTTTGTTGATTCTATAAGTCTCATAAGAGAGTTGAATGTAGAGAATTTTTCTTTTAAAACAGAAGGACCCAGGAAGACAGAATGATCAATATTCATAGTAAGAGACAAAGCCCTACACCCCCCTTATCTGCCATGTCTGATATAGGTTTCTTATTACTTATATTTATCATGCTTATTTCTCTCATTAATTATCGTAAAGAAGCCAAAGTGGAATATCCTGAAGCGCATAATGCAGAAAAAACAGAGGCTCTACATGAAATAGAAATATGGATTGAACAAAATGGTGCTATTCAAATAGACGGTCAGTATATGTCTGATAGGGAAGTAGAAAACTTTATTGTAGATACTTTTCTGGCTCAAAGGGATACACGCATTCATATCATAGCTGATAGAAACACTCCCTATAGAAATGTAGATCATATAAACAGGATTCTCCAGAACCTTCAATACAGGATCGTAAGTTATGATGTCAAAGAACAGCTTTAAACTATTAAGATGGAGCATCCTTCTTATCGTTGGTGGCCTACATGTTCTCTTATTGGTTTTTCTCCAAATTCAAACAAATAATACTCAGGAAGAAGACTATCAGGATGCAAATGTTATGAAGCTTGTAGATATTCACGAATATGAACCTCCTCAGGAAGAAGTCCTTCCTCCTCCACCTGTAGAAAAAAAGATTATCAATGAAAATCCAGAAACTAGTGAGCAAGTTGTGGCTATAGAAGATAAGTTGGAGGTCGTTGATACTCCAATAAAAACTTCCACAAGAGAGGAAGTGCATTATCTACCGCAACATAAAATATCAAAAGTACCTATTATTCCCCTGGAAAAGGTTCTTAGTCGCATTGTATATCCTCCCATGGCTTTGCGCCAGGAGATAGAAGATATTGTGTATTTGGAATTATATATAGATCAGAAAGGAGTTATTCGGAGAATTGATATATTAAAAGATCCGGGACATGGTTTTGCTGAATCTGCTATTAAAGCTTTTCAAGGGATTCAATGTATCCCAGCAGAAGCTAATGGTAAAACAGTTCCTGTACGATACCGGTATCCTATTCGTTTTACATTAAAATAGTGAGCTTCTCATTTAATCATACTTCGAATTCGACTTAAAGATACCTGATTAATTCCAATATAGGAGGCGATTTGATATTGGGGAATTAAATTATAGAGGTCTGGATACTCTTCAAGAAAAAGTTCATAACGACTTTGTGCATCCTGGGTTAATATGGATAATATTCTGTTTTCCATCTGAACGTTTCGCACCTGAAATATATATAGTTCAAACATATTCCAACAGTTAAAGTTTTTCTTCAGATCCTCTAAATCTTCCTGTGTAAAATAGAGTATTTCACTGTTTGTAATAGCTTGAGTCGAAAACCATATTTTATTTTCGTAGGGTTGAAAATAGGGTGAATATACCCCTTCAAAATCACCACTGGTTCTAAAAAAAAGGTTTTTTTCTTTACCTTCAGCATCAGGCAAATACACCCGCAGGACTCCTGAATAAAGGATTCCCAACGGCCCTTGTGTATCACCAGCTTCAATAAAATGCTCATTCTTATTGAGCTTGAGTACACGAAGTTTTGACAGAAAATATTCTCTATCTTCTTTGGGCACCTGACCTATCTTGTTAATGAGGTCACAGATGAATTCTCTATACTTTTTATTCATATATATGTTTTAGAATATTAGTAAGGTTTTAGTAAAGTAAAGGAAGTAAAATATGGAAAAAAAAGCATTATTATCAAGTTTATGGATATTCGTTCTCATCAATATGATCTATGCAGATATCTTATCTCTTATGGATCCTGTATCTCATATTCGGCTCATTATGGCAGGGAAGGATATTCCTCCCGGAGGTTTGATTGTGGGAGCCTTTCTGATGGAATCCGCTATTCTCATGACCTTTCTTCCTAGAATACTCAAACCTACTCTCAACAAGATAATCACCACCTTAGTTGTATTATTAAATACACTTGCTGTCATCAAGGGGGGCTCCGGTGACTACTATATCTTTTTTGCTACAGTAGAAGTAATTACCATGATTGCGATAGTTATTTTAACATATGTTAATTGAAAAGAGGAATTGATTGAGTTAATCATTAAGATATGTCAAAAATGAATATTATAGAATGGAAAAAAGATACTTGGGCAGAAGGGAAGGCAGAACAGTGGATGAGCCTTCTACGAAAAACATCCACAATGATAGGATTTCTACTTTTTCTTGTAACAGTAACCATGACTTACCTTTCGAAAACAAAGGTTATTTTACCTAATTGTTGTTTGCTTTTAACCTTTGTCTCTGGTTGCTTTATCCTGGGATTATATAACGCCTTTCACCCTTTGGGGGATAATCTGCGTTATCCTTTTGTCACCTTATTAGCTCCTGTCGTTACCTTTGGCGGGCTTATTTTGGGCAGCCTTCATTATACCTATCCTATCGGTGTCGCGTTTGTTATCCTTTGGTTATATATGGGAATAGGTATCACTTTTGTTTATACCATTCCCGCTAATGGTATTGTTCTGATCATCTATCTTTTAGGAGATATATACTATCTGCACTACACTATGGAATATCGCTTCTTCTATGTTGTCTTTCTTATGGCTATATCCGGTATTGGTCTGATATCTTCCTATATTTTTCAGAGACTACATCGTGATATTGTAAGAATGGCAGATAAATTAGATAGTAAATTGAATAATAAAACCAGACTTTATCAGTCTCTTGTCCATGAAATACGTACACCTCTTACGATTCTACGCCATTACTTTCATCAAAATGAAGTCAAATTAAGTGAGTCCAATCAAGCTGATGTTATTAAATATAATTTGAACAAGCTCGAGAGAAAGATGACAAATTTACTTAAACTGGAAAAAGAATCTCTACTGGAAGAGACCATAAGCGATAAGCATATAGATGACGAACCTTGTTGTTCCATAAGTCAATTGATCTTATACAATCAAAAACTATTTGAGTCCTATTTTAATCATGAAAACATTACATTACAACTTTTCATACAAAAGGACTTATGTGTTAGAGCCAACCAAAGTGATTGTGAACATATCATACTAAATCTTTTAGAAAATGCTCTTGAATATTCACATCCTAACAGCCAAGTCTATTTACTTGCCACATTGAATAAGGACATGGTTGAAATTGTTATTCAGGATGAAGGGGTTGGTATAGAACCTGAAATTTTGGATTCTTTATTCGAGTTGTATAAGAGGCCGCTTCAAGCTCATCAACACTCCAGTTCTGGGATGGGTTTAGCTATTGTTAATCAGATTGTCAAACGTATTGGTGGTTACATCCACGTTGAATCAACAAAGGATATTGGCTCTAAGTTTACTATTTGTTTACCCCTTAGTGATGGGGAAGATGTCGTACCAATAGGAACATTGAAGCTTCCCCTTAATTTTAAATCTCATTTACCATTACAAAGTCAGTTAAGCAGTTTAGATAAAAACCATAATAGTTCTTATTGTATTGCTTTAATTGAAGACGATTATGAATTGAGAAATTGTTTATTTGAATGTCTCAACACAGACTATAGAGTGATTAGTTATCATAATGGTGCTCATGCGTTAAACGAATTGCTTAGGGGAATCGAAGCTGATCTAATCATATTCGACATTGATGCAGAATCTGAGAATGGTTATGATTTCTTTAAACATTATAGAAGTCAATGTTCTCCTCATACTCCTTTTCTCTTTATCTCCAGTAATGACTCTGATTCCCTACGAATGGAAGCATTAAGTCATGGCGCATTAGATTATATGGTCAAACCTTTCACACCAAAGGAATTAACACTCAAAATCCAAAGTTGGTTGGACTTATTAAAGGAACTAAAGGGGGATATATCAGAATCTTTGGAAGACCTTGCTGAATTCCAAGCCCTTACTTCTCGGGAACGGCAATTGGTTCTGATGTTATCAAAAGGATTATCTCGTAAAGAAATCTCCCATCGTTTATACATCAGTGTAAATACTGTGAAAACTCATTTATCCTCTATCTATTCAAAATGCGGGGTATCAGGTAAGGATGAACTACTATCAAAAATGTATAAAGATTCATTAGCTGAGGTTTAATCCAGGGACGTACTGGCTATAGGGGCATAGTTTTTTCAGAACTATTAGAGTAAAATCACCCCTTTGGGGTGATCACAAATGAATCTTTCTTAATTAGGCTTTTAGACATTAATAACATTAAAAGGAGTAAATATGTTAAAAAGGTTGTTATATGGATTCATTAGTATATCCATACTCTCTTTGTTTTTTGGCTGTGATAACACAAACCTTGTCGGAGCTGAATTATCTGAAATGGATAGTAGTAGGGCAAGAGGTGCTACAATTTATGAACACACCATTAATGGTTATACAGAAGAGGGTAAAGCGATTTATATTCCTCATGATGCACCAATCATGCAAAAAGCAAGATCAAGTGACAACAATCACTACTTTGTATCAGTTATCAAATCTGACAAGAATTGGAAGTCTTATGGGAAGGAGATCTCAGAATGGTTAGGATCGTCTGATATTACACGACTTAAAGCTGGTAAGTATAGTGTCCGAACCTTTTGTGCAAAACATAATTTTACCCTCGCAGCAAATACCTATTATCGTGTGAAGTTTGCTACCTCAACTAATGAAGATGGCACATGGAAAGAGAATACACGTCTTATCTATTTAAGTAAAAGTCTATTACCAGCAGCCACTTCCAACACCAGTAAGGGGATGACAATTACTGCCAGTAGTACCTTTGACTCTAGCACTTATTCTGCCTGGAAAGCTTTCGATGGAAATGGAGGAAATGGTTGGTCACGATGGATCTCTGGTTATAATCAGTATTTACTTGATTGGGACTGGTCTCATCCTCTTGAATACGAATGGATTAATATTAAGCTCAACAATCCTGTTGAAGCTAAATACATCTATATCCTTCCTGAATTTTCAGAGAATATACAAGATAGAATGCCAAAGTTATCTGAAATTGAAGTTAAATTAAATGGAGAGTATATAGCTTCTTCTGATATAGGCACAGATAAAAAATTCTGGGAACAACATAGATATGGAGCTTATTTCCCTCTTCTTTTTGGAGATACACACATATTTGATGAGGTTAGATACAAGATCCGTAGTAGTAATGGTTCAAATGTTGTATCAATTAGAAGCATCAAGTTTATGAAATAGGCTTGTTTAAACTGGACCTTCCTCATAGGGAAAGTCCAGTTACGCTATTCTGTTACGAATCCATTTACATTATCTGCTAAGATTGCAACACTGTCATTAGAGTCATGAGTTAAATCTTGAACCATTTGAATGGCTTCGTTGATTTCCTTGGCTCCCAATGACATTTCATTAATACTTAGCTTAATCTCATCAGTAACTTTATTTAACTGATTCATCTCTTTTTGGACTTCATCAGTACCTGTGAGAATATTCATTGATGATCTGCTAACCAAATTACTGTTGTCATTCAATCGAGAAAGAGACTCCAGTACCTGCTTGCTACCGGCAATTTGCTCCTCCATAGACAATTTGATTAAATTTTCCTGATGGGATACTTCCTCAGTAAGTTCAGCTACCGTTTCAAACTTCTCTGTTGTATCCCCCAGGGACTTATCAATTTGTAGAATACTCTCTTGCAGTTCCATAAGGGATCGGGAAATATTTGTTCCTTGAACATTAGACTCCTCAGCAAGCTTACGGATTTCATCAGATACAACCGCAAACCCTTTACCATAACTACCTGCATGAGCTGCTTCAATAGCCGCATTCATAGCCAGTAAGTTGGTTTGACTTGCTATATTTTGGATAATATGGGTGGCTTCTTCGAGAGCTTCGGAATCATTAAGGATCTTCCTGGATAAAGTGCTTGATGATTGCAAAGAATCTGCACCTATCTTTGCTGCATCCTTCAGTCTGTGTATGATATGGTTATTTTTATCCAGATTTTCATTAACATGGCTGATACTTGCTATCATTTGTTCTATAGAAGATGAAGATTCTGATATATCGTTAAGCTGTTCCTTTATTTGATTATCTAGTTCTCCAACACCGCTATTAATGGACATAATGGTAGCTAACATCTCTTCAACACCAGCAGCTTGATTCAGAATACGATTTCTGATGCTATCAATATTACTGCTAACTTGATTAATAGCTGTAGCTGTTTCATCCATACTACTGGTTAAATCCTGATCTACATTGGATAGTTTTGAACATTCCTTCTTGATAGAACTGACCATTATAAGAAGATTTTCAATCGTTTTGTTGACTAATACGGCGACTTGATCTATTTCATCCTTTCCATTGATCACTAATCTTCTTGTTAGGTCCCCAGCTCCTTCAGACACTTCTTTTAGGCCTATAAGAGTTTTTTTCAAACGGGATGTGAGGTTGTTAATGACAAAAATAAGGGCAAAGATCATGATTAATAACAATACTACAGACATGATTATCGTATTCAAACGAAGTGAATTTAAATCACGGAAAACATCTTCATAGTGAGCTGTGAGTACTAGTATCCAATTTGTGGTTGTTACCCGGTCATAAGCACTTAGGTTGTGATCCCCTTCAGATTTATATTCAAGAAAACCGGATTGCTTTCTATCATTAATGATGTCCTGTCCGTATTCAAAGTCCCCAATATTCTCTGTGAGTACCTTTTTTTCATCAGGGTGAGCAGCTATTGTTCCGTTAGCTGTTGTAAGATAGGCAATATTATTATCAGAAACTGCCAGTCCATTGATTATAGCGTTACTAATATGTTCCATTGCTACACTGGCATAACACACACCTATGACTTTGTCCGTTGAATTGTCATGGATAGGTATTAACATAATAAGAATGTTGTTATTATTGATGGGGCTAAAAAGGGGATCTGTAATGAATTCCGTACCTCTTAGTACAATGGGAAAATAAGGTTGATCCTTCACCTCGAGAGCTCGACCCACTAATTTGGGATTACTACTGCTTACACATGTTCCTTGAGGATTCAGGATTCCCACAGAAGTAAAATCAGAATAGTGATGTACAACCTCTCCGAGTATTGCATTAGCTTGATCTGTTATCCTTTGCTCACCACCTCCATAATAAGTGATAGAATCTTTTGCCTCAGGAAGAATACTTATGGTGTAGAGCAGGCCCATTTTTTCTGTGAGCCAGTCATCCACTCTTTGACTTGTTACTTTTGATAATTGAAGAAGTTCCTCTTTTTTTGTTTTGTACACTATTGACGACATCTGTTTAAAGATAAAACCGGATGAACTCAATAGTCCCACTGATACAATTAGGATAGTGGGCAACAATACTTTGAATCTTAAGTTCACAATTCTTGTCCCTTTATTTTTTTATTGCGAGGCCTCTGGCTCCGCTTAGGTATAGTTTATTACATACTTCCGTGTATTTCCTGTCAACAAGAAAAAGAATCCACTAATTATTGGTTTTGATACTGTCCCAGCACATTTGTTGAACCATACCGATCATGTTGGCATCCATTGAGAGGTGTCCATTAATGACATAAAGTAAAGATTTGTGGAGTATCCCAAGAAGAGTTCCCCCCAACAAAAGAGGATTTGTATTCTTGATATAACCCTCCTCAATTAGTTCTCTAAGACTCAGTCCCTCTATAATGTCTTCATAATCCAATCTCGATTCTTCTTTGACAATACTTGATAGATGATACCGTTCAACGAAGAGAAAATCCTTGGGATGCTCTATTCCTTTTTTTAGATAAGAAGCTACAATGTCCTTAAGAGCTTTTTCAACATTAAGAGGTGATCTTAAGGTATGAGGCTTTCTTGGCACAAATTGATCACGGCAATACTGATAGGTTTGATTCAGAAGTTCTTCCTTTGAGGGAAAACTATAATATATGGTACCTACGGCTATACCTGTGACTTTTGATAATTGCCCCATGGATATATTTTCTAAACCTTCTTTAAGTATATAGTCCCTTGTTGCTCTGAGGATTAGATCTCTTTTGTCAGCCTTTTTGGATTTCATATTTTCATTTAACTGGTAAACACCCTTCTTGACAAGTTGTAAAGGTCTTTTTAGTATGAATTAGAACGATCGTTCAGTTTTTAAGGGGGATAATAATGAAGTATAGAGCTTATACAAAAGCTTTTCTAATAACGGGACATAATAATCCTCCTATCATAGAAAGTAGTACGATTCTCGTTAATGACAAAGGACGGATTGACGAGGTAGGAGCTGCTAATAGCATTACCATACCCCCAAACTATGAAATCATAGATCTCTCTGGTCATTACCTTATGCCTGGATTAATCAATGGGCATGTTCATTTTGTGACAAAAGGGACAATGGGAAAGACTCCTTCAGGATTTGTCAAAGAAATCCTCAAAAACGTACTTAGTACACCATTAGGCAAGATGCTACTCAAGAAGCAGTACAAAGATTGTTTGCATACGGCTCTCAATGCGGGGATCACAAGCGTAAGAGATTTGGGTTCATTATTTGAATTGGATACTTATTACAGAACACGGATTAGTAAGGGAAAGCAGAAGGGGCCCAGAATACTAGCCTCTGGAGCTCCTGTCATTCCCACTGGTGGCCATGGATCAGAATATCCGGGAGCCGGTATAGCAGACGGTCCCTGGGAAGGGCGGAAGAGAGTTAGGGAACGAATTGCTCAAGGTGTTGATTGGATCAAAATTTGCAATACCGGTGGTGTTACAGATGCTAAATACATTGGAGAAGCAGGAATGCCTCAAATGACTGTTGAAGAGATTGAGGCCATATGCTCAGAAGCACACATGAGAGGTATCATGGTGGCCAGTCATTGTGAGAGTACCAAAGGAATAGCAGATGCCTTGGCCGGTGGAGTCGATACTATTGAGCATGGAGCTGATTTTGGGCCAGAACTAGCTGCTCAGTTTCTCAATAATCCTAAAGCTTTACGGGGCTATACCAGTCTGATTCCTACTATAGCTGCTAGTGATGCCGTGTGTAGGCAATTGGAAGCTCAAGATCAGCAGAATGAGATAGATAAGATCGTTCTGGCTAATGCAAAGCTTATCAATGCAGGCTCTCAATTAGCCCTAAAGAAAGCCCTCGAATATGGTGTCAAAGTTGGAATAGGAGATGATGCTTCTGTACCAGGAGTAACTCATTATAATCTCTATAAAGAATTAATTAATTTTACAAAGGGGGGGCTGTCCCCACTGGAGGCCATTCAGACCGCCACCTACCATACTGCTCAAATATTGAATATTGATAAGATCACAGGATCTATAGAACCAGGTAAAGAGGCCGACTTTATTGTCCTGCAAAACAATCCTCTGGACAATCTGGAATCTCTCTATAAACCAAAGCATGTAGTAGCCAGAGGTTATTATATGAAAACCCCCCGATTTAAGAATCTGGGGTTATAACCCAAGTAAATTGATATTATTACTATTGTGGTAGGATGTCATAGCTGTTCTGAAATTATCAGAGGAAGTAGTCGCAGAAGAACTTCTTAAGGGGAAAAGGTAGTAAGCTAATGGATGAAAACTCGTAGGCAAACAATTGAGAAAAGTGAAAATAAAGATGATTACAGAAGCAAACAAAGAATATTTAGTTACTGTCTATATAATCGGATATGATGTTTAGGGAGATTCCCTTCCCAGGGAAGAGTATTTGTATGTTTGTCGAAAAAGTCCTCTGGTATATAGGTCATGACAAGGAGGGTTTCGTATCCTCACTGATTGTGTATCAAGAAGTCTTGGACCTACAGCCTCATAGTTATGGGATTGGTTCTGTCGCTACCAGTCCTGCTTATCGTAATAAAGTTTATGGATCGCAATTGGTTAAAGAAATAACAGAAATGTTATTTAAGGAAGGAGAGGGGGCAGTCGTTTTCCTCCATAGTAATATTGATTTTTCCTTTTATGAAAAGTATAGGTTATACCAGAGTTTCAAACAGATGTTGTATGGTTAAGAGTAGGAATAATCGTATTTATACGGGGATAGTTCCTACTTATTTCTGATAAACAGTTAGTCTTTACTCTTGGATATTCCTATTTCGCTTACAATGATATATTAAACCATCCTAAAAATTCAACTTTATAGATAGAGCATCAGTGCTGGAATATTTAAGGCTGTGACTTTATTATTAAGGTAATATGGAAGTAATGAAGTCTTATGTATGTCATAAATATGGAAAACCAGAGGTCCTAAAACTCACCCAGTCAATCAAACCAAGGCCTACCAAAGGGCAATTGCTTATCAAGGTATATGCCACATCAGTCACTAATAGTGATATCTTTATTAGAAGTTCAAAGGTCGGCCCCGGTTTACTAATTCCCTTCCGTTTGATGATAGGGTTAACGAGACCCCGTCGCAAGATCATTGGCCAAGTATTTGCAGGTCAAGTGGAAGCAGTTGTAGACGGGGACTCTGCCTACAAAGTGGGGGATAAGGTTTATGGGCTTACCGGTTATTCTCTTGGAGCGTATGCTGATTATCTATGTCTGGCTGAGCAAAATTCCAAACAGGGTGTTGTGGCTCCCATGCCTGATAATATTAGCTATGAACAGGCCACTGCCGCTGCCTATGGTGGTCTACTGGCTCTTCAATTTTTGGATAAAAGAAAAATATCCGAAGGTGATAAGGTCCTTTTGTATGGATCAGCCAGTACCTCAGGTCTTGTGGCTCTTCAGTATTTAAAACATCTGGGAGCGGAAGTCACCAGTGTTTGCAGTGAAAGCAAATTTCCTGTGGTACAATCCTATGGAGCGGATAAGCTTATTGATTATCGTACAGATAGCTCAGTGGAACAGTTAGAAAGCTATCATATTGTGTTCGATTGTGTCGGCAAGGCAAAAACGTCAGTCCTTAAGAAAGAGTTACATAAGCACCACCTCGATAAAAATGCTTTTTTGTCCATTGACGATGAAGCCCTTCTCCTCAGTACTAATCGACTTCTTAAGATAAAAAAACTAGTAGAAGAGGGCGTCCTTACATTTACTAATGATAAAGTCTATCCTTTTGATAAAATGATAGAAGCACATCATTATGTGGAAGGAGGACATAAAACAGGTAATGTTGCTGTAACAGTGAATGAAGAGTAAGGGAATTGTATTAGTAATTCTATCTAAGATTTGTTACAATAAATACCATATATATGACTCCCCTTAAGAAATTTATTATCGCACTAATATTTATTATTGTCCTCCTCTCTCTTGGTACAGGGGGATATGTATTCATTGAAGGATGGTCCATTGTAGACAGTCTCTATATGTCGGTCATTACCATATCTACAATTGGTTATGGTGAAGTTCATCCTTTGTCTGCTCAAGGCAAGTTATTCACTCTTACCTTTGTTGTTATTAGTCTTATCTCCATTGGATATATTCTGGGAACGGTGGTGTCATTTTTATTTGAAGGACAATTTCAGAAAACCTGGAAGGAGAGGAAAATGAAGAAAATCCTGGCCATGATTAAGGATCATTTTATTATCTGTGGTTATGGAGATGTTGGTTTGGAAACAGCGGAAGAACTGGATCGTAAAGGTATTCCCTTTGTCATCATTGATAACTCCATGACAGAATCTGAACTGGATCGTCATCCTGATTATTCAGTTATTGTTGAAGATGCCACAGAAGAAATGGTATTGGATAAAGCCAGAATCAAAAAGGCGAAAGGGATCATGTCCTGCTTACCTAACGATCAACTCAACGTTTATACAGTTCTAACGGCCAGGCAAATGAATCCTGATCTTTATATTGTTGCCAAAGCTTCTGATCATCGATCACAAGGTAAATTACTAGCTGCCGGTGCTGATAAGGTCATACTTCCTAAGCAGATAGCTGGTAGAAGGATGGCTACAGTGGCCACACATCCTGGTATTATTGATTTTCTGGATGTCCTGTCTACAGGCGGGGATGGTGACATTCGTATTGAATCTGTAAAAGTAGTAGAGGGCTCTGAGCTGGTGCATAACTCTCTTCGCACTAGTCAAATTGGTAAAGATACGGGGGTCCTGATCATTGGTATTCTTGATCGTCATGGCAAAACTCGTAAATATACGGATACGCGACAGGCCTTGTCCTCCATTATTCTGGAGGAAGGAGACCAATTAATCGCTTTAGGTAACGAAAGTCAACTGGAACTCCTGCATAAAAACATGAAAAAAAAGAAATAATCTAGGAATTATAATAACCATTACTCAAGGCCCTTTCTATAGCTTTGAGAAGAGCTTTGCTCGTTGTTGTAGCTCCACTGACCGCATCTACCGCATTATTCTGTGTAGATATAATGTCCCGTATAACAATTTCTGCCTTTCTGGCATACATGGTATTACGATTGTTCGTGATATCAATATAAACAATCCGCTTATCCCGAACGGTAACTTCTACCTCATAAGTAAAGGATCCATAGGTATATTGACCCAGATAATTACCATCTACCAATTGTGCTATATTGATTGGTTCAATGGGAAGGTTCCGGGTAGTCCTAACCTCTTTAGAATGACAGGATATCAAAAACCAGAATAAGACTATGGGGAAGTAGAGATGTTTTAGCTTTGTCATATATTTACTTACTCCTTATTCCTATAACAGTATAAATAAGCTTTTTGCTTACTATATTTCTTTTAATCGTAAAAATACGATAAAACTATTGACTAGCTTAAAACTTTCTTTTAGTTTTATCGTATAATTACGATTAAAGGAGCTTTGTATGTCCTGCAGTGGTTCAAAAGAGTGCTCAGAATATCTATTAAGTCCTGAAGATGAAAAACAACTTCAAGACATGGCCCAAGCCTTGGGGAATCCCATTCGTTTTGAAATCATTAAATACCTTAGTACTCGTCCTGAATGTATAACAGGGGACATTGTAGATGTTTTGCCAATAGCCCAATCAACAACCAGTCAGCATCTAAAGGTTCTTAAAAGTTCTGGTTGGATTCAGGGAACTTTGAGTGGTACTAAGACCAGGTACTGTCTAAACAGTACTAATGTAGAGTGGTTCAAAAAAAAGATAGAAGAAATATTTTAAGGAGTAACATGTGGAAATTATAACCAGTGTTTTAATGTTTGTATTAAATAGTTTTAGAAAAACCTGGCCTTTTCTTCTTATATCCATTCCCTTAGCTACGGCTATTAATATGACTAATGTATCCGGGAAGATAAAAGGTCTTATGGGGAAGAGGCCTCTTATTTCTATTATAATGGCTACTTTGTTGGGAGCATTAAGTCCTCTGTGTTCCTGTTCGGTTATTCCTGTCATCTTTTCTTTATTGACAGCAGGTGTTCCTATCGGACCGGTTATGTCCTTCTGGATAGCCTCTCCCTCTATGGATCCGGAAATCTTCTTTCTCTCTGTGACAACCTTAGGTTGGAACCTCGCAATCTGGCGTTTAGCTGCTACCTTTGTTCTTAGTTTGGGAGCAGGTTTCCTGGCCCATTATGCTTTTACTAAGGGCTGGTTTAAAGAGGGAATACTCCGAAGCAAACCTGTCTTTGAACAGTCCAGCATTTCCTCTCTATTAAAGAAGCTGCGACCTTCTAAGGCAGAACCTCTATTAAAGGAAGCTACTATTGTTAATGTTAGTCCCTTAAAATCCAGTTCTCCATTAATGGCTCAAAGTGAAGGGGGGAGCTCTTGTGGTTGTAACAGCCTTAAAATCGAGACTCCAGCTGAAAGTTCTTGTGGCTGTAATTCTACTAAAACAGACAAGGCTAAGGATTCTTCTTCCTGCGGTTGTGGTTCACAAAAGAAAGATAGCTTAACCATAAGAATCATCAAGGAATCTCTTAAGTCTTTTATCTTTGTGGGTAAGTTCCTTGTCATTGCTTATGTCATTGAAGCCTTAATCGTTCTTTATATTCCGGGAGCTTGGATTCAGACAGCTCTTGGAACAAATGGCTCCTTATCTGTTGTGATATCCACCCTATTCGGGTTGCCTTTCTATACAAATAACTTAGCCGCCTTAGGTTTGTTAGGGGGATTATTGGAAAAAGGAATGGTTCCCGCTGGTGCCTTAGCCTTCCTTATTAGTGGACCTACTACTACTTTACCAGCTATGTCTGCGGTATACGGGATATGTAAGTCACGAGTCTTTGCTATGTACCTAAGTATCTCCTTTGTGGGGGCCTTAGTGGCTGGCTTTATTTACCTCCTTGTCGGCTGATTCCAAGCTTTGATGCCCTTGGCATCATCCTCCTGTTATCTATAAAATAGGGACTCTAAAAGGAGTCCCTATGCCATTATTACCACAAAATCCTTTACTTAAAGATTATCAGTTATACGTCAGCCAATTAGAAGAAGAACGGGGTTTTGCCCATCAAAACACACGTGATAAATGTCTCCTCATGGGAGAAGAAGTGGGGGAATTGTTTAAAGCTGTCCGCAAGAGTGAAGGCTTGGCTATTGATCCTGAATCTTCTGTAGGTGAGGTAAAGGATGAATTAACCGATATCTTTATTTATTTGTGTGCTATTGCTAATCGCTATGATATTGATTTGCAAAAAGCTTTTCTGGAGAAGGAAGAGAAGAATAAGAAGCGGACTTGGGTGTAGTAAGTTTCTTTTGTGAGAATCGTTTTGAGGTTTATCAAAAACCCAATGGAAAAGCCAAGAAGAGAAAATGTAATGTCTATATAACATCCAAGTTAATAGCTGAAAATAAAAACTGAACAAATACCACTTCCTTGTGTCTTGATAGTAGAAAAGTAGTTCGGCCGGAGTTACTATTAAGGAGTGTGAAATGCCTAATGACAATGGATCTCTTATTATTTTAGATACCAAAAGTGTAAGAACTAATGCTAGTAAGACCCTAACTTTTCTGAATAATACTATACCAAAACTTCTTAGCCATACCGTTAATATTGTATTTCTTGGGGAAGAACATGACAATGAAATTGATAAAAATGTTGCAACAGGTGTTCTGACTAATCCTCCCAGTATTATCCCTGGTGCGACTAGAGCTATACTAGAAAGAGGTTTAGCATATCCTATCAATGGTGGAATGACTGTTCGTCAAGAAGCTATGGATCAAGGTCTAAATAGACAAGCTAGAAGTAAGAAACTAGCTGATATGATTATAGACGCCATCACTAATCATGGAATTACCCTTATCTACATAGCCTGTGGTAGTAATCATGGCCAGGAAATATATGATTCTTTGCAGAAGAGATTAACAGTAAATTGGGGTTATATTATTAAGCCTGCAAGTACCGATTAAATTTTCTTCCCTTTCCTAACAGCCAATACCGAGATAATGGCGTTAACAAGAAAGAGATAGAATATAAAGGCTACATTCTCAAAGCTATAAGTCTGGATAGCCAAAACACTTATACCAAATCCTATGGTGCTAATCGCATAGGCTATCCAGCTTTCCGATTCAGGATGTTTATACGCTTTGATAATGGTGGGTAATCCTGCCAAAAAGTCTGCAACCAAGGAAAACATAATCGCCATATTAGGATCTTTAGTAACTCCCCATAATAGAATACCTATAAATGCGGCTCCCATGAGGAGGTAATCTTTTATATTTGTCTTCCAATAGGATTTCTTATTAATAAAAGAGGACATCACTATTAATAAGGGCGTAAAGCCGGCAGTAAAGGAAGCCCAAGACAAACCAGATACCCCCTGGGCTCTTTGGGCTAAGAATATAATGAGGGGGAATATACCCCATAATAGCCAAGTCACTCTGTTCGGTTGAGTCTTCCCTTGAACCGTTTCTATTAAATAATATATCCCACCGAGTGATCCAACGAAGGCCCCGATGATGGCAAAGTATTCTGGAATCATGGTGAGGACTATATCAGAGAGGGGCTTTGTGATTCAACTTAAAATGATTCCCTAAAATATTTTATTGGCACCTCTTCGAATCAAGAACCTATACTGAAATAATCGTATAGCAACTATTTGCTTAAGAAAGGCAAATACTAGTCAAAGAAACTTGTCATCGAGGTAGTCATGACATTAAGCAAAATCATCATTAGAATTAATGATTACTGAATGCAAAGCCACCAAAAGTGCCTAAGAATGGAAAGAAAATAGTCTGGAGCAGACAAAACATTATAGTGTCAATGGAAACCAACTAAATCTAGATGGAAGATTATTTACGAGACAATAAATAATACCTGTGTGATAGATCTATAAGGTAGGTTATGTCATTAGTCATTTAGCCAGTCCATGTTTCATGAACTCAACAAAATCTTTTAAGTATTTTAATGCATTATCAAGATTGTATTCTTCATCCTTAAAAACTATCTCATCAAAAGAATAGAATAGAAAGGACATTGTCTTGATGAGAAAGTCTTTGGAGAACTCCTCTTTAAACAAGCCTTGCTGGAAAGCGTTTTCTATCATATCATTCAATCCCGATTCATCTGAAGTTTTTAAATCCTCTAATACTTTTTTATATAAGGGAGAACCTTTTTCTTTAGAAAATCTTTTACCTAATTGGTGATAAGCAGGATGTCTTTTGGCGAATTCAATACCCTTTTCCGCTTGAATCAGGAAGATATCAAATAAATCGGGATCCCTATCTGCTACTGTTGTACCAGAAGATGACTTAACAAAGTCCCATTTTTTATTATTCCCTTCCTTTATTAAGTGGAGATAGAGTTCATATTTATTCGCAAATCGGTAATAGAAAGAACCTTTGGGTATCCCTGCCTTTTCAATTATTCTGTTCAAAGAGGCTTCATCGTAGCTTTGAAGGGAGAACTCTTCTAAAGCTTTCTGCATCAGTACTTGATCATCAATTTGTTTTCTAGCCATTAAAAATCCTTCCATTCTGGTATATAACTTTTCGTTAACCCCATGACATCCTGAATGTTTTCTTCCTTTTCTATATATTTATTGCCTTTGACATAATTATTTTTCTCATCAAAATATTTACCATTGGGCTTGTTATCCCATTGATGAGAGGCCCAATAGACATAATTGTTTGCAATACTTGTTGGTGAAGCCGCCGCTTTTGCCTTTTGTTTGTAGACCCATTTCATAAAAGAAGATAAATCAGGATAACGGTCAATATCAACCTTAACAGCGGGAACTCTAAAACAGTTTACACTTATATTGGTTGTACTTAATTGCTTAGATAACCAATAGGTATACATTATTTGAGCTATTTTGGATTGGTAGTATGCATTGACTACATTAAAAGCTCTATTCTCAAATTCCGGATCTTTGAGGTCAACCTTGAGAAATGGTTTCGCCAGTAAACCTTTTGATGCTATGTTGAGAATCCTTCCCTCTTTTGATTGCATTAAGCTCTCCAAAAGTAAGGTGGTTAGCAAGACCGGGCCTAGATGGTTTGTTGCCCATATTGTTTCTAATCCTTCTGAAGTTAGATTTCTTTGCTTTTGGGTTATATCAAATAGGGCGGCATTATTGATAAGAACATCAAGATGATCATAGGCCGTCTTAAATTTATTTACCATTGTTCTTATGGCGTTCAATTCTGCCATATCGGCTATGAAAAGATCTAATGATGCTTCTGGATAGCTGTTTTTTATATCTTTAATGGCTGTTTGGGCTCTCTTTTCGTTCCGACACACCATCACTACATGAAAACCTTCCCTCGCTAGCTGTAGAGTGGCTTCCTTTCCTATACCTGAATTGGCCCCTGTTATAAGGGCAATTTTGTTATTATCTGTGATCATTTTTCCTCTCCTTTTCTTTTTTGCAGGAACACATAGCCTGCATATAAAAAGCCAATACAAACGGCCAATCCTATGATGGCAGGTATAATGATAGATAGACCTGATTCTCCGCCTTCTAAAAGACTCCAGATGATCTTAATAAAGGCCATAAAAATTAATACACATATTCCGCCAAATATGTCCCGCTTCCAAATGACATAAGCTAATCCAGTGAGAGTTACAGGTATGACCAATGTGAAGAGAAAACGGGTTAAGTCCCAGTTGCCCTGAAGGTACTCCATTTCCATTTGTAAGAATGAACTAACCATGGGGGATACATTCTGAGGTACGGGAAACCAAAACATACTGGTAAATAGTAAAAAGATTGTGGCTCCTATTCCTGTAAGACTTTTTTTATAAGCAAAGAAACAGTAGGGAATCAGAAACAAAGGACGAATATACCAACTGAGTTGGTTCTGATGACGAGCAAACACCCAATGGAAAAAGGAAGAATTATTGAGAGCTATAATAATAAATAGGGCTGTAAAAATCATAAACAGGGAACCTAATATCAAGTCTATATGTTTATTTTTCATAGAAAATCTCCTTATTAGACCATGTGGTCTAAACACTCTAAAACAAAACTAATCAATATTATTTGGTCTGTCAATACAAAGTTATTCTGCTTAATAGGGATGATTAATTAGAGGTTTGAAACCTTAATCCTCCCATAGAGACTAGGGGAGGATAGTAAATGAAGAGAAAGGAATTAATTAATAATTTGCCAATTCAGGGGGAAGCTTACCATAATAGTTTTCCACAAAGCTTTTGAGATCTTCCTTCTTTAATAATTGGAAAACACTATTGGATTTGACTTCATAGTCTCCTGTAAAGACATTAGCCTGCTCAGGATAGTTTGTGGATATATAATTTTTTATATGTTCCTGATTATCTACAATAATGATGATGTACTTATTATTTTGTTCAGGATTGAATAGTAGAAATATATGTCCCAGATTAGTTATTTCTCCTGGAGTCACATAAAAGTTAATCCTTATGGGATAATCGGAATTTGTCGTGCTTATTGAATTAATCTCAAAGCTACCTTCGGGATAGGCAAAATTAATATAACCTTCTTCATTTGAGATCCTTTTTATATTGGGCTCATGCTCCATATTTTTAGCTTCTCCAAAAATAAAAGGCCTGCCATCACTGAAATTGCTGACAAAAAATTCACCCTTATGACCGAATCTATGATCTTCACTAATAGTGGTTATCTGGCCTACAACATTTCCATAGAGCTGGGGATCAGCTGTTGCCACAAGATCGTTTTGGAGTGGTGCCGGACGAGAGACACAGCCGCCCAATATCATGAAGACCAGCAAAACAATAAAACCTGTTGATACTCTTTTTATCATCTAAAATCTCCTATATTTCGAATATTGACTAAATCAATAGAAATGTAAAGTAATTTTGTCACCTTAAAAAAAGAGATCAACAGGTCATTAACAGGAGTACAATATTATTCTAAATCAAGGACTTCCTTAGCACAGTATTCGCCTCCAAGTCGCCCTGATGTAAACGAATAAGCTATACCTACACCGTTACCAACATAAGTATCATTGAATAAGACTCCTTCTGATTCTAAACCTACAGCGTATAAGCCTTTAATAGGAATTCTCTTGTCGTTTAGAACCTTGAATTCTGTGTTGACAAGTAATCCACCCACAGATCCTAAGTTATTGATTTGGGCTACGATAGCATAGTAGGGGCCTTCATTACCCATTGGTTCAAGGTATCTAGAATCCTTACCGAATTCCCTATCAACACCATCGCTGATGGCCTTTTGATATTTGGAATAACTATTTAGGAATGTTTCTTTATCTATTCCCGCATTAAAAGCTAATTCTTCTATTGTATTTCCTTTGTATCCATCTCCATTAGCCACCATTTTGTCAAATACAGTTTGAACATCTGTCCATGGAGTATCTAATTTATACTTATCCCGAAAATCGCTATAGAATTCCGGTGGCATACCAGGGAGTTTTGGAGCATGAATCCCTCTCATCCCTTTTGACTCTAATGCTTTGAGCTGGGATTGGGATACGATAACCATGTGATAAGGGCCGTTAAAGGCGCTGGTATTGGCGGCGGCTACTGCCACTAAGGTGGCTCCTTCATCCCGGAATCTGGCCCCATCAGGTCCAACGTTCATAAAGTTGGGGAGATAAGTAAGCATAACAGGGTAGCTGGCTTTAAAGGATTCAAATTCTTTTTTGAGAGCCTTAGTGGCTGGTGCCAATGTCTGATGAAGCATCTGTCCCCCAAAGTTATCAGGAACTTTGGCTCCCACAGCCCAGGCCATTTTAAGTCCTTCTCCGACATTCTGACCAAGACCACCATTTATGCCTTCAAAACCAAAAGCTTCTTTTACCATCTCTTTGTTAGCTGCATAACCACCAGTCGCAATAATAACGGCTGAAGCTTTTAACTCAATCCGATTACCTTCTTCGTCTGTTGCTACGGCACCGATCACTTTGCCTTCCGAATCTGTAATAAGTTCTTTAGCTGTGGTGTTGGTAAGGATCAATCCTCCCTTAGCCTCAACAGTATCATGCAGGATTCCTCTGAGCAGTCCTTCTCTTTGATCATAAGGGGGAAGGGGGTGAAGCTGTTCACCGGCAAAATTAACAAATCCTAATTTATACCCTTTGCTATTAAGCCAGGTATAAGTGTCCTTTGATTTTGTTACATACTGTCGGATGGCTGCTGCATTCACACGCCAGTGATTGTTTTGAATCCAGTCCTTAATGGTCGCTTCTTCGTCTACTTTAAGACCTTTTTGAAGAGCGACTGAGGAATTATAGAATTTACCAGCCCAGGAAAGGTTACTGGCACCACCAATGGTGGAGGTTTTCTCTACAAGAATGACCTTAGCTCCTAGATCAGCAGCAGATATAGCCGCAGAACTTCCGGAAGCTCCTGCACCAATAACAATGATATCCGCACTGTAATTGATGTTTTTTGTTTCTCCCTTATCCACGCCAACAACCATATCATCAGGATTAGCACCTGCTTGTTTGATTGCCGAACTCACTGCTTCCAGCATAGCCTGACTAGACATGGTAGCCCCGGATACGGTATCAACATCCACCGATTGGGCTTTTAGAATACGTTTTTTCATTGTTTCCAATGCTTTTTGGCCAATGACTTTTGTCTCACTTTGTGAAACCACATTGATATCAGTTATCTTGTCATTGGAAAAAGTGACATCAAAATCAACTTTACCTTCTCGTCCCTCACCCTGTGCCTGATAGGTACCAGGTTCGAATTGGACGGCATTTTTCTTTCCACAACTGTTCAATAAAAGGCTAATGGATAAAAGAGCCAATACTAAAATAGCCGTTTTCTTGAAAAGTCCTAAAAACTTCATATTAATCCTCCAGAAGTAAACTTAGACCTGCAGATTACACCTTGGTGTAAGCCTAAGGTCAAGTATTGATAAAAAAAAATCGAATTATCTTAAATCAACGGGAACACTGATCTTGATATGAGTATGATATTGTCCTGAAGGTCTTCTATCTGACATTAGCATCTTTCCAATCAAATCCCCCTTTAGAGATAGGTCCTGGTTCTTAAGGTATTCCTTAAGTGGGACCAATAAATGAGAATTGAGGGGCACCTCATTATTGGTTTCAATGAGCATGTTCACACAGGAGAAGGGAGGAATATATTCCATATCATTCGTTAGCTGCAAACCAAAATATTCAAAGTCTGATTCTGTTAAGGCTAATCCCCAATTGTGGTTCATTGAAGGCTCTGGCCTGTTAAGTTCTTCACTAGGGATTTTGAGACTGTAAAAGGAGAAGGGAAGTAATTCCATCCACTGACTCACAGTCTTTTGAATGTGATCCTGATGGATGAGTGTATTCTGTGAGGTTTGGACAATACGATAGATTCCTGGACTTTGGGATCTTGTAAATAAGGTAGACCCCTCTTTTAAGTCATGAATGTCCCTGGACACTTCTTCCAATCGACGTAATAAGCGTTTGTTACGGTCGATTACTTTTTGTACATGATCTGATTGGTTCTCAATGGAAGCCTGTATGTCATCAAGTGAAGCATTTGTCGTTAATTGGCTGGCTTGCTTAAGGGTAAAATCAAAACTTCTGAACCACCGGCTCATAAGTACATTACGACAATCTAAATCATTGAAATAACGATAATTATTATGTATATCCTTTTGAGGTGTAATAATCCCCTGACGTTCATAGTACCTTATAGTGTCAGTGGTCACGCCCAATAGTTGAGCAAATTCTCCAATGGTGTATCTCATAGTAGTAACAATATACACTATGTAAAAATTATTGGCCAAGCAATTCAAGCCCATGCTAGACTTATGGCCATATGACATTAAATACAAAATTTATTGAAAAAGAAGCCTTAAAACTGTATGACCAGTATCTAAAAAATCCCCGAATACCAGATGACTTATGTAGTGATATCTATCTCGAGTTTGTCAGAAGAATGAAAAAGTATAAAGAGTCCCAGACGATCCCTCCAAGGTCTCTCAATGATATAGGGCCTATCATAGGGAATTTGATTAAGCTAGCTACTCTTCATATTTTCCATAGATATACTAAGGAAAAGCGAGAAGAAGCTCAGCTCATGGATGTGGTTAAAAAGAATATTAGCCAGTTCTGGGCTAAGGGAAAGAGTCAGGAAGAGGTCCAGTTCTTTGAACGAATCGCTTTTTTTCTCAAGAAATGGTCGTCGAAAAGGAAAACTTATCCCCAGTACTTACATATTTTTATCCTCTATCATTCCTATCATCTGTCCCCTGCCTTTATTGAATCCCTATGTCCTTACACGGGGATAGATCCCCTCCTGTTAGAATCCCAGGTGGGGATAATAAAAGAAGCCATACACCTAAGGATTAATCAGGAGGTGGATAGAAGGTTTAATTCCTTAGGCATCCATTATTATCATCTGGTCAAGGAGCAGTATCGAGTGGGAGGACTGAAGCTTAATGTGGAATCAGGCAGCTCCCGGGAGATCGCCCAGAGGAAGCAAAAACGTAAGCAGGCCCTGAATGTGATTCACCAACTAAAGCCTGTTCCCCAGTTCCAGGAGATCGCCGCTATTGTCGGGATTCCTTCCCACGCCGTGTCCTATGGGTACAGGGTTATTAATAAGGCTATCTTAGAGGCTTTTAAAGATGATACGTATTGGGGGGAGGGGTAAAGAATGTACCGGACAGCATTTGGTCCAGGGATTAGAATAAAAAAAAGGAGGCTAGCCGTAGCGTCCTCCATTTTGTGGTCCTTAAAGACCTTGTTAACGGAAACCCATAAAGGGCAACCCCTAAGGGCAGTATCCCGTTTTCAAATGTGTTATGAACATGATAAGGCTGGAAAGTTCTTATGTCAATATTATTTAAAATACAAAGGGGTGTAAAAATATGGGCAAGGCAAGATTAGGAATCGATCTAGGAACCAATTCCTTAGGATGGGCTCTATTCGATATGGAAGAAGACCATCCTTTTCAATTAAAAGATGCTGGTGTACGAATCTTTCCAGATGGACGGGAAAGTGCTGCTCCTAACAAAGTAGGAGAGTCTAAAGCCGTACAGAGAAGAGTGGCTCGTTCTATGAGAAGGAGACGGGATAGAAAACTTTCACAGAAATCAAAGCTGGTTCAAGTATTGATTGATAATGAGTTATTACCACAAAATCAATTTGACCGTAAGAATCTAGCTCGTAAGGATCCTCTTCGATTAAGAGCAGAAGCCTTGGATCGAAAGTTAGCTAGGTGGGAGTTAGGTCGTGTTCTGTTTTCCTTAGTTCTAAGAAGAGGATTTAAAAGCAATCGACTAGAACAACAGAAAGATCCTGATAGTGTGAACTACAAAATGATGGATGCCTTAAGCAAGGCCATTGAGGATTCAGGGAAGAGGACTTTGGGAGAGTTCCTCTATGATAGGCATAAAAGACGTCAGCCTATTCGTTTTCGTCCTGAATCAGGTTTCTATCCCCAGCGGGACATGTATGAAAAGGAATTTGATCTCATTCGTGAAGTACAAGAACCCTATTACGCAAATGTTAACTGGGATTATATTAATCGAATCATCTTCTTCCAACGTCCTTTGAAGCCTCAACCACGTGGTGTTTGTGAATACATGAGTGATAAGCTACGGGCTTATAAAGCTCTTCCCTCAAGTCAGCAATTCCGCATCTGGCAAGATATAGAGAATCTTCGTTTCCTTAATTCTGATGGCTCTTCTATTCCCTTGGCTAATGATCAAAAAAATTCCTTATACCATATCCTTAGTAATCAGAAATCTGTCACTTTTAAAAAGCTTCATACTTTGTTTTTTCCCAATATAGAAGGAAAGTTTAATTTTGATATAGCTAAAAAAACGGGAATGAAGGGCAATGAATTAGAAGTCTTCCTTAGAAAATCTACTAACTTCGGTCCTTTATGGGATAGCTTATCTCTTGTAGAAAAAGATGCATATGTAGAAAGAATCCTTAGCCTTTATACGGATGAAGAGGAAGTAAAGTTAACAGAAGATCTCCTCAAAATCGGTGTCCCAGAAGCTAATATTGATGAGATCCTGGGGCATCACTATCCAGAGGGAACCACTTCCTTATGTAAAGAGATCCAGCAGGAATTATGCTCTGTAATAGCAGAACAACATATTCCTTATGACAAAGCGGTTGTTGTCCTTGGTTATCACCATTCTGTCAGAGATATAAAAGGGGGCCTAGATACTCTTCCTTATTATGGAGAAGTCTTAACAACTTCCTGTATCGGTGGTAGTAAAAAGGAAGAAGATAAAGGTAATCCAGAGAAGTATTATGGCAAAATCGGTAATCCCACTGTTCATGTAGCCTTAAATCAGCTTCGTGCTGTGGTTAATGACCTAATACGCAAACAAGGAAAGCCAACTCAGATTGTAGTAGAGCTATCACGTGACTTAAAAAACTCTCGACAAAAGGTGGAAGAATATAGACGTCTTCAAGCTAATAATGAGAAGGAAAACGAAGCCATTACTAAGGAGATTGTTGAGAATCCTAACTATGGAATTAGGCAAGCTTCTAGATCAGATATTAGAAAGTACAAGCTCTATAAGGAACAAATGATAGCTGGTGACGGCTTAGGCTCTAAATGTCCTTACTGTGGTAAGGTGATCGGAGCTTCTGAGATCTTCACTCCCAATATCGAAATCGAACATATCTTACCCTATTCCCGAACCCTTGATGACTCCATGATGAATAAAGTTGTGGCTCATAGAACCTGTAATCAGATCAAAAGAAACAGTACTCCCTATGAAGCTTTCTCCCATGATCCAGAGGGGTATAGCTATAGCGATATCTTGAGAATCACAGGTCATTACCCAAAGGCAAAGGCTAGAAGATTCAGACAAGATGCTATGGAGCGTTACTTAGAAGAAGGGGGAGAGGGATTCTATGCGAGTCAATTAACGGATAACGCCTATATAGCACGAGTAGCCATCCAATATCTACGATCTATATGTCCTGACGTTTGGTCCTCTACAGGGAAAGCCACTGCCTTATTAAGGGCAAAATGGGGATTAAATACCATATTAAGCAAGTCCAAACTCAAATCAAGAGCCGACCATCGGCATCATGCTGTTGATGCCGCTGTCATTGCTCATGTGGATAGAAGTCTTATTAAGAAGATGGCTGATCTCAATAGGAATAACTTATTAGGATCTATTACAGTGCCCTCTAATCCAGAGTTAAGACAACAATTGGAAGCCCGCATTGATAGGATGATTCCCTCTATAAAACCTGATCATGGTGTTGAGGGTAAACTCTTCCAGGAGACAGCCTATGGTAAAGTCACATTGAATCTCCCTCTAGCTGTATCCCTCTTAAAAGAAGATCATATCAGGCTTATTTCTGGTCATAAGTTACGTTCAGAATATGAATCCCGTATAAAAGAGATGAGTTTCAAGAAGTTCAAAGCCCAACTGATACAAGAAGGGGTGACAGACGTATACCTAAGAAAGGAAGTATGGGTAACAACAGTTCCCGTAGATGAGGATCACATTAAATATAAGGATCTGGCAGAAATGACCTGGGATGGCAAACTTCAAGGTATATGTGATCCTCACATGCGTAAAAAACTAGCCTCCTATTGTTCAAAAGACGGGGACTTAAGCAAGAATGATCTTAAGAAATTTGTTCAGGATTCAGGCATTAAGCGTGTACGCTATATACCAAAATCTCAAGAGATAACACCAATCGCTTCCATGCCTCAAAAGGGATATCAGGTGAATGACTATGTGTATGTTGATATTTGGGAAGTCCCTTCGAAGAAGAAAGGGGGGGCTGTTAGTTATAAAGGAGTCTTTGTCTCTCGCTATGATGCTAATCAAAAAGGATATCACTACACTAAACCTCATCCCGCAGCTAAGAGACTAATGCGGCTCTATAAGAATGATGTGATCAAAGTCAGTCATGAACAGGATGTCTGGTATTATCGAATTGCGGGGTATTCTACTACAACAAATTGCCTCGATATTAGAAGTGTATGGGCGAGTGAGGATAATAAAAATTGGATAGAGTGTACTAGTTCAAAAAGGATAAAAGCTGAATATCCTGATGCTTCTGGACAAGTTTTTAAGACTTTAACTTTTATATTTAAACAGGGAAAAGTAGAAAAAGTAAAAATAACTCCAGTTATGTAAAGACTTTGTCGATCTTCTATACCATGATACCTCAGGTACTAGAAGTTGCAGCCCGGGGATCATTTTTGCATAAATCCCTAGGCTTTTTAGAAATCAAAAGGCAAGGTACGATTGTGGGGCAGGTAGATCTGGATCAGTTCCAGACATTATTAATTACCTCACCCTCAGTCACTCTTAGCTCCCCCCTCCTGTCTGATCTGGCTAATCGGCATATTGTCGTTATCCTTTGTGATAGTCACTATGTGCCTAATGCTATCCTCCAACCTTTAGCTTCTCATAATCAAGAAGGGGATCGTTTACAGGATCAGATTAACATGACAGAACCTATGCGTAAGAATTACTGGAAGCAAATTGTGGCAGCCAAGTTAAGGCATCAGGCTATTGTTCTCGATTCTTATCAGAAGAAGAATGTTGCCCGTTTGCATAAATTATCATCAGATGTTCATTCTGGTGATCCAGATAACAAAGAGGCTCAAGGAGCACGACTATATTGGCAGTCTCTCTATGGAGAAGCATTCCGTCGTCAACAAAAGGGTAGTGGTAAGAACGTCCTTCTTAATTATGGTTATACTGTCCTACGTTCTGCTGTTATCAGAGGTCTCTATAGTGCTGGTTTGAATCCCGCCATCGGTTTACTTCATTCTCCTAATCGCAATCCTTTCTGTCTGGCTGATGACTTAATGGAACCCTATCGACCTATGATTGACGCTCTTGTCTATCAATTAGAAGGTAACTTAACACCAGAGATAAAAGCGATTCTATCCAAATCCTTAACAATAGATACTTTGTATAAAGAAGAAAAAGTTCCCTTAGGAAAGGTATTTCAAAATATAGCCTGGGATATGGTCACTTCCTTAAAATCCAAATCAAAAAGCTTAAACTTGGCAGATATGCCTGTGGAGGTGTCTGAATGGACACGGGAGATTATTACCTCAGTGGGTACAAGATGATGTGGATGATGGTGTTATTTGATTTACCAGTAATGACGGACTTTGAACGAAGTGAAGCTAATAGATTTAGAGTGTTCTTGAAGAAACAGGGATTTACAATGGCTCAGTATTCGGTGTATTATAAGTCATTATCTGGAAAGGAAATGATTCCAAAGTATGAGAAGAGGGTTAAAGAAGCTCTTCCCCAGCATGGACAGGTGGACATTCTATATGTCACGGATAAGCAATTCGAGAATATTGTGTCTTATTATTGCCGTAAAAAAGGAAAAAAGAGAGATGATAATAACCGCCAATTGCTACTTTATTAATAACAATCCATCACAACTCTATACAAGAGAAGGGCTTAGCGCCCCCCTATTGTAACACATTTGAAAAAGGGATACATCCGCAACTTGGC
>NZ_KE384557.1:137757-340613 GCF_000426705.1 Spirochaeta cellobiosiphila DSM 17781
ATTGTAACACATTTGAAAAAGGGATACATAACCATAGTTATACTAAGCATAATTAAAGGACCTGTTGTCCATTCACATGTTAAATATAAATCTATCTCTATAGGGAGAATTAAAACAATTTGCTATAAAAGAATCTAATTAGGTTTCCTTTCTTTGAAAGACAACAAACTTACAATAATTATCTAGGCTATACTTGATCAATCCTTCCTCCTCCGAAAAAACATCAGAGGAGGAAAAACAAATTCCTTAAGCCTTATCTCCAGATTTTAATTTAACTGGTATCCATACTTCAAAGTATTCATCCGGTTCATCCATCTTGTAGTAGGCTTCTATTTCCGGGCCTTCATCATGTTCATAGTTAGTGGCAGGGAACCACTCACTGAATATTTTTTTCCATACACTTTGGATGGAATCTGGCATGGGACCTTGTCCAGGAAAGATCGCCCATGTCTTAGCTTCAATAGCAAGAACTGTATCCATCTTATCTGAGGGAGTCTCTCCTTCAACACCAATCAGATATTTGAATTTTTCTTGGGGCATATCAAAATCGTAACAAATACCCAGTAATCCCTGGGATGTTGTCTGTGGAGTGATAGAAGCTATCGTTCCATCGTCCTCTTTTTTCTTCCAGAACTCTGGTATTATCCGTAGGTTTGCCCCATCCTTAGAGGTCACATCTAATGAGACCCCTATGGCTGTGAAGGCCTCTTTCTTTTCTATTCTGTAATCCATTCTTTCTTCTCCTTTCACTTGAATGATAAGTTTTAAGGGAGGCGTTGCTTTGAGGATGGATTGGGACGTTTGAGCCTGTATAGGTGTTTGGCCATGGAAGCGCTTAAAGGCCTTTGTAAAGGCGCTGCCACTTTCGTATCCATACTTGAGGGCTATGTCTATGATCTTTTTTTCCTCAGCCATTATCTCCTGGGCCGCTAGGGATAGACGTCTTTCCCTAATGTATTCTCCTAAGGTCTTCTCTGTGAGCATGGTAAATACTCTAAGGAAGTGAAATTTGGATGAATGGGCCTGTTTGGCAATTAATTCATAGTCAAAGTCTTCCAGTATGTGTTCTTCCACATAATCCAGGGCTCGATTTATATTTTTGATCCAGTCCAAAGCCTGTCTCCTTTGCGTTAATATAATGAATTATTATTGATAGTTTATCTTGTTCTGAATTGCTCTCTTGTGTCCATCTTTTATTTATTCGTTTAAACAATGGAGAGGCCCTTTTGTTTTTACTGGGCTTTTCAAGAATCTCGAAAGGGCCTTTCAAAAGTTTCGAATGGACCTTTCAAAAATCTCGAAAGGGCCTTTCAAAATGATAAAGCAGTACAGACTCCTCTTTTTACTAAGAGTAGAGAGGGACAAGGCCTGGCTGTCTTCTTATATTTTCTTATTTTTTTAGTAAATGCATGGATAGTCCCTGAAGAAAGGCTTAACTGAGATGAGAGTTATGACCAAGCTCATTACCATGTATCAATACAACGCTGGACTGACCTCCTCTTTTTTTCTTTTAAGATAATTCTATAGACAAGGTTCTATTTCCTTTTCAGTTCTTCCTTATACTCTATCTATTTAAAATAACAGAATCATAACTTAGATAAACCTCTGCAGATAAAATAATTTGATAAATAATCATTATTGCTTTGGAAAAAATAATAACCTGGTATATAGTATCTGACTGTATAGTCAATAAATGACTGTTAAGTCAGTTATCTGAAGACTATCGACGTCAATATTTTTGAATGTATTAAAGGAGTTATTTATGAAGAAATACATGGGAGTATTGTTTATTATCGTTGTTCTTCTTCTTTCAGCATGTTCTCAACCCACCAGTGGTGATAGTCCAAGTTTATAGTTTTGCTGAGATAACGTATGATCGTGAGTATAAGGATCTTTCAATTATTGCAAACGGTAAAAATTACTACAAATTTACTCTTCCAAAAGATAAAGATTTCGTGGTTACAACAGTGACACCAATGACTGGAGAGATAGATGTGGCCTTCACTCTCTATAGTGATGCTAAATTGGAAACTTCCATAGACGGTGAAATAGATAAAAAAGGTGCAAATTCTAGCGAGGCAGTTGGTTATCAGCCTCTATCAAGTGGGGGGACTTATTATCTTGTTATAAGTGAAAAATCAGGAAAGGATGGTACCTATGCGATATCTCTCTACCCAGGTTGGTAGATACATTGAATTTAACAATTGATCATGAAGTAAAAGCGCAGGGATTCCTGCGCTTTCATAGTATTCATTTAATCCTATTTCATTTTTTTCATGAACATTAATAATAAAAGTAAAGAAACGATAGCCATGAAAATATCTGAGGCGGCCTGGCTCAAAATGACTCCCTGGTAACCAGCTGCTCGTGATAACAGAAGCATGAAAACGGCAAAGACGATTCCTTGTCTTCCTGCTGACAATATAAAAGCTTGGGCGGCTTTCCCGACAGCCTGGAAGAGCACTGTTGAGACCAAAATCATTGCCATAAAGGTCATGGTTATCACTTGATAGCGGAACATTAGTGTCCCATTAGCGATAACACTGGAATTATCAATAAAGAACGTCATCAATTGGGGGGCCAATCCATAGAATAATATACTGAGAAGAAACGCTAAACCACCTACAAAGGTGAAGGTGAATTTGACAATTGATTTCAGGCGCTTCTTATTCCTTGAACCATAGTTATAGCCCATTAGTGGTTGGGCGCCAAAGGAGAACCCTAAAAGAATGAGGGTAATGATCAGGACAGATTTCATGACAATTCCCATGGCGGCTATCTTGTCTGTACCATAAGGACGTAGGTAATGATTCGTTAAAGCAAGGGAAAAGCCTTGCATGAAGTTCGTAATAGACGCAGGGATTCCAATAAGCAGTACTTGTGTGATATGGAAGGATGGAATTTTAAAGTAAGTTGGGTTAATAGAAAGTTTTTTGCTTTTCTTTAGTACAAACCATAGGAAGTAAATGTTAGTAACACCATATCCAATGATTGTCGCTATGGCTGCTCCAGCAGCTCCCCATTCCATAAGAAAGATAAAGATAGGATCTAGGATAATATTTATTACGGTCCCTAAAATGCTTCCCTTCATACTGGCAGAAGAAAAACCTTCGGATCTGACAATATTACTGGGGGTGAAACTTAAAATGATGAGTGGGGCTCCCAGGGCAATATAGTGATAGTAAGCTGCAGCATGGACCATTGTCGTTCCATCTGCCCCAAGTAGATGTAAAATAGGGGTTTGGAATATAAGCAAAAAGATTGCCACTATGATGCCAAATATAAGGGAACTATAGAAACAAAAGACACTAACCCTTTTACCTTCTTCATCCTTCTTTTCCCCAAATAATCTCGATATAAGGGAAGCTCCTCCTAAACCAAAAATATCTCCAACGGCTATCATAAAAGTGAATAGGGGCGCTCCAATGGATACTCCGGCTACAAGGGCTGTGTTATTAGTTTGGGCAATAAAGAAGGTATCAGCCACATTATATATAAGCGTTATGACCATGCTCATTACTAAGGGCAGGGCTAGGGTGAAGAAAGCCTTTGGAACAGGTGTCTTTTCAAATAATTCATTTGTTTCCATAATTAACCTCTCCTGGACTATAGGCGAAAAGTATATTTGAATAAGTGACATGTGTCACAAAAAGGAGAAAAAGGAAGACTCATGAAACTGATTAGGGATTCTGGTGCTATAGAAGATATTATGGAACAACATAATGTTCTCAAACACCTATATGATAAACAGTATCCTTTGAATTACTGTCATTTCTCCAAAGGGGAGTATATTGTTAATCCTGTAGAAAATCTGGAGAATTTGCTCTTTATTCATTCAGGAAGTATAAAACTATTTGGCATACGAGAAGATTCAAGTGAATATGCTGTGTGTCATTCAGATCAATTTACTTTATTAGGAGAGCTAGAACTTATCACTGGAGCACAGACCATTCTCTGGGTAGAAGCGCTCAGTGATGTAGCCTGTGTCTCTTTATCCTTTCAGTACAAAGAGGCTCTCATGGAGGATGTCGTTTTCCTAAGATATCTGGTTCAGGTTCAGTCTCGCAAGTTTTATGAATTATCCCAATCTATCTTCACTCATCAAAAACTGGAAGATCGATTAATTCATTATATATTAAGTGAATGTGAGGATCTGATCCTTGATAATCTTCAGGCGGCTCAGTTTCAACTTCACTGTAGTAGACGTCAGCTACAAAGAGTTTTAAAAGCTTTAGTTCTTGATCAAAAGTTAAGAAAAGTAGGTCGGGGACAGTATCAATGGAATGAGAATTCGCCTTCCCATCCTTTTTCTTTAGAAGGTTAGTAAATTCAATACCCTTATATTCATTTACTGCACTTAAAAACAAGTATTTATGCACAGAATTGCAAGAAACTCCTTGTGTCTCAATTCTACACTGAACTGTATGTAGATATGTGTAACTGAAAAGTTACTAAAGTATTAGGAGGATAAAAATATGAATTATAAAAAAACACTACTGTTATTTATAGGAGCTATCTTTATTTTTACAGGCTGCTCGAACCCCAGTAGTAGTGATGTAACTAAAACTTATACACTTAGCTATGATGACAATGGCTCAAACACTGGAAGTGTTCCTCAAAGTGGTACTTTTCGTGAAGGTGACAGTGTGACCGTTGCGGGTAATGAGGGAAATCTTGTAAAGACATCCTATCCTTTTTTTGTTGGATGGAATACAGCCCCAGACGGCTCAGGTGAATTCTTTCGTCCCGGAGATACATTAAAGATGCCCGGTAGTGATAAAACGCTTTTTGCTTATTGGGTTGGTGCTCATGAAGTTAATGTTTCTGGTGTGAGTGGAGGAGATGATTTCGCATTCTCTGTTGATATTGATGGAGATTATGCGGTATTCGGCGTTCCACAATATAAGGAAAAGGGAGCTGTCTACGTCTATCACAGAACAGGACCAAACAGTTGGGATTCAGGACATAGGTTGGATGGTAAGAAATCGGATTCTGAGTTTGGATATTCCGTTTCAATCAGTGGAGACTATATTCTTGTAGGTGCTCGATTTGATCTGGATGATACCAAAGGAGCTGCTTACATCTATGAAAGGACGGGAGTTAATAACTGGGGAAATGAAAAGGTCCTTAAAGCTTCTGATGGAGCCAAAGAAGATGAATTTGGTTATTGTGTTTCTATAGATGGAGATTCTGCTGCTATTGGTACTGGTTGGGCGGAGGCTGTTTATGTGTATAAGAAAGGTGATAATGGATGGAGTAATCCAAGTGAAACCATTATTGGCTCCTCTACAGAATTAAGAATACAATTTGGAAAAGCTATTTCTCTAGATGCAGATACAATTGCAATTGGCGCCTACAGTAAAAATTACCGTGGGGTTGTTTATGTGTATAAAAGAGCGGGAGACAATTCTTGGGGGAATAGAACGGAACTTTCTGCTCCAGACCTGAATTATAATAAGAACTTCGGTATCAGTGTTGCCTTGGATGGAGACTACCTTGTAATAGGAGACACAAACTTAAAAATTATGAACAACAGTGCTCAAGGAGGCGCTTATGTGTATCAAAGAATGAGTGGAAACAGTTGGGGAAATATCAAAAACCTAATCGCTTCAGATGGAAGAGCTGGTGACGAGTTCGGAACAGTGGCCATTAGTGGAGATACCATATTGGTAGGGGCTCAAAAAGTAACTATTGGTGAAAATACCTTTCAAGGTGCTGTTTACATGTTCTCCAGGACAGAAAGTAATAATTGGAATGCTGTAAGTAAACTTACCGACCCTAGTGGGGCTATGGACGAGTATTTTTCTATACCTGCTCTGAATGACAAATCTTTAGTTATTGGTGCTTTAGGTACTAAGTTGAATAAGGCTTTTGCATCAATCTACTTATATAAGTAATAAAATTTTATTTGTTTAGGCAAACTCATATTAGGGAAAACAAAAAGTCATCCACAAATGGATGGCTTTTTATAGATCATCATATTTCCTACTGTTTTTTGTGTGATATCTGCTATTGTCGTGAAGATAAATATTGTCGGGGAGAAACATTATACATTTCCTTAAAGCATTTTGAGAAATGGGAAGAGTCATTAAAACCCCATTGTAATGCAATCTCGGTAATCGTCCGTTTTGGATTCTTATTTCTAACAATTTCATGACGACATTGTTCCAATCTTTGTTGCCTAATCATCTGAGATACTGAGGTTTCTGTTGAGGAAAATAGTTGATGAAGTGACCGAAGGCTGATACCAAAGTCCTTTGCAATTTTTCCCGGACATAAATCAGGGTCGTTCAGGTTCTTTTTTATGTGTTTTGATATCTGATTAAATAACTTTGTTCTATGTCCTGTAGTTGTAACTGGATTTAGACGTAACATCCATGTACTCAGGAGTTCCAATGTCGAATCTGTTATAATAGATGTCGAATGTGGATCAAGTGTATCAAAACGGCTACTTAAAGTCATCAGATTTGAGTGAATAAATGGGCCAAGACCCTGTTTCCCATCAAATACTTTACCTATCATCTGAGTCACTTGAGGGAATAGTTTCTCGAGAAAATCTTTTTCAACAAATAAAGTGTTTTTCTCAATAGCTGAATATGAGCGGAAGGATAGCGTTTCATTTGTATCCCATAAATAAATGTCATTGTTTGAAATTTTCTGTTCTTTTCCACGTCTTTTTATGACTTCATAACCGTTCTGTACTGTGAGAATAGCATAGTAAGAGGTATTTTCTCTGGCTATCTGAGTTCCAGCTCTACTTCCACTGCAGGGGGAGTAACAACTGCAATTACTCAATTTGAAACGTCCCATACTATGCATTTTAATATACCCATAGACTGTATCGTCTCTTTTATCTAGAGACCATCCCATATGAGAGTTGTTGAGAGCTTCAGACCAAGCTTCAAATCGCTGTTTTTTATGATAATCTTTTGTCCATATCTTTAAATGTTCATTCATCATGTTTACAAGATGTAATATATCTCATTTGCAATTAAAAACAATTTTTTGTGTACTCCGAGTTATGATGATAATGGCTCAAACACTGGTAGCGTTCCCAAAAGTGGTACTATCACAGGATAGGAACAAACAGTTGGCTTCAAAGTTTTTTGATGCTGGATTTGGGTATTCTGTTTCAATCAGTGGAGATTATCTAGTTGTAGAAGGTCTAAAGTTTGATGTGGGAACAAATTTACGTTAACGAATTCCATAGCTTATCGAAACGGCTATCCATACAAACACTTAAATCTGTTGTCACAAATTTACCATTATAAAACAGGCTGAAGATAGTCGCCGGACTAGGCGCCTTTTGGGCCTGTTCCAAGGTTTCCAGCTTATGAATAGTAAAAGGTATCCCTCGCTTTTTTGCCGTTTCAACGAAGGATGTTCGAATATGATATTCGGAATAAGGACATCGGTTAGAGTAGTAAATAACAAGACCTTCCTGTTCTGGACAGGTTCCCTCAGTAGCCTCAGGAGCAAAAACTGGGATTGATGCTGATGTTGTAATCTTTTTTTCAAGAAGCAGGAAGCCTGACTTCGTTTCATCCACAATTGAGAAACCTTGCTTTTGAAACCATTTACCATCGCTCATAAAGTGAAATTTCTTTTTTCCGGCAACCGTTACAATCCCATCTTTCTTTTGCTCTCCTACAGCGTTCTCAACCTGATTTAAGAGTTTCTTTCCCAACCCCTTGCCTTTATATTTTCCTGATACCCAGAAACAGTTAATATTCAGGTAGTTATTAGCTATAATGGGTAGCCATGCTTTTTCTGCTGGACCATATTCGATAAAGACCTTTGCCCGTTCATTTAGTCGATAGAATACATAACCATTGGACAATTGTTCTTTTAGCCATTCTTTTTTCAATTGATAACTATCTGTGCATTTTTTATCAGAAAATGCACAACAGATATGCTCTGTATCAAGGTTTTCCTTTGTAATATTTGTAAATTGAAGCATATAGTTTTTCTCCTATTTCATTTTCTTTACAGGGACAGCGATTCTCACTATAGATTTTATTAAATCCTTGTCATAACAATCTTTGTAGTAATTTTCAAAACATAAACCATCAACAGGTTCCATTCCCATAGAGGGGAGGGTCTCTCGGAACAAGGATATCCAAGCTTTTCCATATTCCTCATTACTCAGGGTATAGCGGGCTATAAGATAATCATTCTCCCAAATCTTTAAGGCTCCCAGAGAAGCGTCATCAGTGATTTTGTCTTGAGAAATAACACCATAAGAAATCCTCTGTTTGTTATCTTCTGTAATCCCGTAGGAATCATGATATAGGGCAAAAAAACCTTTATCTTCCTCCCAATCAATGGAATTATTATTCAACTCTGCCAATAGCTTAAGATGAAGATCCATAAAGACTTTTGGGCTTCCACTAAAGGGGCCTATATTGCGTATATACACAAGTCGTCTTTCTGATATTCTCGAGACCTTTACCTCTTCTGCTCTTATTTTATTGTAGGGGATGGTCGTTTTGTTGACTTGATGATTCTTGCTATTTTTCTTTTGAATCCATGAAGAGGCGGAGCACCCGAAGCGTTTTTTAAAGGCTCGTGCAAAAACGGAAGAATCACTGAAGCCTACTATATAGGCAATGTCTGTTACATTATTTGTTGAAGTTAATAAGAGGGCTGCTGCTTTTTCTACTCGTAGGCGATTGATATAAGCATAGAGAGATTCTCCTACAAAGGCGGTAAATATTCTGTGAAAATGATAAGAGGAGAAACAAACTTCATTACTGATTTGCTCAATACTGAGTTTGCTGTCTAAGTGGGTATTGATATAATCGATGGCTTTATTAATTCTCAATTGATATAATTTTTGGGTATCTATTGCCATAGTTCTGACCTCCTCATAAAGAGAAATGTTTTTGCTCTGGAAAGGGTAACCTCTTATTATAGCTAAGTATAGATATAATAAGTACTGAAGAAATCAATGTAAATGAAGACTCTAAAAAACTGGGGTAACTTAGTTTTGGGAGATCAGTGTCGATATTATATTTCTGGCCAATTGCTTTTTTATGTAATAAAATATTGAACCATGTTTAATAAATTACGTTCAAATTTATTATTTTACAGCATAACCATTACTCTAATTACTCTTGTATTTGCGGTGTTTATCAGTTTTTTTACCTTCAAGGATCTTAGAGAAAATAATATTAAAGAAACCGTATACAGTAAACTTAAAATCATTGTTGATAACGTGGATATGAAATTAAAACTGGTAGACAATATGATTGTCTGGTTTTCTATTAATTCAGAAATAAATTCTCTTTTACGTACACCAATGGAACCGGAAGAGAACTTAAAACATAAATCTATGAATGCCTATAATTTTATAAGGAATTCTATATATACCAGTGGTCTTCATCAGTATATAAATAAAGTTCTGGTAGGTAATGCTTCGGGCTATTATATCCAGAGTGGATACGTAAATGGCGATTATAGTGATGGTTTAAGAGCTCAACAATACTTGAGTGGTGTCAATAATAGACTGGTAGAAGAACCTTTTAAATATTCAGATGGTGGATTAGTCTATGTAAGGCACAGGGCTTTTACCTCTGATACTAATAAATCAAAATATCTGGGAGATATTTTTATTACTGTTAACAGTAATATCTTTACTCAGTATTTTGATAGAGAAGACTTTTCGGATGATGAAACCTTTTTTATTGGTGTTGGAGATAAAGTCTATCATTTAAATAGGGAAGGACTTTCTCTTAGTTCCACTGTAAAACATAAAGAAATTTCAAATATTCTAATAAGCACTGAAGATAATACGATTCCAACTACAAAAATAAATATTAATGACCAGCAAAGACTTCTTGTCATATATCAAGGTTTGACTGATGGCTTTTTTATTGCAAGGACAGTACCTAGTATGAAATGGGACTGGGAAGGTTATATTTTCCTACGGTTCCTTTTTTTTGTGTTTTTCCTGATAGCTTTTCTAATCTTTTCCATTGTATTTCTTATTGATAAAACAATTAACATTCCTATCCTCCATATAGGAAATAGAATAGAGAAGATCTCAGAAGGGAATTTCACCATAGATAAATCGATAGAGTATGAGAATGAAATAGGTATTATTGGCAAAGGTGTTAATCAAATGATTAGCAGAATAGAGCAGCTTATTAATAAGCGAATTCAAGATGAAGAGATAAAAAAGAATCTAGAGTTCCGGGTCTTGCAAAATCAGATAAATCCTCATTTCCTCTATAACACATTAAACTCCATAAAATGGATGGCTATTGCTCAAAAGACGACAGGTATTCCGGAAATGGTAAACTCTCTCGCTACTTTGTTGAAATATATTTCAAAGGGTACAAATCAAATAATCTCATTAGAAGAAGAAATATTTTTGCTCGAACAGTATCTGAATATCCAAAGTATACGATTTGGAAGTATTGTTAAGACATCAATAGTTTTTGAATCTGAAGATCTTAAAAAATGCAAGATTGTAAAATTCAGTCTACAGCCTATTGTTGAGAATGCCATAACCCATGGTATTGAACCTAAACAAGTTCAAGGAGAGATAAATATCCATATTCATAAGAATAGTGATGATAATCTGGTTATTTCTATTAAAGATAATGGGATGGGAATTCCAGAGCACACACTAGCTAGTATCTTTGATGATCATAAAGGTTCTGAAAAATCCTTTAATCATGTTGGGGTTAGCAATGTTAATCTGAGGTTGAAATCATTTTTTGGAGAGGAATACGGCTTAACCATAGAGAGCCGTCTTAATGAATATACTATTGTTAATATTTTAATTCCAGGTAGGGAGGTTTTGACGAATGTACAAGCTGATAGTAGTAGATGACGAACCTTTAATTATTGCAGGGATTAAATCCATGATTGATTGGGACAAATACAACATAGATATAGTTGGCAGTGCTTCAAATGGAGAACAGGCATTAAAACTCATTGAGAATGTTAAACCTGATATTGTCATTACAGATATAAAAATGCCAGTTTTTACAGGTCTTCAGCTGATTGAAAGATGTCAGAGTATGGAAGATCAATCTATTAAATTCATTGTCTTATCCAGCTATGAAGATTTTAATATAGCAAGACAGGCCATGAGATTTAACACCGTGGATTATCTTGTAAAACTCGAATTGACACCTGATATTCTAATTGATTCAGTGAATAAGGCTTTATCTGGAATAATAAAAACGGGATCTAATAATGGTGATAAACTCAATTCAGCAACCAAGATCTTTAAGGAAATATTTTACATAAAACTCTTAAATAATGTGTTTATAGCCAAGGAGGATGTTTTATCTGCCAAAAAAATTGCCGGTGTTGACCTGGAAGGTTTAGAATATTCTGTTATATACAGCAGGATTACCTATAACAATGCAAAAATGTCTGAAGATGATAAAAATAAAAGTATGATTTCCACCATTCAGGTTATCAAAGAGGTAATGGAGAGATCTGTAAATATATATATTTTACCAATGGATGCTGAAAATTTTGTTACAATAGTTGGGGCAGGACAAGAGCAGGCGCTCGTTCTAAAGAGTGAGGATGAGCTAGGGACTATTCTAAAAAACTGTAATGTTCTGGCAGAAAAGTATTTCAATATAGGAATAGATAGTGGTATCGGCAGTATTTGCTACAATATTCAAGATATTTCCACATCCTATAAAGAAGCGAGAGCTGCCCTTAGTTACTGTAATTCTGAAGACCGAATTATTGTATATAAAAATATACAAGAAAGTGATATAAAAGTATCCCATGATGATCTTTTAGAAAAAAGGGAAAAGCTTAAATTATCTCTGGAAAGTTATGATATAGAGTTATTTACAGAGATTATTGATATTTTTATTACAAAACTTGATTCTGAAGAGGCTTTATTATCTGAAAGTTTTAATATTTGTTCTTCCATACTTTTTGAGATAATGACATATATGACTAATGCAGAAGAACTATTACAAAGGTGTTTTCGAGAAGAGAAGAATGGATATTACTCTCTTTATGAAATGACTTCAGTAAAACAGACAATTGACTGGATTAAAAAGATCAGAGCCGGTTTTATTGAAGAATTTAAAGAGAAACGAACAGGCTACACAGAGCTATTGGCTGATCAAATAAGAAAATATATCGATAGGAATTGCCTTAAAAAAATTGAATTAAAGGATCTTGGTTTGCATTTTAATATGTCTCCCAATTATCTTTGTTCTGTATTTAAAAAACACAATAATTACGGTGTTTCCTACTATCATAATCTAAAAAGAATTGAGAAGGCTAAGGATTTGTTAAAGCAGAAGGTCTACAAGATGTATGATATCTCTGAAATGACAGGTTTCGAGTCACAATATTATTTTAGTAAAGTTTTTAAAAAGATTACCGGAGTAAGTCCAAGCGCCTGGCTGGCTGACAATGAATGTAATGTTTAAACCCTTTTGAAATGATCGAATAAAAATCATTCCCCCGTTTCCCCTCTGTCCTATCTTAATATAGTGCAAAGTAGACATTAATATTTTACATGAAAAATTGGTGAATCATAATTTATTATAAATTTTATAGTAATTATTCACATGTCCAGAATTTTTAAAGTGAACTTATACTGATTGCAGAATTAATTAAGGAGAGCTAGAAATGAAAAGAAACTTATTGTTTGTTTTACTTATTTCTGTGATCAGTCTGGGGCTTTTTGCGAATGGAGACCAGGAAAGTACCGCTGATAATGGAAAAATCAATTTGCGTATGGTTGCATGGGATGTTAAACAGACTGTTTATCTACAACCACTAATAGATGCTTATACGGCACAGCATCCAGAGGTATCAATTGAACTAATCAATATTCCTGCAAACGAATATCAGGATAAGTTATCCATAATGTTGTCCGGTGGTGATGACCTTGATATTGTCACTGTAAAAGATATCCCCGGGTATTCAGGAATGATTAAGCGTAAACTTATAGATCCTTTAAATACTTATATTGACCGTGATAATTTTGACTTATCAAAATATAGTGGTCTCACAGATGATATCACAGTTGATGGTAATTTATATGCTATCCCCTTCAGAAGTGATTTCTGGCTAATGTACTATAACAAAGACATTTTTGATAAAGCAGGTGTTCCTTATCCTACAAACGATATGACATGGGATGAGTATGCTGCTTTGGCCAAAAAAGTATCTTCTGGAGAAGGTGCGGATAGAATATACGGCGGACACCATCATACCTGGAGATCTACAGTTCAATTAGGAACAGTACAAGATGGTAAGCATAGTATCATTTCTAATGATTACTCCTTTATGAAACCAATGTACGATATGATCATTGATCTCCAAAACAGCAAGGCCATAATGGATTATTCCTCATTAAAAGTAGGTAATCTTCATTACTCCAGTCTTTTCTATAATGATCGTATTGCTATGTTACCAATGGGCTCATGGTTTATTAGTACGTTAATTAAGAAACATGAAACTGGTGAAGCAACCATGGACTGGGGTCTTGTCAAATTCCCTCATCAGCCAGATGCTGTGGCAGGAACAACTGCTGGGACAATCACTTCTTTGGCTATAGGTTCGAATTCTAAGAAAAAAGAAGCAGCCTGGGACTTTATTAAATACTATACAGGAACAGAAGGAGCTAAAGTTCTTGCTCAAACAGGAAACTTACCTGCCATTAGAAATGAGAGTGTATTATCTATACTTTCTTCTATGAAAGGTTTTCCTGAAGATCCTGCAAGTAAAGAAGCATTAGCTACTGAGAAAGTAAGACTTGAATTGCCTATCCATCCTAAAGTAGGTGCGATAGAGACTATTTTAAACGAAGAACATGAACTTATTCTTATTGGGGAAAATAGTGTAGATGAAGGTCTTGCAGAAATGACAAGACGTGTTACTGAAGAATTAGCACAATAATAATTAAGTCTGCCCATAAGGCAGACTTATATTTTTAGCTATTAGGAATTGGCTATGACTATCAAACAAAAGAAAGAATTACGAAGCAATCTCGTCGGTTATTCCTTTTTATTACCGAATTTTATTGGATTTTTAATATTTACTTTTTTCCCTATTATATTTTCTCTTTTACTTGGATTTACATCCTGGGATGGTGTGAATGAGATAAAATTTGTCGGTTTGAATAACTTTATTCATATGGCAAAGGATGAAACTTTTAGAATATCAACTTTTAATACAGTTTATTATACATTGGGAACAGTACCTCTAACTCTGGTGTGTTCACTGGGATTGGCTGTTTTATTAAACAGTAAAATACGAGGTAGGAATATTTTTAGAACTATCTTTTTTTTCCCATACGTCGCTTCTTTAGTCGCTGTTGCTGTGGTTTGGAATATGATCTTCCATCCTACAATGGGGCCTATTAATAGCATTTTGTCAAAGATAGGTATTGAAAATCTTCCTGGATGGACAGCCTCCACAAAATGGGCGATGCCAACCGTTATATTAGCATCAATCTGGAAAGGAATGGGATATTATATGATCATTTATCTAGCCGCTCTTCAGGGTATTCCTAAATACCTATATGAGGTAGCTGAACTAGATGGTGCCTCCAAATGGAAACAATTCTGGCATATTACAAGACCCATGCTTACTCCTGCTACCTTCTTTGTCTCGATGATGTTAACAATCTCATGTTTTAAAGTATTTGATTTAATTTTCGTTATGACAAATGGCGGTCCAGGCCGGGCAACCAACGTTCTTGTTTATCACATATATAATCAAGCCTTTATACATTTTAAATATGGATATTCAAGTGCTATCGCTCTGGTATTATTTGCAATTGTTTTAATAGTAACACTGATTCAATTCAGAATGGAGAAGAAATGGGTAAGTTATATGTAAAACAGAAACAGAAAGATAGTATAAACAAGATTTTTCTGTATATATTGTTAATAGGTATATCTTTTACAATGATTATGCCGTTTTTATGGATGCTATCCTCATCATTTAAACTGGATAAAGACGTTTTCAGGTATCCCATTGAATGGATCCCATCAAATCCTCATTGGGAGAATTATGCCCTGATATGGACACGGATTCCCTATTTAACTTTTATTTTAAATACCTTTAAATTAACTATAATTATCACTTTGCTACAATTAGCTTCCAGTAGTTTTGCGGCATATGCTTTTGCAAAATTAAAATTCAAGGGGAGGGATATTCTCTTTCTAGCCTATGTTGGAACTATAGCTATCCCATGGCAAGTCTATATGGTACCTCAGTTTATAATGATGAGGGGCTTTGGATTAGTGAATACTCATATGGCTCTTATTGTTTTACAGGCTTTCAGTGCTTTTGGGGTCTTTATGATGAGACAGTTTTATATGAATGTTCCCAATGAGCTTCTGAATGCCGCTCGTATTGATGGATTAAATGAGTACTCTATCTATTCAAAGATTATGCTACCTCTCTCTACACCTGCCATAGCTACATTAACCATTTTTACTTATGTTTTTGTTTGGAATGATTTTATGGGACCTCTTATCTATCTAAATAGTGAGAAGTTAAAAACTATTCAGCTTGGATTAAGAATGTTCATTGCTGAATATTCTGCTGATTACGGGCTTATAATGGCCGCATCAATGATATCGTTAATCCCTGTAATAATTCTATTTATTTCTCTACAGAAATTTTTTATAGAAAGTGTAGCGTCAACAGGTATAAAAGGTTAATAAATGATCTATAAATCACTTTTTGATAATAAACTTGATAGTTTTGACAGTGCTTTAACTGCATTAAATGATAGTATGACTCCCTATCTAGAATTATTAAATAACCGCATAGATAACAGGGATAAAGGAACCAGTTTTAATAAGAAAGCAATGGATATGGAGTTTGTCTCAAGGTTTTTATGGGGATTTATCTCCTGGCTTGGGGGCAGTTCAGAATATAAACAATTCCAACCAGTTATAGATAAATTATGGTCGGGACTAGATCCGGACAGTAATAATTTCTGGGGGAATCCCAGGGATTTTGATCAGATTATTGTTGAGATGCCAACTGTTGCTTTAGCTTTATTTTTGAAGCCAAAAGTATTCTGGGATCCTGTTAACCCTGAGAAAAAAAAGACGATTGTCAAATGGCTATCTCAGGTTAACAGTGTAAAAGTTCCTCAATGCAATTGGCTTTTTTTCCCTTTACTTGTTAATGGTGTATTACTAAAACTGGCTCCTGAATATGCAAATACTTCTGTTATGGATGAGTGTATAAACAAGATAGAAAGCTTTTATGCTGGTAATGGCTGGTTCAATGATGGGGATAAGAGTGAGAGGAGAAATCGGGATTATTATACCCCCTGGGGGTTCTATCTTCTTGGATTAGTTTTTATCACAATATGTCCTGATTTTAGCCCAGATTTTACATCGACATTTAAAGAAAAAACAACTTTATTTGCACGACAATACAGAACTTGGTTTTCTCCTGAAGGTTCTGGGATAGCCTATGGTAGGAGTCTAACCTATCACTGTGCTCAGAGTGCTTTCTGGGGAGCCTTGGTTTTTGCCAATTTAGAAGCCCTGCCCTGGGACGAAGTACGGGGACTATGGGCGCGAAACATGAGATGGTGGTTTAAGCAGAGTATCTATAGTGAGACAGGAATTCAGCAAATTGGTTATGCCTATCCTAACTTATATATGAGTGAAAGATATAATTCCCCTTCTTCTTTGTTGTGGTCCTTTCAGGCCTTTTTGCCCTTAGCTATAGGAAAGGATCATCCTTTTTGGCAGGCAAAAGAGGCCCCTCTTGTGCAGAATAATAATATTTTTGTACAGAAAGAGACGGGATTTCTTATTCATAATATACATGGAAATAACCACAGTTATGTCATTGCAAATGGGCAGTTCACACCAGGAATAAGTAACGAACATAACCATATGAGTGAGAAATATGAAAAATTCGCTTACTCTTATAATTTTGGATTTAATATCGCAGTTGACCTGTTTGGTATAGACAAGCTGGCACCGGATAACATGCTGCTCGTTTCTAAAGAGGATGAATTCTACAGATTTAAAAAAGAAAGTTATAATCATTTCATATCAGAACAATATGGTTCATCCTCTTGGAAACCTTTTACAGATGTTGAAATAACCACTTATCAAATACCTGTAGATGATTGGATTGTAAGAGTGCATCATATAAAAAATGAAACTTCTCTTCGTACTGTGGAAGGAGGGTTTCCTCTTCCCTATGATGACAGAGATTTCTATAAGGAGATGAATCATTCTTATATCCAAACTGAAGCTGGAATAAGTTGTATCCATAATATAAGACCAGAACGAAATTCCAGAGGGGTAAATTCAGCACCCAATTCTAATCTAATGAGTCCGAATACCTATATTCCTATACTGGAGTGTGACCTTACTCCTGGAGAACATATTCTGATTAGCTGTGTCATTGCTAAAACAGTAAAGGTGTCAGAGAAGGAAATTATGAGTTCCATTCCAGATGTTTATAACTGTTGTCAATGTCTGCCACCAGAAGTGTTAGCTCTAGTGAATAAAAGATGAACAGGGGAGATAAAATGATATTAGAGAGTATACAAAATATCGAAAGATATAAAGAAGAGTCCACTTTTTCAGGGGAAAGTGTAAAAAAAGCTCTGGATTTCATTATAAGTAAAATAGATCAAAGTCTAGATACCTTTACGGATAAATTCCCAGCCGCTTCTAGTATCAATCTTGTCTATCCAGCGATTGACAATACCTGTTGGACTGCTTCCTTTTGGACAGGAATGTTATGGTTGGCATATGAGTATACTGGGGAGAATAAATATAAAGATGTTGCCATGAAACAGGTTAAAAGTTTTAGGGAGAGACTTAATCATGAAGATCTTATCAATACCCATGATATAGGTTTCTTATATACCTTATCCTGTGTGGCTGCCTATAAAATAACGGGAGATGAATTCGCTAAAGAAACAGCTCTATTGGCGGCAGATAAATTAATGAAAAGATATTTCCCTATTGCAGGAATTATCCAGGCATGGGGAGATCTGTCAGATCCCGAACAGCAGGGGAGGCTTATCATCGACTGTTGTATGAATTTACCCCTTTTATACTGGGCTTCAGAAATAACTGGTGATAATAAATACAAAGACGCCGCTGTATCCCATGTTAAACAAGCGGCAAAGTATATTGTGAGGGAGGATTCCTCAACATATCACACTTTTTATATGGATGTTAAAACAGGAGCACCACGGTTTGGCAGCACTTGTCAGGGCTTCTCAGATGATTCTTGCTGGGCAAGAGGTCAAGCCTGGGCCATTTATGGTTTTCCCTTAAGCTTTGGCTATACAAAGGACAGGGATATTCTTAATCTAACGTCCCATGTTGCCAACTATTTTTTAAACAGATTGCCTGATGATGATATAAGTTACTGGGATCTTTCCTTATCAGGAGATAATATTAACAGAGACTCTTCATCCTCAGCCATAGCAGCTTGCGGGTTATTGGAGTATTGCCGTTTTCTGGATAATGATAAGAATCTACAGAAAATATATAAAAACGCATCAATAAGTATGTTAAAAAATCTAACTGATAAGTGCGCAACCGTTACTCATCCCGAGTCCAATGGATTACTTCTTCATGCTGTTTATGATATGCCTAAAAATGTAGGTGTAGATGAATGTAATATATGGGGCGACTACTTCTATTTTGAAGGTCTGATGCGATTGAATAGAGATTGGAAAAAATACTGGTAGCTATATGATACTGAAATACAAATTTCTTGGATATGATGAAGGAAAGCAGACCTTGGGTACTTATGATACGACTAACCCAGATTGGGGATGGACTCTTAATATAGATGATTATCCTCTAGCTCGGGACCTTCAACATATTGGTACTAACTTAGCTCTGGTCGGTTTTGATCGGGGCTATTTTGAATTAGATAGCAAATCAGGCCAAATCCATAAAGTTGTAGATAGATGGAAGGACGTTTCCTCCTGTAGGCGTATGGAAAACGGGAATACCTTAGTTACTGGACTTGATCTTGAAGAGAAAGGAATTAATGTCCTTACTCTAAACCCCAGAGATGAACTTGTAAATGTTGCTACAAGGGAGGGGGTCTATGTCAGAATGATGAGACCAACAGATTCAGGGACATTCCTAATAGGCTCTGATTCTCATTTTCTTGAAACTAACAGTGAACTTATAGAAATCCAAAAACTATCTCATGATAAATTTCTACATGCATGGCTTGCTCATAGATACAAGGATGGATCAACAATTGTTTCTGCAGGATATGGTGCCTTTATGGCAAAATTTGATAAAGCAGGCCAATTGCTAGAAACATTCGGTGGACATAATGAAGTCCCTGAAGAGATAGCCCCTTTTTTCTATGCTGCTTTTGAAATTCTCCCTGATGGTGGTGTCTTAGTAGCTAACTGGCAAGGTCATGGCCGGGATAATGGAACTAAGGGTAAACAGTTAGTGGAATTTGATATAAATGGTAAGTATAGAGGTTCATGGTCAAATCCTGAAAGGATTTCCTCTTTACAGGGACTTTTACTGTTATAGCGAAGGACTATCCCTTCGCTATTTTAGCCCTCTTGGACTTGTATCGTATCCTTATGAATACCCTCTGGATACTCTGTAAATATCTTTTTGACACATATATCAAATATCCGAAATAAAAATCGTCCCCACTGTCTCGGGGTAACCGCATAGGGCTTGAGTTGACCCTGTTGAATCATATTTTACACAGGGTATAAACTGAATATGTCGACATCCCTTTACCCAATATTATCGATAAATTAAATCAGGGTTATCAGCCACTACATTATTCACCAAACATAAAATATTAAACATTAACTAATTCACTGAATTTTTTATTCTCAAAGGGGCAAAGCTATTCCTCTGTGATTTTGGACATAAAAAAAGCACTCTACTAAATAGAGTGCTTAAAATGGGCCCACTTGGACTTGAACCAAGGACCGCCTGATTATGAGTCAGGTGCTCTAACCAACTGAGCTATAGGCCCAACGTGAGAACTATTAAGCCAAAAAATGGATTTTATGTCAACACATAAATTAAAGTGTTTTTTTGACTTTTCTAATAAATGTAATAAACTGTGTAAGTAGGGATATAAGTTTTTCTTAAGAGGGTTCCTGTATGAGTAAAACTGTGATGGTTGTAGAAGATGAGTCAATCATTAGACTTCATTATGAACAGATATTAAGAAAAGCTGGTATGACGATTGTCAAAGGTACTGGCTCAGGTGAACTAGCGGTTGATATGATTATCCATTCAAGACCGGCTTTGGTTTTTATGGATATAAATCTACAAGGTCAAATGACTGGTATTGATGTTGTTGAAAAGGTTAAAGAAAGTATTCCTGAGCAAAAAGTGATCTATGTGACAGCCTACAATGATCAAGAAACACAAAAACGTGTGGAAGCAACAAAGCCTGTTGGAATTTTTGCTAAACCATTGACGAAGCTTGCTATATCGCAGATTATCAGTAATTATCTATAAGGATTTTACTGAAATACTAATATGATACAGACCACAAAGTCTCACTTTATTAAAGATGGTTTTATAGCTGGTATTCCTATTTTTCTGGGATATTTTGCTGCGGCTATCGCCTTTGGATTATTAGCTCAAGAAGCAGGTATTCCCTTAGTTCCAGGTGTAGGCTTTTCCATGCTATGTTTTACTGGGGCTGCTCAATTTCTTATGATAAATTTAATTTCTTCTGGTGTAAGTCCTATTGAAATCATCTTTACCTTTTGTTTGGTTAATTTTCGCTACTTTCTTATGTCTTCCAGTTTGCAACCTCGTCTGAAGAATAGTTCCCTTGGTGTGAGACTGGCTTTAGCTTTTGGTATTACTGATGAGAACTATTCTGTAGCTTCTCTGCGAAAAGGAATTCTCTCCCCTTATTTTCTGGGGGCTCTTGCCTTTGTTTCCTGGTCCGGTTGGGTCGGAGGATCTTTGGCTGGTTACTTAATAGGTAGTGTCCTTCCTAGTAGCCTGCAAGGAGCGGTAGGAGGCAGTTTATATGCTCTCTTTTTGTCCCTTTTGATGCCTGAGATTAAGAAAAATATACTAGCCTTGGCTATAGCCGGTTTTGCAGGTTTATTAAATACAATATTTGTTGTTTGTCTTAAAATATCTATAGGCTGGGGTATTGTACTCTCTATGGTTCTGACTTCAGCGCTTTTTACTTATATAAAATTGAGAAAGGGTAACTAAGTTGAATAATATTTGGGTCATTCTTATTATATCAGCCATCATTACTTATATTATAAGAGTTCTTCCTGTTTTTATTTTTGCCAAATTGAATCTCAAGCCCTGGGCACAGGAGTTTCTTGATCTTATGCCTTTGGCTGCCTTAGGAGCTTTGATTCTTCCTGGTGCCTATCTTGATTTGCCAGGGGAAGCTCTTTCCGTGACCTGTGGATTAGCCGGGGCAGGTTTTATAGCCTGGTTTCGTGGTGGTTTGATCCTTCCTGTTCTGACTCAGATTGTAATAACTTTTGTTATGCTACAATATTTGTGATAAGGAGTGTGTTGTGTCTTTAAATTTGAATGAGGCCTTTGTTCTTATTCTGCTAGGTGGATATATAGCAGGTAAGATTGCGGACAAACTTCGACTTCCCAGTGTATTGGGAATGACCTTATGGGGAGTAGGGCTCTCTTATTTTCTTAAGTCGGCTATGCCAGATTCTTTATGGCAAATTAGCCCTTTCCTTAAGAATTTAGCTTTAATTATCATCCTTTTACGTGCGGGTTTAGGGATAAAGAAGGAAACTCTTCACAAAGTGGGGAAGACGGCAGGATTATTTAGTTTTGTACCGGCTACTTTTGAGGCCACTGCTATTATTCTATCCTGTCATTTCTTACTAGGTTGGTCCTGGGCCGTCAGCGGGATAACAGGGTTTGTTATTGCTGCTGTTTCACCTGCTGTTGTTGTCCCTAGTATGCTGGTACTCATTGAAAAGGGATTCGGACGACGACGAGAGGTTCCTACTCTGATACTTGCTGGAGCCAGTCTTGATGATATCTATGCTATCACCATGTTCACTATGTTCTTGAAGATGGCAACCCAACATTCTGTTGAGATAGGTAAAGCTCTCATTTCTTTACCTATTTCTATAGTAGTTGGTGTGGTTTTAGGATTGATTCTTGGATTTGCTTTAAGTGAATTGTATAAGCGTCTTCATCCTAGTATGAGAGCCACTGAAAAGGTCCTCCTTGTCCTGGGTTGTTCCGTTATTCTACTTCAAATCGGTGATATGACAGGAACCGCAGGGCTTCTGGGAATAATGACTGCTGGATTTATCCTATTAGAACGATCTCCCGAGGTTGCTAAGGAATTAGCTACAAAATTGAACAAGGCCTGGGTTTTTGCTGAGATCATGTTATTTGTTATTATTGGATTATCAGTTGATGTTAATACTGCTGTCTCTGCTGGTCTCAAGGGCTTGATGGTATTAGGAATTGGTTTGGCCTCGAGAAGTGTAGGTGTTGTTCTCTCCACTTTGGGAAGTGGCATGACTATGCGTGAGAGGATCTTTTGTGTGATTGCCTATCTTCCAAAAGCGACTGTTCAAGCAGCTATAGGTTCTGTTCCTCTTGCTGCGGGAGTAGCCGAGGGAGAAATCATTCTGGCTTTTGCTGTTTTATCCATTGTTATTACAGCACCTTTAGGACTTTTAGGAATCCGTTTAGCAGGTGAACCTTTATTAAAAGAACCGGAAGAAGCCTAGAAGGGGCTTCTTACCAATACTGATGAATACCCGGCCTGGCGTAATTGTCGCTTAAGGTCGGGAATTTCCGATTCTGGAACAGCCTTTATATAGACACGAATAACTCCCTCTGCTCGATGAGTGTGGGCATTAAAACCTTTTTCTTTTAGTATATTGACTTGATTTTGAGCATTCCTGGGGCTTTTATAAGAACCTATCTGGATTATTTTTTGTATCTCTTCTGGATGTTCCACTATATGCAATTCAACATAGGCCACACCTGAATTTAGCATATCTAATTGGGAAGCGGCTTTGCGAGTTAAATCAATAATACGACCCTTGATAAAAGGTCCTCTGTCGTTTACCCGTACTTCTACAGATTTGCCATTCTCCAGGTTGGTCACCTTGACAATGGTACCAAAGGGCAAAGTCTTATGAGCCGCTGTCAGGAGATTGGTGTCAAAGACTTCTCCATTTGAAGTTAGCTTGCCTTGGAACACGCCCCCATACCAACTGGCATAACCTTTTTCGCTATATACCATAATGGTTAAGCTTGTTATTAATAATGTTAAACAGATTAGCTTTTTCATAACAAACTTATCGGCATTAAGTGAGTCGTGTTTGATCCAATCCTTCAATCTGTAAAAGTAATGTTTTAAGTTTGTATTCAAGAACCTCATAAGAAAAATACCGTTGGGCTATTTCCAAGTTCCTCTTACCCATCTTTTGGGCTGTTTTTTTGTCCTCTAAAACCGTTCTGAAGTCTTCCACAACTTGATCTGTAACATATCCGTCCATAGCTACCACATCAAAACCTAAAGGTTCTATATCCATTTCATAGATGCTGTATCTATTCACTAGGAGTGGTTTTTGGAACCATATGGCTTCCAGAAGGGCATTCCCAAATCCTTCATAAGTAGAGGGATAGGTCACTATATCAGCATGGGGATAGGCATCCCACAAAGAATAGACCCTTTTTTTATCCTTAGTATATCCCCTTACTTTACCGATCAAGTCGGGTTTTAATATAAGGTCAACTCCCATTATTTGGGCATAAGATTCGATACGTTTCTGATAAGAGTATCCTTCATCTCCTGCTTCGTGGGTAATGACTAATTTTGCTTTTGGATTATTGAGTCGTGCAACGATTTCAATGGCATGTTCAATTCCCTTCCTGGCCACTACTCTCGTAGGTTGCAGAATCAATAAGTCATCATCTTTAATACCTAAATCTTCTCTAAAGTGCTTAGTAAAATCGTCAATTCCCGGTGGTTCGGAATTAAAGTCGATTACATTGGGAATGACCATAGCAGATAAACCTGTTCTAAAACTCAATTGTTGGTCTGCGGGAGTATTGATGACCACATGTCGTATACTGGGAAGGGTGGGGGGAAAGGCCATGGAAAGAAAATCAGGTACACAGTTCACCATAAATCGTTGACGTTCCCAATAGAAGTCATGATGATGAGCTATCGTAGGGATACCTGTTTCTGCTATTAATTCGGTTATAGCCGTTCCCAAAGGTATATTCATGGGTATGGTCAGGGCATTCTCAGGTATGATCAGATCAATGGCAAAGGTCGTAATAAACTCATACAGTGCTTCTTTTAATAAAAGCCTAAGATGGTGTATTTCTCCAGTCAATTGACTAGGACGTTTCTGTTTACCAAAGCATTCCTTCTGTAGTTCTTTAATAGTAGGATGATCAAAGAAGGCCTCAGGGCAGACCATGGTTTTTTCTTTGTCCCAATCAGATTGACCGGCAAAAAAGAAACAGTTGTATCCATTCTTTTCCAATATTGTTACCCATTTTGCTGTTTCTAAGGTGACACCATCTGTACCTTGAAGCCGGGTAGATATGAAACCGATGTTTTTTACTTTTCCTTGCATGAAACCTCTCTTTATCATTTTATGTATCAATATGATTAAAGTATTATAAAAATATAGTGCTTTTGCAAAATTAGGTACCAGTATAACACCTTGCCTTGTCAAAGGTTAATGAAATATCTATAATCGGCCATTATGAAACCAAAATCATCGCATTGGGCGGATATTAATGCCGCAAAGATCGTCCGGGAAAAGGGCGAGAAAGATATCTATGTTTGTGCCTCTGGAATTACTCCTTCCGGTACTATCCATATTGGTAACTTCCGGGAAATCATGAGTGTGGACCTGGTTGTTAGGGCTCTTCAAAGTTTGGGAAAACAGGTCAAATTCGTCTATTCCTGGGATGATTATGATGTGTTTCGTAAAGTTCCCAAAAATATGCCAGCTGAATTGGAACAGTACCTGCGTCAACCTATTACTTTGGTTCCCGACACTACTGGCGTGGCTGATTCTTATGCAAGAGCTAATGAGATTGAACTAGAAACACAGCTTCATAAAGTAGGAATCGATCCTCATTATATATACCAGGCCAATGAATACCGAGCAAGTAAATACGCAGAAGGTATTAAAATCGCCTTACAAAAGAAAGAAGAGATTCGAGCGGCCCTGGATGAGCACCGAACCACTCCTCTTCCTTCAGACTGGATGCCTGTGAGTGTCTTCTGTAATTCCTGTAATAGAGATACGACTAGGGTAACGGCCTATGATGGAGATTATGGGGTAAGTTATGAATGTGAATGCGGTCATAAAGAGACTGTTGATCTTCGGAACACTAAGGCTGTAAAACTTCCTTGGCGTATTGATTGGCCTATGCGTTGGAAACACGAAAATGTGGACTTTGAGCCAGCGGGTAAGGATCATCATTCTGAAGGGGGATCTTTTGATACCAGTCGAAATGTGGTAAAGGTCTTTGATGGGGAGGCTCCTGTCACATTCCAGTATGACTTTATTTCTATTAAAGGGCGTGGTGGTAAGATCTCTTCTTCCAGTGGTGAAGTTATATCTTTGAGGGATGTATTAGAGGTCTATACTCCGGAAGTCTGTCGTTTCCTTTTTGCTGGAACCAGACCTAATACAGAGTTCTCAATTAGTTTTGACCTGGATGTTCTTAAGATATATGAAGACTACGATAAGTGTGAACGTATTTATTTTGGTGTTGATGTTGCTAATGCAAAGAAGAAGGAAAAGAATGACCGAATCTATGAGTTAAGCCAGACCCATGATGTTCCAAAGGAAATGCCTTTTCAAGTCCAAATCAGACACTTAACTAATCAACTTCAAACCTTTGATGGTGATATTGAGAGAACCATCGCTTCCTTTGGTGATCTAACAGAAGCACAAAAAGAGTCTCTTCGAGGACGTGCGGTTTGTGCCTGGAATTGGGTAAAGAACTTTGCTCCTGAAGATTTTCGTTTCTCTATTAGAAAACCTACTGACCCAGCACCTTCTATTAGTGAAGACCATACTGCTGCTGTCAAATCAGTCTATGATCTTATTGATAAAGAAATGGATACCCTGGATGAGAAGGCTTTAAATAATAGAATTTATGATATTGCTCATGAGAATAATATTGAACCTGTTGAATTGTTTAAGACACTTTACCTTTTGATTGTGGGTAAAGAAAAGGGCCCTCGTTTAGCCAGTTTTCTCAAAATCATCGGTAAAGAAAGATTATTACCACTATTAGGATAGATCTGTGAATAAAATGAAACAAAATGTTGGTTATGCTGCTGTTGACCAATTCATAAAATCGGGAATGAAAATTGGAATGGGAACAGGTTCTACTTCTCTGTATGCAGTAGAACGTTTAATTCAAAAAGTAAAGGCAGGAGAAATAACTGATATCTATCCAGTGGCCACTAGTTTTCAGACGGAATTTGCCCTCCAGCAGGCGGGCATTCCTGTTTACACCCTAAATAGTCCTGAAATCGAAGGGAAACTTGATGTCGCCATCGATGGGGCTGATGCTATTGATCCTCAATTGTGTTTAATTAAGGGAGCAGGAGCAGCTCAACTGATTGAGAAGATTGTTGAATCATCAGCTGAACATTTTATTGTTATTGGAGATGAGTCCAAGCTAGTAGAATCGTTAGGTTCCACGGTGCCAGTACCTCTTGAAATTTTACCTGCAGCACGTCAATTTGTGATCAACAAATTAGAAGAGGTAGAGGCCCAGGTAACCATAAGAGAAGGTTCTGGTAAAGCTGGTCCTGTCATATCTGATTCAGGTAACATTATTGCTGATGCTCTTTGGAGTGAAGATATTGATCCTATCAAGATGGATCAGTACATGAATAACATACCCGGACTAGTAGAACATGGTTTGTTCTGCCATATGGCTAAGACCGCCTTGATAGGTTACCAAGACGGCTCTGTTAAAACAATGACAAAATAAAGGCTTTAGGATTGGGATGAGAGATATTCTTCAATGGCTATACCAACCTTTTGATATATCTCTCTTCTTAATCCATCATTCACTTCAAGAAGCGTCATTCTAAATCCCTTAAGAGGACTTGCGAAACCTGATAAGGGAACTACACATATCCCTTGTTGTGCTAATAGGTAATAGACAAAACGTTTGTCCCATTCCAGATTATTTATGTTTGATTCAATGAATATTCTTAAATCATCATTAGGAATACTAAGGTATTGACCGTCCTTTAATACTCCCTCTTCAAAGACAATGGTAAAATATAGAGCTCCCTTTGGTTGAATCATTTTGATGCCGTTAATCTTATCAAATATCTGAGAGGCTTCTTTGGCTCTATCTTCAAAGACTTTGGCTCTCTTTTCTAAATGTCCAGGATAATTAGGATGTCCTAGTAAGGCTGGTATAGCTTTCTGGGGCAGGGATGTGGAACATACCTCAAGGCGTTTGGCATTGAGTAGACTGTTTATGTATTCAGAAAAGTTATCATCACTATCTTGGTTGAATACTTCTATCCATCCACATCGAGCTCCTGGCCATGGGATTTCCTTTGATAGACTACGTAATGCAATTCCCGGTACTTCACCAATGACTTCACTAAGAGCTGCTGTTCTATACGAAGGGAAGACGATATTAGCATAGGTTTCATCGCAGATGATAAAGATATTGTATTTACGAGCGATTTCCACTATCTGAAGTAAGGTCTCTTTAGGATAGACAGCCCCGGTCGGGTTATCAGGATTGATAAGAAGAATACCTGCTATAGCATCATTGTATTTTACTTTATTTTCTATGTCCTTAAGATTTGGTTGCCAACCTTGATCAGGATCTAAATCATAAGTGAGATGGGCATATCCAGAATGAGCCGCTTCAGCAGAGGATAAGGTTGAATAAGCTGGGGAAGGCCCAAGAATTCTTGCTTCCCTTTTGAGAAAACCAAATAATTTGGCAACTGCATCTCCCAAGCCATTAAAGAAAATAATATCATTTGGAGTGATCTGTGCTCCACCCCGTTTATTCACTTGCTGGGACAGAAACTCTCTCGTTGTCTGAATTCCTTGGGTATCCACATAGCCATAGCTGTCATCCTGAAGAGTTAGTTTGCTGATTATCTCTTTGATCCAACTCTCTATCTGTTCTCCCTTTGCAATAGGATCTCCAATATTTTCCCATATGATGGAAATATCCCATTGGCCAAGTTTTTTGGCAAATTCAACTATTTCTCTGATCTCATAGCGTAGTTGCCCGGCACCGGGATGCACAATATCTCGTCTCATGATGTAACTCCTTATAGAGCCACAGGTGGGATCTGGACTTAAAAAAAAGCCGCAGAACCTTAAGGCCTGCGGCTGTTGTTTACTATATAGTGAACACTAATTACCGCTTGCCTGAGTAATGGCTGCGGCTGCGGCTACTGCTTCAATTAATGGAACTGTTTGCAGATTGCTATTAATATTCATTAATTTGATATTAGGTTAACTAATACTTAACTGTCAATAGGTGGCTTGTAGATTTATAATATCCCATAGATCCAAATCCTGGGTTTGTTTTGATATTTCTCCAATATCCCAACCGGGTGTAGTCATCTCTACAAAGTAGTAATTGGTCATTTTCCAGGTTTTATAATAGCCAGTTGATGGTAGGTTAATACCGAGCATGGCATGTTTATAAAAGAAACTAGTGTATATCACACATTCATAGCCGAGTCGGCTTAGAATGACAAAGGCTAACAACGATTTGGAATCACAGTCCCCATAATTCCTCGTTAGAACTTCTATTGGAGAAGCCAGGCCAAAAGGGCGTTCGGGGATTTCATAGGGAATATTTTGAACATAATTGATTACTAATAGGGCCATTTGTCTATCTGTGAGATTGTTTTTTTCCTTAAACCATAGAAAAGCTTCTGCTATATTTCCTAGATAAGGTTCATCCCATTCCCACAAGGATTTGAATACACCGGCAAAGACGGTCTCTCTTCCTTTTGCTGTTGTTGTATAAGGCAAACCTTTTGTATAGAGATCTTTTGTGATGAAAGAATCCATTCTCTCAATATCCTGTTGTAATTGATCTTCTTTCACATGCCAATAAGTGGACCAGTCCTTGTAAAAAGATGGCCATCCTTGTTTGTGGGCTGTGATAGCTGAACTTTCGTAATCAGGGTATCTATCGATATAGTTATCAAGGCTTTCGCTGTAATCTCTATAGGTATAAAGATCCCGGCCGTTGTATCCGTACTTTAACAAGGAGTATAGAAATACAGTAATGATACAAAGAATGATAGTTATATTTTTGCCTTTTAATGCCATAGCAGTCTATCCAAAGGGAGTAAGAGATTGGTTTTGAATTCCCGGTTGGTACATTAGCACCTGCAACAACTTATCTATCCCTTCTTCTATGAATAAGGCCAGAGTAATGATGACCACACCCATTAGGATTGCAATAGCAATATTGTTGTTCTTTATTTCTTCAAACTCATCTATGTCTCTTGTTAAAGCGGTGAAGACCTTAAGTCCTAACCATAGGGATAGTATGGATATAAATAGGGTTATCCCAAATTGGATAAGAATGATGATGATTTGAATCAATAGTGTTTTATAGCTGCTTGATGGGTGGAAAGCTATGCGGAACAATGATTGAACAAGAGGGATTAAGGAGCTTTTAAATATATACCCAATTGAGAAAATCATTGCTCCTGATACTATCGCTACGGCAATGTTGTTATCTAAAAGACATTCTTTTTCATTAATGTTTCTATTGAATTTACCAAATACGGTAAATCCAAAGTAGAGTATAAATACTCCCAGTACTATAGCAATAAGTACGGTTATGATACCGCTTAATAAGATTATTATGTCCATTGATTATCCTTATTTGAATTGTTCCGCATATTTTCCAGGTGAAATACCTGTATATTTTTTAAAAGTTCTAATGAGAGTAGCAGAATTATTAAAGCCTGATTTAGTTGTTAGGACATTCAATTTGATTGTTGGATCTGCCTGAATGATATCTTTACAGGCTCTCACCCGTTCAAGACTGAGCAGATCCTTGAAGTTTCTTCCAGCGTGTTCTTTAAATATTCTACTAATATAGGTGGGCGATAGCTTAAAATTATCTGCTATATCTATAAGAGCTAGATTAGGATCCTGATAATTATCCTTAATGTATTGTACTAATTTGATATTAAAGCTCTCTTCCTGAAAATCTCCTGAGTCTTTAATCTTGTCCACTATCTTTTTAGTTAATTCAACTGCTTTATCGACCTGTTCTAGACGGCTTCCATATTGAAAGTATTCACCAAGGCTTTCGTTTTGTTCAAAGTAATAGGATTCTGATTTATTCAACTGCATGAAGATACGTTTATAGGTTCTTATTAAAGCAGTAAATAAATTGTCCCATTCTTGAGTATTCAGGCCTAACTTACGGTTTTTGTCCAAGATGTTATGAACCAGGGAAGGAGCTTCTGATTTAGCTGTTGTAATATAGTCAATAATGCGTTGTTCTGTTTCCAACGGATAAAAAAAGCTCACCGTTGAAGCGGATACTTCTGGTATAGTGAGTCTTTTGGAAGCAAATAGATAATTATGAATTTTATCTTGTTTGGTCTCGATATGCCAGCTGATACGAAATAACTCGGAAGAATCCAGATAGGGGCTTATTTCGGTCATTAGATCCTGAATATTGATTTGAGGCATTTCCCATATGAGAAGAGCCATTTCAAAGGGTGTTAAATCGAGAAAAGAATATTCCCCAAAGCCTTCAAGAATTTCTCTATATAAAGATTTGATATGATCTTTAATGAGATTAAGATGGTATAAGCCTTCTTGTTCTGTATGAATGGTTAGCAGAAGTAAGTTCTGTAGGGATCGTGTATCTTGTCGATTCCAAAGGCGTCGGAGTTTCTTTTCACCCTTTAAGGCTGTTGTAGATAGTTTTCTTCTTCGAAACAAATTCGTTTTACTCATAATCGTTAATTATTTTTATAAACACTTTTTGTCCTGGTCAACCAATAAAAGCAAAAATCGTCAATAACTTTAAAAACTGGCTCTTCATGAAGATAAAACTCCCTAATAGAATGATATTTACGAAACATTAGTCAAGGAGACCTTCAAAGTGAGTAAAGTTGTTACCATGGGCGAGATAATGCTCAGATTAAAAAGTGCTGATAATCTTAAATTATTTCAGGAAAGTAGCCTAGAGGCAACCTTCGGTGGAGGAGAAGCTAATGTGGCTGTTTCTGTCAGCAATTTTGGCCTGGAAGGGAAATTCGTTTCTGCCATACCAGCTAATCTTATTGGTGATGCTTGTATTGGTGAGTTAAGACGCTATGGGGTCGATACTAGTTCCATCCTACGTCAAGGGAAGCGATTAGGTATATATTTTCTGGAAGCTGGTGCGAACCAGAGACCTAGTAAAGTCGTATATGACAGAGCCGGATCTTCTATCTCTGAAGCTGTTATTGAAGATTTTAACTGGGACAATGTCTTTAAAGACGCTCAGTGGTTTCATATATCAGGCATTACACCTGCCATTTCACAAAGTGCCGCAGATTTATCCCTGTATGCTGTCAAAGAAGCTCAAAAAAGAGGTATTAAGGTTTCTTTGGATCTCAACTATCGAAAAAAATTATGGTTATATGGTAAATCTGCTACAGAAGTTATGACGGAACTGGTAAAACATGTTGATGTTATCATTGCCAATGAAGAGGATTGTCAGAAATCCCTTGGTATTGAGATGGAAGATATTGATGTAACAGCAGGAGAATTATCAACAGAACACTTTAAGAAGCTATCCAGTAAAGTTCTAGAGACTTATCCAAACGTTAGTTCTATTGCCATTACTATGCGAGAGAGTCTCTCTGCTAATCATAATAATTGGGCTGCTTCTTTTAACAATCGATCTGATTTTATAGTCAGTAAGAAATACGAAATTCACAATATAATAGACAGAGTAGGGGGCGGGGATTCCTTTGCCGCTGGTCTCATATATGGTCTAATAAGCTTGCCAACACATCAGGAAGCTCTAGAGTTTGCTGTGGCAGCTAGTTGTTTAAAACATTCTATTTTAGGTGATTTTAACCTGGTAACTAAGGACGATGTCTTGGCTTTAGCAGGGGGAGACGGATCCGGCCGGGTTCAAAGATAAGCAAAGATTTTGTTCCTTGCTATAATATGCCCACCAGCCACCTCCGGGTTGGTGGGCTTTCAGAAACTATTAATCAAGTTTGACGATCTTCCCATTTTTAATTGTATGTGGAATTAAAACAGAATCGTAGTCACCAAACTGATTAAAGTGATATTCAGATATATAGCCTTTTAGATTTTTTCCTTCTAATAGCTCTGCTTTTATTGCTTCTATATCTGGGCTTTTTGCACTCTTATATGCACTATACAGAATATTGACGGCATCATAGCTTTTGAGACTCTGATAGGTAGCCTCACTTCCAAATCTATTATAATATTTGTCTTTGAATTGGAGATAATCCGTATCGTCTTCGAAAGCCTGTTCCAGGAAAAAAACTGTATCTTCAACAGCTCTACCGCCGTTTTGTATCAAGTCCTGGGTTACAGCAAAGGAGGATAACAATATGGGAATGTCATGTTGATACAGTTGTTGACATATCATGGCAGCATCAAAAGGCACTGTTATCAGTAAAATAATTTGTGGCTTTGAATCAATGATTTGAGTCGCTATTTTTTTATAGGATGTTTCCTTAAAAGAATCAAAGTTTATGATATTGATGTCTATATCATCATAAATATCAAACCCTTTTATAAGCATATTAGAATAGGACAAATTGTTTATATTGCGAACAATAGTGAGATACTGATAATTTTGATCCTCTATATATTGTCCTAAAACTTCACCATAGCGGGAGGTTCCATTGGTCAATCTAAAAAAATTATCATCTTTATTAGAGAACTCATCTGAAGATATAACAGGAGAAATGACTAGTATATTATGTTCATCCATGTACTTTTCACTATAACTATAGGCTTCACTTGATGTCGCCAGTATGATTGTTTGACATCCCTTGTTATGGAGCTCTTCCATGGCTTCAATGGTTAAATCGACTTGACTTTGATTATCTGCGACTATTAAATTTACCTTATCCTTTCCCCGTGCATTTAATTCTTCTACCGCTAATATCGCTCCATTTTTATTTGGTATCATAATAGTCCCATACTTACCAGTTAAGCTTCCCAGGTAGCCAATGTTCAGAACTTCCTGTGAACAACTAGAAAGAGTTATTGTTAATACAAAATAAAATAAAAAAGACTTTTGTTGCATGATGATTTTAAGTCTATTATTATAAAATAGTTGATGCAAATATTTCATAGAAGTTTTAAAGGACATATCGTTTTAACCTATATTCTATTCTCCTTTATTACTGTGTTTTCTGCTTCTTTTCTATTCACTTTATTCAATCGCCTTTATACACAAAGAATCCATAACGAAATGTCTAGTGTTGCGGCAATAATAAGTCAGAATGTAGATAATTTCTTTGATAATCCTGAAGGGAATTTACAAGAAATAGAACAAAAAATTGACCTGTATCCCGATGGGGGAGCTATTCTGGATAATTATATAGGGAATATTCTCGAAATAATTCCTAGTTTTGAGAATATATTTTATATGAACTCTCATGGGATAGTGGAGAATATCTGGCCTAAGAATGATGATTTTATTGGGGCGGATTTATCATTACAAACTTTCTATGTAAATTCAAAAAAGAAGGGAGATGTTTATTGGTCTGATTCTTTTATCTCCTATCAGAGTGGCCTTCCCACGATCGCTTTATCAACTAAGACAGATAACGGGGTGGTCGCCGCTTTTTTTAAACTAAGTGAATTAAATAAATTTGTTAACATAAAGCTCAATTTTAATGAAGAGTTTATAGCTATTCTAGAAAGTCGTGGAGAAGTGATAGCTCGAACTGAAAGACTCAATGGAGATCCCACAGTTAATCTTGGTTATATGAATACCTTTAAATCGGCGAAGCAAGGCCAATTTGGTACAGGGGTAGAGTATTATAAAGGTACAAAAGGATTAGTTAATGTGAATCCAGTCCCTAAAAGTGGTTTCTATGTTTTGGTATTTCGGTCGTATAAACACTTGGTTGGTGAATTAGAAAAATTATATTTCATATACCTGGGCATATTACTGTGTATAGTTATTTTCTGGGGGGGAATGAATATCTATTTGGTTAGCAAATCTTTTAAACCATTAGATAATCTGATTGATAAAATGCAACTGGCTACGAAAGGAATTTATGAGCAGGTACAATTAGCTACTTACGATGAGTTTAATATTTTGAATGACAATTTTGGACAGATGGTCAAGAAAATAGAGCAAAGAGAAGTTGATCTCCAGCAATCGGTTAAAGAAAAAGAGACTTTGCTTCGGGAACTATATCATCGGACTAAGAATAATATGCAGGTCATATCCAGCCTAATGATGCTCTATAATGGGCGCTATGATAGCGCTGAAGTGACAGAATTATTGATGAAACTAAGGTCTAAAATTGAATCTATTTCCCTGGTTCATCATAAGCTCTATGAATCAGAGAATCTAACCAATGTGAATCTAGGTGAGTATATTCGTGATGTTATTGATCCTCTTGTTTATGGGATGAGTTATGATCATGGTCATCTTACGTATACAGTTGATATGAGTGGGGTTTACGTTCTCGTTGATTATGCCGTCCCAATGGGCTTGGTTATCAATGAACTGATCATCAACTCATTGAAGTATGCTTTTCCAGAGGGGCGTGATGGTCATATATTAATCACTGGTAGCATAGACTATACAAATAAAAGATTGAAAATATTTTATCGTGATAATGGTGTTGGTTTTCCTGAAGGTCAAGCGATAGAAGCTAGTTTTAATATGGGATTAACGATAGTCCATAACTTAGTAGAGGAACAACTGGCTGGTTATATAAGATTTCCATCCTCAAAAGGCTTTTGTTGTGAAATCGTCTTTCCTCTCACTTCTTATAGTGTGCGAATCTAAAGAGTTGGGTAAACAAAAAAATACTCGAATATGGTTTAGATTAAAAAAAAAGCATCATCCTAAGATGATGCTTTAATTGCGGTCGACTGGACTTGAACCAGCACGGACGCAATGTCCACTAGCCCCTCAAGCTAGCGTGTCTACCAATTTCACCACGACCGCATAAAATGCTCTGCTAACATACCGAAATCGGAAGATCTTGTCAATATATTTATCTATTTAACTAAGCAGCTCTTTGAACTCCTTTAGTAGGGAGTCAAATTGAGTCATAGCTTTATCAATAACACCGGGTGTTCTCAGATCAACGCCAGCTTTTAACAAGGAATCTAGAGGGAATTCACTTCCTCCTGATTTAAGAAAGTTAAGATATTTAGAGGTCGCTGATTCCCCTTCTGTTAGAATATTTTGACTAATGGTGATAGCCGATGAGAGTCCGGTTGCGTATTTATAGACATAGAAAGCATTATAGAAGTGAGGAATCCGCAGGGCTTCTAAATCACTTTTCTCATCTAGATTAACTTTGGGACCAAAATATTGTTCTAGCAACTTACGATAAGTCTTTCTAAGAGACTGTGGTGTAAGGGGTTTTCCTTCTTCCATCATTTTATGAGCTTTGTATTCAAACTCCGCAAACATGGTCTGTCTAAATATGGTGGCAATAAAATCATCGATTTGTTTACCAATAATATAAGTACGAATTTGGGGATCATTATGTGTTTTCAATAAATGGGCTGCCAAGAGTTGTTCATTCACTGTAGACGCTACTTCAGCCTCGAAGATTGTGTAGTTATATTGAGGAAAGGGGTTATTTCTTACGGAATACCAACTATGCATGGAGTGGCCCGCTTCATGGGCGAGGGTAAAGAGGCTTCGAATAACCTCATCCTGATAGTTAATTAATATATAGGGATCTCCTACATAACTTCCTGCTGAGAAGGCACCAGAACGTTTTCCCTTGTTTTCATATTTATCTACCCAGCCTCCAAGTAATCCTTCTTCAAGTGTTTGCTGGTATTCCGTCCCTAAAGGGGCAACAGCTTCTTTTATCACGGATACGGCTTCGTTATAGCTGTGTTTGAGTTCAACATCGTCAACAAGGCTTACATAAGCATCCCAGTGATCCATCTTTTCTTTGCCAAGAAGTTTCCCTCTTAGTTCATAATAGGAGTGGAGTAGGGGAAGGTGATGATGGACTCTTTCAATAAGTGTGTCATATACAGAAGTGGGGACATCATCCCGGAATAGGCTCATTTCCAATGCAGAAGGATAGTTTCTTACTTTAGCTTTATAGATATCTTGTTGATAACTTCCTTCCAATAAACTGGTAAGAACATTCTGATGACCTTCAAATGTATCATAGAATTTGTGAAAAGCTTCCTCCCTAACTGCATTGTCTTTATTTTCCATAAAAAGAGAATAGGTACTTTGTGTAAGTTCTTTTTCTCCTTCTTCTGTTTTGACAGAGCCAAAACTAAGATCAACATTCGTGAGTTGTGCAAAAGCTTTTTGAGGAGTCTGGTTCGCTTCAGATTGAAGGGCCAATAGCTTCTCTTCTGCATCACTAAGAACATGGGGTTTGTAACGGGTAATCTTCTTAAGAAAAACCCAATAGTCCTTTAGGGCGGGAGCCGTTAAATACTCTTCAACTTTGTCTTGTGGTATCAATTGGATCTCAGGGGTTATATAACTGGAAGCACTGCCAATGATGGTGGCCACTCTAACATATCTTGCAAAGCGGTCATTAGAGCTGTCATTTGACAAGTCTTCTGTTTGACGTAAATGGGCATAATAACCCAGACGTTCATCCAGTAAGTCTATTTGAGTCATAAATTCTAGGTTTTTCTTTAATGTAGGAAGATCTGGAGCAAAGTTCCCTTTTAAAGCGGAGATCTTTTCTCCATAAGATTCTAGGGTTTTAAGATCCTTTTCCCATTGCTCATCAGATGTGTATAGTTTATCCAGATTCCACTTATCTGTAGCGGGTATTTCTGAGCGTGATTTAGCCATTTTGTTCTCCTGAAATCATTTGAAATATTTTTCTCACAGCTTTTCCCCGGTGGCTAATAAGATTCTTTTCTTCAGCCGATAGTTCTGCAGCCGTTTTTTCAAGATGGGGAAGGTAGAATATAGGATCATAACCAAAACCGCCTGTGCCTGCAGGTTCACTAATGATTTGTCCATGAAAAGTTTCCTGAACACTATAGTAGTTATCAAAACCTTTGTAATAAACCATATTGCAAACATAATGTGCCTTACGGTTCTCAGTCTTACCCATCTTGCTTAGAAGATACTCATTTCTCTGGGGATCAGTCAATTTTAAGCCATTTTCATTACCAAAACGAGCTGAATAGATACCGGGAGCTCCTTTGAGGTAATCCACAACGATTCCTGAATCATCAGCTAAGGTGGGGATTCCTGTTATATCAAAAAAGGCTTTGGCTTTGATAAGAGCATTTTCTATAAATGTTGAACCAGTTTCTTCTGGATCAATATCAATGCCCTTATCTCGAGGTGTGATGATCTGATGCTCTTTAAAAATTTGTCTAATCTCATCTGCTTTGTGTTGATTATTTGTAGCTAAAAATATTGTCATGCCTAACAGAATAGGCTGTTTTGATCATCAGGAAAAGACTTTTCTATCTCTTTCCTGAGATAAAATAGTGAGGAGTCTACGCTCCCTTTGGGTAGACCAATAACTTCGGCTATTCTACGATGAGAAGGGGTAGGGCTATAGTCCTTAATCCGTTGATTAATGCTATCTAATTTTGCCATGAGCTTTTTTATTTGTTTTGCATTATCATCTTCCTTCTCAGCTTCTAATTGCTTGAGTTTAATCAGTACCTTATTACGTCTTGGAAAGAAGGGTTGTTCATTATATTCGTCAGTTAGTTCTTTACGGACTGGTTCTATAAAATCAAATAATTCTTTTTCTGTTTGTCCCAATAATAGGGCATAACCTTTAATATGATAATCTTTGATAAAGTAGGCATTTTTTACTAGTAAAATAAGTAGTCTTTTTTTTAGCAGATGATTAGTTAAACATCCCTTGTCATTGATCTCCCATTGAGAAGGCAGCTGACTATATTGAAGGGCTGGTTCCTTTTTGAAGTCCGTGTTGTAGGCTACTTCCTGTTCAGCGACCATCCCTATTTCATTATCCCTTAGGCGATTCTTTTCTTCCTTCTGAAACGTTCTGAAACGATAATTAATGGTCGTATAGAGATAGTTTTCAAAAAGAATGCCCCTATCAATAAAGCGTAGTACCATATTAGGAATTTTGTCATGGAAGTAAAGGATAAAGTCCCCAATAAGATCAGGATCGCCACGTTTGACATTGACCAGGAAAGAATAAGTTTTCCCCAATATTACGTTGATCAATTCTGTAGATACTTTTCCTTCTTTTTGGGACAGCAGTACTTTTTCTGTTAATAACATTTTTTATTCTCCTTTTATATCATGCTTATAAAACCGGCAAATCAAGAAGAAAGCTTCACCAATTATTAACAAAAAAGAGTAAAAAAATAAAAAATGTAAATAAAAAGAGATTATTCCTTAGGCGGTAATCTGAATTCCGGTTTCTTAAAAAGCTGAATAAGCTGTGCTTTTATATCATCACGCTTACCTTCATAGGCGAATCCTGCCGCTCTTTTATGTCCGCCACCACCAAATATCTTAGCCATTTCACCCATATCTACGGTTGTTCTAGAGCGTAATCCCACAGAGCCATTGTAGATCGTATCCTCTCTAATGAGAATGATGGCTTCCACATCATCTATGGCCTGAAGCATTTGATAGAGTGAGTCAGAATCTCGATTTTGAATATCTAGTTCAAAACGGTCGCTAGCATCTTCATAAGTGACTACCACCTGGCCCTCATAGTAGGATTCCATTCGTCCTAAAAGGCGGCCAATGAGTTTCTGACTACCAAAAGATTTTCCTGAATACATCTTGGCAAAGGTTTTTTTAGGGTTTGCTCCTGCAGCCACTAAATCGGCTGATACTTGGAAAGCCTCTGATTGTCCAGATTCTAAATGTCTATAGAAGCCCGTATCTGTACATAACCCCAGGTAAAGAAGTTCTGCTTCCTGTTGGGATACTTCTTCTCCCATCGCTTTAATAATACGATGAACAAGAATGGTAGTCGCCGGACAAGTGGAATCGATATATCTATAATCACCAAAAGGATGTCCAGAGGTATGATGGTCGATGACCAAAGTGGGTAGGCCCGCTATTTGATTGGCCAGTTGCCCTGTTCTATCGGCTGTCGAACAGTCCATAACAACTGCTAGAGGATTGTTTAGCTTCTCTGTTGGTGGGATATCCTGTTCAAACTGGCCTGCCAAGAAAGCTATTTCATTTCTTTTAAAAGGGCCGGGACTATACACCAATGCCTGCTTGCCTAATCTTCTTAAAAAATAGGCCATTCCCAACTGAGAACCTAAACAATCACCATCAGGTTCTTCATGCCCAATAATGATGAATTTGTCATTCTTGGTTAATATATCTATAACTTCGTTCAGTTCCATTATCGTTCCTTCTATAGCAAAAAAAAAGCTAGATCCTTATCCAGGTCTAGCTAGGACAGCAAAAATATAATTTTTTTCTGTCTAAAATTCTAGAGTTTCATTAGTAAAAGTTCCATCCAGGTTCTCCGGGTTTTGTAAGGATCCCCAGGATTTATCACTGATATCTGAATTAACAAACAATCTAACATGACTGAACTCACCATTCTCCCAATACACTTGCATATAGGGAAGTGAAGAATCTTGTCCGTACAGAATTTCAGCCTTTGAACCAGCTCCATAGAACCAATTTACAGGAATATAGATAGTCTTTGTGTCAAATCCTCTCTGCATATAGACCACCTTATATCCTTCTTTATGGGGATATATCTTGTAAATTAGATAAGTCTTAGCAAAATAGCTGGGTGCACCTTGGTTTTCCTGAGAGGATATAGGGAATACACTCATAACCAATATAAATAATATCAGAAAGTACTTCAGTTTCACAGGTTCTAGCCTCCTTCTACACCCTACATTATAGGACAGGGTTTAAAGTCAATTCAAGAAAAAACTTAAAGAGTCGCAAGCATCAAAGCTTTTATTGTATGTTTGCGATTTTCCGCTTGATCCCACACTCTTGATTGAGCACCATCAATAACATCAGCTGTTACTTCATAATCCCGTTCTGCTGGTAAACAGTGGAGGAATATGGTGCTATCTTTGCCAGTATTTTTTAAAAGCTCACTATTAACTTGATAAGGACGTAAGAGTTTAATCCTTTCTTGTTTTGATGCTTCTTCCCCCATACTGGCCCATACGTCTGTATAAAGGGCATCAGCCCCTTTTACCGCTTCCAGGGGATCATCTGTTATGACTAATTTTACAAAAGCTTCTTCCGCTTCTTTTTGGCAGTATTCAACCAATCCGGGATCTGGTTGTAATTCCTTTGGTGCCGCAATAGTAAAGTTAACACCCATTTTGGCACAACCAATCATAAGGGAATTAGCCATATTATTACGTCCATCACCGAGATATACCATTTTATGACCTTGAAGCTGACCGCTAACCTCTTCTAAGGTCAACAAGTCTGCTAGTATTTGTGTTGGATGGTAAGTATCGGTTAAGCCGTTATAAACAGGTACACCAGCGTACTTTATCAAAGTCTGTACTGTAGAATCTTTGAAGCCGCGAAAGGCAATGGCATCAAACATCCTACCTAAGACACGAGCTGTATCTTCAAGGGTTTCCTTACCACCTAATTGTATATCATTCTTACCCAGGAATACAGGATGTCCACCTTCTTCTCCAAAAGCTGTTTCAAAGGATGCTCTTGTTCTTGTGGATGTCTTTTCAAATAAAATGGCCAAGGATTTACCTAGAAAGCGGCTATGAACTTCACCATTGTGTTTTTCATGTTTAACTTTATGAGCCAAGTTAAGTAGTAACCTGATATCTTCGGCACTATAGTCTTTGAGGGAAAACAGGGATCGTCCCTTTAAATCTCCAATCATAACCATCCTCCGTTTTTATGTGTTTTCCATTTTAATGGCAAATCATTTAGGGTCAAGAGGATTCTGAAAATAATATTTTCAATGCTTCCTGTACAGAATCAGTGAATTGAAAAGTCATACCTCTACGGACTTCCATAGGCAGCTCATCCAAATCCTGTTCATTTTCCTGAGGAAGTAGAACTTCAGTAAAATGATTTCTATGAGCAGCAAGAACCTTTTCCTTGACGCCACCTATAGGTAACAGTCTGTCGGTTAAGGTCACTTCCCCGGTCATGGCGATATCTTTTTTGACATTCTTACCAGTAAGAGCACTGGTGAGGGCACAGGTCATTGTTATACCAGCACTGGGCCCATCTTTAGGAATAGCTCCTTCAGGAAAGTGAATATGGATATCATTTTTTTCATAGAAATCGGGATCAATACCTAAGGCTTCTCCATGGGATCTTAAGAAGGACAGAGCAATTTGAGCACTTTCCTTCATAACGTCACCTAAAGATCCTGTGAGAATTAAGTTCCCTTTTCCCTTTAATAGACTAACTTCAACTGGAAGGACTGTTCCTCCCACTTCTGTCCAGGCTAAACCATAGGCCAGACCGGGACGTAATTCCTGTTTTACTTCACTGCGTTTTGGTGGAGGCCCCAGGAACTCTATGACATCCTTGATCTGGACATGATAACGGAACCCACCGAGATTGAAGGGATATTTAAAGGGAGTAGGATAGGTATGATACTCATAGGAACTTTTTATCCGTTCTTCCTGTAATATCTGCGTTCCCTCTTCCAGAGCTTTCCGGGCAATCTTACGCATAACCTGACTAATCCGACGTTCCAGATTACGAACTCCCGATTCCATCGTATAGTGTTGTATAATATAACGAATGGCTTCATCATCAAAGCTCAAGATGCCTTTATCGAGACCGTTCTCTTTTTGTTGCTTTTGAATAATAAATTGTTTGGCTATTTCAGCTTTCTCAAACTCTGTATAGCCTGGTATCTGGATGATTTCCATTCTATCCAAGAGTGGTCGAGGAATAGGGTGTAAGCTATTGGCTGTCGTTACGAACATAACCTTACTGAGGTCATAGTTCACTTCCAGATAATGATCCATGAAGGTTGCATTTTGTTCTGGATCCAACACTTCCAAAAGGGCCGCTGCCGGATCACCACGGAAATCAGAACTCATCTTATCAATCTCATCTAGTAAAAAGACAGGATTAATCGTGGCGGCTTTTTTCATTGACTGAATGATCTTACCAGGGAGAGCTCCAATATAGGTTTTACGATGTCCCCGTATTTCTGCTTCATCCCTCACGCCACCTAAACTGATTCGTATAAATTCACGACCCAAGGACCGGGCAATAGATCGTCCTAAACTGGTTTTACCAGTACCGGGAGGGCCTACAAGGCAAAGAATGGGACCTTTAGTTGTTTCTTTTAACTGACGCACAGCTATAAAGTCTAAAATCCTTTCTTTTGCTTTCTGCATATCATAATGATCCGCATTAAGGATCTTTTCTGCTTTAATAATATCTTTATTTTCAGCGCTAATCTCTGTCCATGGTAAATCTACGATCCATTCCAAATAGGTTCGTAGAATACCCGCTTCAGGAGCCATAGGCTGTAATCTGCCTAATCGTTTAGCTTCTTTCAGGGCTTTTTCTTTGACTTCCTCAGGTAAGTTCTTAGCCTCGATTTCTGCTAAGAGTTCTTTTGATCCTGAAGGGTCTGAATCCCCATTACCTAATTCTTTTTGTATTTCCTTCATTTGCTCATTAAGGAAATACTCCTTCTGTGTCTGTTCAATCCGTTTTTTGACTCTTTGATCAATATCATTCTGGAGAGCCTTAACTTCATTTTCCACTTCCAGGGTTATGGCCAGGTTTTCTAAACGTTTGGCTGTATCAATTTCCAAAAGTAGATCAAGTTTTTTGTCTAGTTTGAAATCAACAGCCCCAGTTATAAGGTCAACAAGCTTATCCGGAGTTTCTGCTTTCTTAATAGCATCTATGTTATTACGTGATACTTTCTTACCCGTTTTGAGGTATTTTTGAAAAGAATTATGAACGGCCTGCATACGGCTAGCCATTTCCTGGGTAACTGAAGGGGCTAAGTCAAGTGTCTCTACCTGGGCACGGAATATACCCTTCTTTTCAAAGGACTTTTTAAGGGTAACCCTTTGCTTTGCTTCCGCTAAGACACGAATAGATCCATCAGGTAACTTAAGGATCTGCATAATATGGGCTTGAACACCTATTTTATGTACATCCTCAGCATCAGGATGATCACTGCCAGATTTTTGGGGTACTAAAAGGATCTTACGATCTGCAGCCATAGCTTCTTCTATAGCTTTTTTAGAAATATCCCTTCCTACAAAGAAGGGACTTACCATATGGGGAAAAATAATAAGCTCCCTCATAGGTATGAGAGGGAGCTCCATGCGTTCTTTCTTACGCAGAGAATTGATCGGTAATTTCATGTAGTTCTCTATTCCAAGGTTTATTCATTTCTTCAGGATCTGTAAGAACTACTGGATTTTCACCATCTTCGATTACTTCTTTTGTGACAACTACTTTCTTTTTGCCTTCAATAGAAGGAATCTCAAACATGACATCGATCATGGCGTTTTCAACAATAGACCTGATACCTCTAGCACCGGTTCGTTGTTTAATTGCTTTTTCTGCAATGGCATCAATCGCTGCTGCTTCAAAAACAAGGTCAACACCGTCAATAGCCAAACTGGCCTGATATTGTCGTAATACAGAATTCTTAGGCTCTGTAATGATTTTCTTTAAGGCATCCTTATCCAATTGATTCAAGGAAACATGGATAGGTAAACGACCTATAAATTCAGGGATCAATCCGAATCGTACAAGATCATCGGGATGAAGATGCTTATAAAGCTCTTCTGCCTCTGTAGAGGCTTTGTCATTAAGCTGTGCCCCAAAACCCATAGGTTGTTGAGCTACACGTCTCTCTATGATCTTATCAAGACCAACAAAAGCTCCACCAGCAATAATCAAAATATTAGCCGTACTGATCTTGAGCATTTCCTGATTAGGATGTTTTCTTCCTCCCTGGGGAGGTACTGATGCTTCAGTTCCTTCAATAATCTTAAGAAGAGCTTGCTGAACACCTTCACCGGAAACATCACGTGTAATACTGACGTTTTCACCTTTACGGGCTATCTTATCGATTTCATCAATATAGATAATACCCCGTTCTGCAGCGGCAATATTATTACCAGAGGCCTGAATTAACTTAAGAAGGATGTTTTCTACATCCTCTCCAACATAACCGGCTTCCGTGAGTGTTGTGGCATCAGCAATAGCAAAGGGGACTTTGAGCTTACGTGCCAAAGTCTTAGCCAGGAGAGTTTTACCTGTTCCTGTTCCTCTCAGTATAAGGACATTTGCTTTTTCAAGTTCTACATCTTCTTTGATGGAATCTTTCTGGGCAATTCTTTTATAGTGATTATAAACAGCAACTGAAAGAACTCGCTTAGCATCATCCTGACCAACGACATATTGATCTAGGTACTCTTTGATTTCCTTTGGTAAAGGAACTTCATCCAGGAACTCATCATCAAGAACATCGCCTTCTTCGTCTAGAATCTTTTTGCAGACATCAATACATTCGTCGCAAATATAGACACCAGGTCCGGCAATGAGTCTTTTAACAAGATCACTTCCCTTACCACAGAAGGAACAAACTTTTACTTCGCTTCCTCTCGTCCTTGCCATTCTTTATCCTTATTATTGTATACTTTATCAATGATACCGTATTCTACACCTTCTGAAGCTGACATGAAATAATCTCTTTCCATATCTTTAGCTACTTCTTCAGCGTTTCGCCCTGTATGACTGGCAAAAATATCAATGCTGAGTTTCTTTAATCTTACAATTTCACGTGCATGAATATCTATATCCCTTGCTTGACCCTGTGCACCACCCCATGGCTGGTGAATCAAGATTCTGGAAGAGGGGAGGGCTAATCGCTTACCAGGAGCCCCTCCAGCTAGCAATAGAGCTCCCATACTGGCTGCCTGACCAATGCAGATAGTCTGTACGTCAGGTTTAATGTATTGCATGGTATCATAGATAGCCAAACCAGCAGTAACGGAACCTCCAGGTGAATTGATATATAAGCTAATATCCTTTTCAGGATCTTGTGACTCAAGAAATAATAGCTGAGCTACAACTAGGTCTGCATTTTCATCATGAATCTGACCATCTACAAAGACAATTCTATCTTTGAGTAGTCTAGAAAATATATCGTATGACCTTTCCCCAATTCCCGTTTGTTCAACTACCATGGGAACTAAGCTGTTCATTTGCTCGTTCATTTTTATGGGACCTCTTTGTTTTAGATTCTAAATTAAAACTACTGCTTTCCTTCCATCAAGTCCAGGTATTTTATTTTTTTCCCTTTCTTCACATTAGCATTTTCCAATAGAAAATCTACTACTTTTTTGTCTGTAATACTGTGAACTAAATATTCTTTCATTTGGGGAGATTGAAAATACTCTTTTGCCTGATCTAAAGGAAGATTAGCTGCTGTAGCCTGATTTTCGATTTCCTTATCCAATTCATCATCGGAAGCTTCAATTTTTTCGTTTTCGATGATACGGCCCATGATCAATCTTTCTTTAAGTCCTTTAATGGCGTTAGGTTCCCATTCTTTAAGAAGATCTTCTTTGCTTCTACCATCAGCGGATAAGAATTCAACCAACTGATCAGGTGACATTCTTGTCTGGCCAGCAAAGTTGTTCCAGCTGTTTTCTAATTCTGCTTCTATCATGCTTTGAGGAATGACAATTTCTGTGTTTTCAACAAGTTTAGTCATTAATTGCTCAAGAGTTTGGCTTTTTAGCTTTTCTTCAGCTCGTTTTTTCATCTTGTCTTTGATGTCTTTTGTCAAATCTTCCAATGTTTCAAAATCATCAGAGATGTCCTGAGCAAAATCATCATTGATTTCAGGAAGCTGCTTTTCTTTTACAGCGGTTATTTTAACTTGAAGTTTAATACTCTTACCCGCAAGGTCAGAATATTCAAAATCTTCTGGATATTCTTTTTCAATGACAAATTCTTTGTCTTTCTTCTTACCAACAAGGTCATCATCAATTTTGTATAGGTTGTAACCTGTACCAATTGTAAATACAAAACCTTCCCGTTTCGTGTCTTCTTTGACATTGCCTTCTTCATCAAGCTCTGCAAAGTCGATTGTTACGATATTGTCTTTACGAACAGTACCATTTTCTTTGTCCATAACTATGGCTTGTTGATCTTGAAGCTTTTTAAGTTCTGCTTCTTCGTCTTTTTTAAGTATACTTACGGAATCCTCTTCTACTTCAATACCTTTGTACTCGCCTAATTCAAAATTAGGGAAAGTGTCATATTTAACACTGAAAGTAAGATCCTTATCCAAATCAATATCCAATTTCTCGTCAACTAATTCAGGTTGTGCATAAGGAAGTGGTTTTTCTTCAATAGTATCAAAGGCTTCTTTTAAGGCATCATCCACTACATTATTTAAAGTTTCTGCCTTAAGGCTTTCACCGAATTTAGAAATCAATACATTAGCTGGTACTTTACCTTTTCTAAAGCCAGGGATTTGAGCTTGTTTTGAGTATTTTTTGACAAGTTCATCATAATTTGATTTGATATCCGCGCTGGCTACAGTGAGGGTCAGTTTCACAGCGGATTTCTCTAAAAGTTCTACGTCTTTCTTTGCAATCACCTTTGCTACCTCTTAATTTTTCTTTGTGAATCTGAAAAAACAAAAAAAAAGCGATCCAGATACAACATCCGGATCGCCTTAACTAAAAAGCGAAAGACGGGATTTGAACCCGCGACATCCACCTTGGCAAGGTGGAGCTCTACCACTGAGCTACTTTCGCAAAAGAGTTGCGGGAGAAGGGACTTGAACCCTTACACCTCACGGCACTAGATCCTAAGTCTAGCGTGTCTGCCAATTTCACCACTCCCGCGTTATATCGACTGAAAGCAGGTTAATAATTCTTGCTTTCTTTGTCAAGGCGTTGGCCTTAAGTGAGCCGCAGAGGGATCGAACCTCTGACCCGCAGATTAAGAGTCTGCTGCTCTACCAGCTGAGCTAGCGGCCCATACAAGTAAAAAAAAATTAAAATATACGCCCGGCAGGATTCGAACCTGCGACCTACGGATTCGAAGTCCGGCGCTCTATCCAGCTGAGCTACGGGCGCATAATCTTAATCTATAGGGTGGATGACGGGATTTGAACCCGCGACAACCAGAACCACAATCTAGCGCTCTACCACTGAACTACATCCACCATGTTTTAGGCTTCGGTATATTGCATGAGAAGTGTTCTTTTGTCAAGTAACTTCGTTTGCAATCTTTATTAACCTACAGTCCATTTTCATGACGTGTTAAATATTTACCTACTTTTAATTAAAAAGTCAATATTTTATACTTTGAAAATCAACTGCTTTTGGTTCCATGTTACAGGCCTATTAACTATATCATCAGCCAAGAGTTTATATATATCTTCTACTGGTGCGTTTATACTCTGTAAATATCCAGCCAATCCTTTTTTGTTAGATCCGCCTTTTATAAGCCATGCCTGAAGCATTTCCTCGGTTATAAACCTTTCTTCCTTTATGGTCAAGCTTTCTGCTAATGTCAGTTCCATAGAGTCTTCCTGAAAAGCCTTTTGCAAAGACTCGATCGTCCAAAAGAGAGGATGCTCTGTTTGGTAAAATCCATCTTCCCATTCTTTGAACTCAGGAAAGCTTGTATTTAAACGGGAAGATAAATCACTTAAACGTTGACCTTCCAAGGGCCAAACCTGGCTAAAAACCAGTTTTGTGTTCTCTTTGCGCCAACGGTGGATATCAGAGAGAACCTGGTTCCATCGTGTATGGTCTGTAAAAAGATCCCTGAAGAGCAGAGCATCATATGGTTGGTCTAACTCTTTTATTTCCTCACCTAAAAGGAGGGGCCTCTCTGGTTCATCCAGACTTGAAGCATAGGCGTTTAAAATGGCCAAGTCATCCTTATTGGTTACATAAGCAGTTACACCACCTTCGGGAACCTTTCTCAGGGCTTCCCACAGGAGTAATCCTGTTGATTCCTTTATTATAAGAAGACGATCATGTCTTTGAAGAGACAGGTGTTCAAATATTTTATCTCGAATGGCATAGAGTATATCCCTTTGACCGCTTTGGGTCCGTTTAAACCATTGTTCTTTGTTCTTATCCGGTTTGGTATAGGTAAGAACTTCCTGTCTGGATTCTTGCATAGCGGCCAATGCGGCTTCTCTTTTTCTTAACACTTCTTCTCGAATCTCATGTTCATAACCTTGTTTGGAAGGTTTATAGAAGAGACGGCCTCTTAAGTTTTCGGGAAGATAAGCCTGGGATACCCAGTGATCCTTGAAAGCATGGGGATATTTATAATCCTCACCGTGACCAAAGGCATGTTTATCCCGGGAAGAATCTTTTAGGTGATTCGGTATATCCTGGAGTTCTTCTGCTTCAATAGACTTGAGCGCATCAAAATATCCAAGTGAGGAATTAGACTTAGGAGCTGTTGCTAGATAAAGCGCCGCTTCGGCCATGAAGAATTGTCCCTCAGGCATTCCTACCCTATCAAAGGCTGAGGCTGCTGAAGAGACGATAGAAATGGCTCTGGGATCGGCTAATCCCACATCTTCTGAGGCGGAAATGAGCATACGTCTAAAGAGGAATTTGGGATCTTCTCCTGCCCTGACCATTCTGGCGAGCCAGTAAAGAGCCGCATCAGGGTCACTACCTCTTAAGCTTTTGATAAAAGCACTTATTGTGTCGTAGTGATAATCCCCCTCTTTATCATAGAGGACAACTTTCTTTTGGATGCTTTCTTCGGCCGCTTTCATGGATATAAAAAGGGGAGTGGCTCCTGAAGATTCCACAGCCAATTCTAAAGCACCCAACAAACTTCTGGCATCGCCGGCTGCTGTTTTAACGATATGTTCAAGGGCTCCTTCTTCAAAGCTGATATCCAGCTTTCCATAACCCCGTTCTTTATCTTTTAATGCTTGATGAGCAATCTTCATGAGATCCTCATCGGTTAAACTAACTAACTGGAATACCCGACTTCTACTAACCAAAGCGGAGTTCACTTCAAAATAAGGATTTTCTGTAGTAGCCCCAATGAGAATGAACGTCCCATTCTCGACCCAGGGAAGTAAGGCATCCTGCTGGGCTTTATTCCAGCGATGTACTTCATCTACAAAGAGGATGGTTTTCCTGTTATGGAAATTCATTTGATCTTTGGCTTCTTTAATGGCTTCCCGGATCTCTTTGACACCACTTAGTACAGCATTCACTGTGACAAAACGACTCTTCGTCGTTCCAGCGATCACTCTGGCAAGAGTCGTTTTTCCTGTCCCTGGTGGTCCATAGAATAAAACCGAACTAAGTCTATCTACTTGAATGGCCCTTCTTAACAGGCGTCCTTCTCCTACAATATGTTCCTGACCAATGTATTCGGATAGGTTACGAGGACGCATTCTAGCGGCTAAAGGTTCTGATTCTGAGCTGGTGTTTGACTGAAACAAATCCATGGAGGCATCATAACAACAAATAGATTAAGTAGAAAGGGATAAAAAAACCCCGATCACAACGTAATCAGGGCCAAATAAAAAAGGAGGGCTTTGTATGAAAAGAATTCATATCAAAACTCATGTACGGCTGGACATAGAATCTCTAAAAACAAAAAAAAAGTCAATAAAATTTTGAAAAAAAGCTTGTCAAAATTGAATTTTCCTCCTTTGTTACATTTATGTAAGGAAAATCTTAGTTCCGACTTAATAATTGGGGAAAGAAAACCCTCTCATCACTTGATGTGGGATTCCATTCCAGACTAAAGGCTTCCTCAAAGGGACGAGGAGGAGAGTAATAATAACCTTGTCCAAAAACCCCTCCTATTTGCAGTACTCTTTGGTTGGTAGACTCTGAATCTATACCTTCGATGATGACCTGGGTGTCGAGAGTCTCCCCCACTAAAAGGACGAGGGTTTTCAAAAGATTAAAGGATTTTTCTTTTTCGATATTTGATATAAAGCTTTTATCAAACTTGATTGTTTTGAAGGGAACTCGTCTGAGACGTTCTATGGAAGATTCTCCCGTTCCAAAATCATCCATAGATAGGTGAAAGTCACGTTTAACCAATTGATCAATGCTTAGTTGAAATATTTCCGTTAATTGTTTGCTAGAGGATTCGGTGATTTCTAACTTGAGTTTGTCCTTTGGTATCCCTTCTTCTGTGATTAATTGGTCTAGCTTTTGAGCAAAACCAGATTCAAGAAACTGTAAAGGGCTTATATTGATGGATAGAAACCATTCCTTTTTGAATTTGGGATCTTTTATTATTTGGCAAGCTTTTCGTATCACTTGCCAACCGATGGATATGATTTGGCCATTTTCTTCGGCTAAAGGAATAAATTCTATAGGTGATATAAGGTTTTCCTGAAAGCTAGGTTGCCAACGTGACAACATTTCATAGCCCACAATACCCTGGGTTTTAATATTGACAATAGGTTGATAGTGATAAATCAATTGGTCAGGGAAAAAACTGCTTTTCATCATGCTTTCTAAACTTCGCAGGTAACGACTGCGTTTTTCAAGATGCTCTGTGTAAAGTAAAATATTATCCAGCTGGTGGTTGGATTGACTTAAGGTCAAGTTACCCTTACTTATTAGTTGCTCCATATTATCACAAACATGGAAAGGGCATATTCCAATACGCGTTTTGATCCATAATTCCTGTTCTTTTATATGTATGGCATCTTTGAAGAGTCTGCTTAAGTCTTTAGCCAGGGTATGAGCCTTGTCTTCTGATTCTGCAATGAGGTAAAAGTGAAATCCAACACCTCTGTAGATGAGCCGGGAATCGTGACATTTTGATAATTCAGCACTAAAGGACCACAGAATCGTATCCACATAGTTTTTATCTAATGTTCCTGTTAATTTTTGAATGTTTTCTGGAGATATAATAACCAAGAAACGCTTATCCTTTTTTTTCACACTGATCTCATCCATGAAGGCTTTCAGATTGGGGAGATCGGTTATGGGATCATGATAGGCCAGATATTGAAGTTTTGATTCTGCAGCTTTCCTTAAACGTATCTCTTCTTTTAATAGGGTATTTTCCCCATTGAGCTTCCTGTAATTCCTCCGGGATAGTATGACCATAATGACTAACAACCATAATCCCATGGTTACTAAAGCCAGGGTAATCGGCTTTTCCATGCGTTTATAGAGTTGTTCCTTATCCATAAAAAAGTAGAAATGAAGAGGATTCCCTTCCACATCAATGGATATCTTGTCCATAAAATAAGGCTTTTGTGTTTTTGTCTTTATCCTGTTAAGACCCAGGTCCTCTTCCTGATTAGCATAGATAACCGTATTGTTTTCATTAGTTATATAGAATCCTGTAATACCCTGTAAGTCCTGTGCCAGGAAGAACTGATCCATTTCTTCCCTATTAAGATCAAAGGTAAGGATACCTGATTTTTTGTTGTCAATAAGAAAAGGTGTCCCAAAGCGTACCCTCATCCTGTTTTTCATTCCGTCAAACACTTGAACTAATGTCATTGATCCTGAAGGGGTATTAATTATCTTTTTATACCAGTCTTTTTGGGTGTAATCTTCGTCGTGTATCGTATATTTAAAGGGAGCATCCCCCTCGAAGTTCTTAATAATCTGTGCGGCATACAAAGGTTGTGATCCAGGATAAGCATTTTCTTCGAACCATAGCCCCACACCACTTAATAAAGAGCTTTGGGAGGTATTAAGTATATCTGTAATGAAACGTTGATAGTTGGAGGACGTATTGGGTATCCATTCTACTATTTGTGAGGAGAGGATGATTTGCTGTTCCAAAGAAGATATATTTCGTCCAGTGTAATCAATGAGATTCCGATAATTGGATTGAAGGGAACTGCGCTGGGCTTCATACTCCTTTTGGCCAATAAAGAATATGAACAGAATGTTGATAATAAAGATTAGGGAAAATATTACAATGTAGGGATAATGTTTTAATTCATTTCTGTTCTTCATGGGCTGCATACTATATGTTTATGAGAAAATGAAAAGAAGGTCGATATGGTTTTAACGAAAAAATTACCCTGGTACTTAAAAAAAAGCTGGGGATACTTCAAATATTGGTTTTCCCTCCTTATGAAAGATTCCTGTCCCGCCAGAGCGGCTGGTCTGGCTTTTAATTCTATCTTGGCTCTAGTCCCTCTGTCCGCCTTAGTTTTTAGTATTGTCAGTGCAATCGGCGGGTTGGATGATATGTCCTCCTCTGTACGAGCCTTTCTTCTGGATACTCTTGTTCCGAGCAGTCAAGGTGAGGTTCTCTCTTATTTTGAAAACTTTATAGCCAACACAAAAACTTTAGGTGTGACAGGTTTAATGATTTTTCTGGTGACCAGTCTTATGCTGATTATGAACATCGATCAGAACTTTAACGATATATGGAAAACCAGGAAAAGAAAGAATATGATAGAAAAGATATCTACCTATACAGCCGTCCTTATCTTGGGAAGTTTATTCGTCGCTGTTAGTTTTAGCCTCTCCTCCTGGATTCATAATCAAATTCAAGCGGAGATTTTCTCCCAATTCAATCATCTCATCCAAATTCTTATTCGATTTAGTCCTTGGTTCGCTATGTTTATGGCCTTAGTGATCATGAATATGTTTATCCCTCATGATCCAGTGAATATCCGCCATGCTTCTCTAGCGGCTATTGTCGGGGCTACGGCATGGGAAATTATCAAATATTATTTTGGGCAATGGGCCGGATGGAGCGTACGAAATTCTATTATCTATGGATCTTTGGCCTTGATCCCTATGTTCCTCTTTTGGCTGAACTTAGCCTGGATGGTTGTCTTAGGGCAGTTGGAGATCGCCAATGTGATGGATAAAAGGCTCAAGGGATTGTGGAAGCATGTCCATGGTGAGACAACTTCCTTTGATCAGTTTGTTGATACTGTAGCCATTATGAACTGTGTCCAGAACTACTATGATACAGAACAGAAACCTATCACCTTACAGAAGATCAATAGAATAACCCAATTAGGACAGGGGTATATCCTGCTTCTACTGGATAAACTTGTTGATCTTGATCTGGTGTACGAAACAACCAAAGCGGGGTATATGACCAAGAAAGACTATTCTCTTGAACCTGTCTGGAGAGCCTTTGTTGGTGATCCTAAGGCCCTGGATGACCTTCCTGGCCTGGAGGAATTCTCAAAGGATCTAAAAAGCATGATAGAAGAACATTTATAGGACTTAGTCCTTGCTGTTCTTCACCTTAACCCGGGCTAAAGCCCATTTTGTATACTTCTGAACCCTTTTGTCAGGATCATTGAGGAGTTGATTGAGTAGCTTTTCTGATTCTGCATTGGCTAACTTTTCTAAAGCTTTTGTAACCATCACACGGACTTCTTCATTTGGATCACGGGCGGCCAGTAGTATTCCCCGGAATGCCCCCTGACTTTCAATAAGGGCTAAGTAAGAGGCTGCTTCCTGTCTCACTTTGGCATTCCTGTGTTTTAGCCTTCTTATAAGGTGATCGATATAGCCTGTGTGATCTAGAATATCTCCCAGATAGGGTTTGATAGAGTCCATGTCTGCTTCCAGAAGTTCCTGTAGATGAGGCTCTATTCTTGGGCCAATGTGATTAAAAATCCCCTGTATTTTGCTTCTTAAAGAAGGGTCGGCGTCTTTGAAAGTTTTAACTAAATAAGCAAGGTGAGGGGAAGACTCTATTCGTTCCAGTTCTTCCTGAACGATTATTCCTTTATCTTGAGAACTTTCCATGAGGCTTATAAGGGGATCCATCAACTTAGGATCTTTGTTATAAGTGATGCCTGATATGGCCATCCGAATCACTTCTTCTGTCTCATTTTCATCTTCTATGAGACTCATTAATTCTTCGATAGCCTTATTGGTTGCATATTCCCCAATCATCCGGGCGGCCTTACGTCTCACCTTTTCAATAGGGTCTCTTAATAATTGGGTTGCTGTAAGGAGGCTTTTGGAATCTCCCAGATCCACCAGTGATCCAATGGAGGCTTCCCTTACTTCAGGATCCGGGTTACCCAATCCGTCTTTGATCTGCTTGGTAAAATGTTTTTTTAAGGAAGAGGGAAGGGCTTTTAATAGACTCGCTCTGATGGGCCCATCAGGCTGATTCAGCTGTTCTTCTATACAAGGTATGATCTTTTCTTCCTCAAAACTACTCAGGGCCTGACCTAATTGGGTTGTCTGTTCCAGAGGAAGGGTGGGCAGTTGTTCCAGTATGTAGCTAATGGTATAACTTTCGTTTGCCTTTCCCAGAAGAAGCAAGGCCTTCATCCGTACTTGATGGGAGTAGTTTTGTCTTCCCTCTGCCAGTATTTGTATCACTTCTCCCATCCATAAGGAACGATCTACCTTCATAAAAGCTTCGATCAGCTCTTCTGTCATGGTGAATTGGGGATTCTTCAAAAATCCCAGGAGGGTATAACTAATATCCGAACTACTGTTTTGGGGGATATTGGTCAGTAGATGCTGGAGTTTTATTGGATTGTCCCTATGTTTATGTAATTCACTGCTGATCAGGTTATGACCTTCTGTGAAGTTTCTCATTTTCAAAGTATCAATGGCTCTATACCAGAGGTCTTCTGTCTGTATATGAGGTTTTTGAAGTACTCTTTTGGTATAGGCCAGACATAATTCCTGACTTCCCCATCGCTGGAGTAGGGCCAGCCCCAGATAAAGAGGTCCCTCTTCATCGGGTATGGGCCTAAGGTAATTGATAACCTTCACTTCCCCTGCACAGAGAAGGATGTTTTCAATGCGTTCCAATTCTGAGCGATCTTCAAAGCTTCCTTTATTCATAAGAGACCTAAGACGGTTGTGCTTGTTGAGAAAGAGAGCGGCACTAAGTCGGATTTCCCAATCATCGCCTTGTACCAGTTTTAAAGCTCTGTCACTGTCTTCACTTTTTTCTATCTGGAAGAACTCTATATAATGGCGAACCTGTGTGGTTGTGAGATCATTAATGCTTTGGGTTAGTGTCTCTTGTTCCTCTTTTATCAGTCGTTGGAAAGCTTGGCGCCTGACTTCCTGATTTCCATCATTAAGAACCATGGATTGGAGGTCCTTAAAAAAATCTTCATCAGTGGCCTGACAATACTGACAGGCCACAGCCCTAATGAGGGGATGTGTATCTTGAAGGGATTCTCTGACCGCCCTAAAGGAACGCTGATCTTCATGATGTACTAGCATATTGAGAGCAAAATACCGGATGTTCCAGGAAGGGTGGCCAGTGAGTTCCCGGATCTCATTTATATGTTCCATAAGTAGGTTCAGACCTGCTTGACCATCAAAACTTTGGCCCTGACAGGTTTGCGCTATAGGGAGTATACCCCTTTCTTTTATAATCTGTCTGAGTTGATCCTTGAGCTTGTCCTTAGAGAGCGCTGCGTTGAAGGCAGCAAATAAACCTTCATCTCTTAAATAATTAGTGACTCTGCGTAGGTTCTTTCTGGTAGGTTTGTTCAAGAGCTTATTAATCCATAGCTGATCCCTTCCTGTTAGGAACAAAAGCTCCCTATCTCCCTGGGTGGCTTTTTTTTCAATATAATGATCTAAGTAAGATTGAAAACTCCCTGAATGATAGGGGATGGGGATACCATCCCTTTGGTACATACGGATGGCTTTCTTATAACCTCCCTGAATAAATGAACGAACAATAAAGAAAATCAAGATGATACCCAGGGCCAGAAGGCCCCCTTGAATGTATTCCATTTTTTACCTTCCTTTGTATGACTTAACTAACTAATTTTAATACCTTGAATATGGGCAGAGGCTTTTCTTTGCCTTTGACTTTGACAGGAGTTAATTCTTCCAGCTTGAAGTGATCTCCTAATAAATCCCTGGTGGTATGGTTGATGATCACTTCCCCTCCCTTAGCAATCCCTTCTAAACGGGCGGCTACATTCACAGTGTCTCCTATGATGGAGTAGTCCATCCTGGATTGACTTCCCAGGTTCCCTGCGACTAAGGGGCCGGAGTTCATCCCAATACCAATCTGAAGATGTTTGGCTTCTCCTTTGAAGAAATCACGTTTCTTATTATTGACCAGTTCTTGAACGGCTAAGGCACAGGTAACGGCTTTCCGGGCATCTTGGGCTTCACTGTACATGGGGACACCCCAGGCGGCCATGATACAATCTCCAATGAATTTATCTATGTACCCGTTGTATTGGATGATAACGTCTACTGCCTGGCTGAAATAATCATTGAGGACATCGACAATATAGGCTGGGTCTTTCCCTTCACTGAAGGAGGTATAACCGCGGATATCTGCAAAAAAGAGGGTAGCTGCTTTTTTGTCTCCTCCTAACTTGACCAAGTCTGGTTGTTCCATCAAATGCTGCACCACATCCTGGGACAGGTAACGGCTAAACATGTCTTTAATAATACGTCGGTCTTCTTTGACATTCGCCATCTCACTGGCTAAGGCTTTTTCCCTGCTTTGATCTGTAAGGATCATAGTCAGACCTTCTTTCTTGCCTCTTTTACCCAGAAGTGGGCTGATATTCAGACTAAAATCAATGTCCCTGGGTTCTGTTTTATAGATCCCTTCATAGCCCAGGAACTCTTTACCCGTATCTAAGGCTTTATTCATAAGATTAATGGCTTTTTTAGTGACCTTTCCTTTGAACAGATCAGAATAGGGTCGGCCTAGATCTTCTTCTTTTAGGGCTAATGTCCGGGCGGCCTGATCATTATAATAGGCTAGTTTCCCTTCTCCATCTGTCGTTAAGAGTAGATTGGTCATGGAATTAAATACCCGTTCCTGATAACGCTGTAGATCATCTATAGCCTTCATTTTCTGCTTTAGGCTTTGAAATAGTTCTATATTAAACAATAAGCTGGCTACTGATTCACAATAACCATCAGCAAAGGCCAGATCGTCCTTTCCATACCAATCAGATTCCCGGGCATTGAGGATGAGAAACCCCTCGAGATTATTATTTTGTTTAAGTGGTAGAACCAAGGCACTAGTCATATCAGGATGGAGGAGGAAGAGTTCAAAATCTCTATCCCTTTTGGGTAATAACAGGACCTGTCCACAGTCTTCTAAAAAGATGATACTCCCCTGTTCCGGGTCTAGCTTGGGGGGAACTTCGTAACGCCCCCTTTGGTAATAGCGTCTGTAGCAATGATCATATTGATTGTCCTTCAAATAAAGAACGGCTATATCCGATTCAGTAGCATCCATGCTGTGGTCGGTTAGACCTTCGGTGAGACGGGTTTTTTCCTGATATTGGGACAAGATAGCGGTTGTCTTAACCAGGTATTGGACAGGATTACGTTTTTTCACTGGTAATACTCCTAGGGAGGTCTCCCCTTAGGGGAGCAGCTGGGAACGTATCACACTTGTTGAACCTCGTACTTATTGCAATTGGCTTTCTAAATTTTTAAGAACCCTTTTGGCTTCCTTATTTAATATTTTGATAACTGGTTGAATGTCATCAATACTCCCTTCTTTGCCCCGTTGCTCAATGTTCGCCGCCAGATCTGCCAATCGGTCGGCTCCGGTTAAGCGGCATGTGGACTTTAGGGTGTGTGCTGCTATTTGAATACCTCCTGCATCCATGAGTTTGAGTGATTCATCTATCTCATTTAAGAGTCTGTGCGTGTCTGCTACAAATAGTTTTAGTATCTCCGGGTCCTTAGATATTTCTACTGAGTTGTCTGGTGTTTCCTTCACTGGTTGTTGAGGGAGTTCTTTCCAAAGCTCGGATTGATGGTTTCCCACTACCCCTTTGAGAACTTCCATGAGTTTGGGGATCTCCACTGGTTTCTTGATGTAATGATCCATTCCGGCATTGAGGTATACATCCCTGCTTTCGGGCATGGCATTAGCTGTGACGGCTACAATGATGGGCTGTCTTTCTTGAGGAAGGATCTGGCGAATATGTCCTGTTGCTTCTACTCCATCCATCATGGGCATGTGATCATCCATGAGGATGAGGTCATATTTTTTTAACTTAGCAGCTTCTATGGCTTCGATACCATTATTAGCGACATCTGCTTTATAACCTAGTTTTCTGAGTATCATCAGAGCTACCTTCTGGTTAACACCATTATCTTCCACAAGAAGGATTTGTAAGGGGTGACCCAGGGCGAAGCCCTCTTCTAAATGTGTTCCTTTTGAACGGTTTTGATCATGGGGCTGTTCTGTTCCTAGATAGCGATTGAGAGTGTAGAAGATATTATTGATGCGTAGGGGCTTACGAATAGAATCGGTGTAGAGGCTCAGTGGTTGAGACAGGGGAAAGAAATCTAAATTGAAGACATAACAATTATGATCTTCCTTATGCTGTCTGATCGAGGTGATCAGTTTTGAGCCCTGGATGATTTCCTGATCCAGGAAGATCAGGGTATAGGTTTTGTTCTGTAAGAGTTCAATACCTTTTTCCTCAGATTCGGCTGAGTCCATAGGAATATTCCAATAGCGGGCAAAATCTTTGATAGAATCACACATAGCCTGAGTAGGCAAGAGGGCAAGGGCTCTATGAGAATCTCCCCAGTTCTGAGGTGTCAGGTAGGCCGGATTAGAGGACTGACGATGTCCTTCTGCGGCTTTGATGTGAAAACGGAATATGGAGCCCTTATTGGGAACGCTGGTGACTTCTATATGTCCTCCCATGATTTCACATAATTGCTTACTAATGGCCAAACCTAATCCACTACCTCCGTATTTACGGGTCGTAGAAGAATCTACCTGGCTGAAGGTTTTAAAAAGGCGGTCTAACCTTTCCTGGGGAATCCCTATTCCTGTGTCGGTAATGGTAAATATTAAGTTGATTCGCTGGTTTTCAATAGGTTCGGAGTGGATTCTCAAGTTAACCTCACCATGATTGGTGAACTTAATACCATTGGACATGATGTTAAGGAGGATTTGTCTGAGACGGGAAATATCTGCTCTTATCACAAGAGGTGTGGATTCTGTAATGCAATAGGAAATGTTTATTCCCTTTACATTGGCTTTTGTGGCTGATAGATCCATCACGTCTTCAATACACTCTCTGAGCACAAAGGGGGTGTTGTCCAGTTCTATTTTCCCTGCATCTATCTTCGATAAATCCAGTATATCATTGATGATAGAGAGTAGGGTTTCCGATGATGAGCGAATGGTTTCTACATACTCCTGCTGTCGAACAGGAAGATCCGTATTGAGCAGCAAACTGGACATTCCTATGACTGCGTTAAGAGGGGTGCGGATTTCATGACTCATATTAGCCAGGAATACACTCTTAGCCCGGCTGGCTTCTTCTGCTGTTTCTTTAGCCCGTTTCATGGTTATCTGAGCTTTTTTACGTTCGGTTATATCTCTGAAAAAATAGAGATAGATAGATTCACCCGGTAGGTCGAGGGGACTAACCGTCACTTCTACAGGAACAATATAACCAGATTTATGACGAAGTTCAGATTCAAAGAGGGGTTCCTCAGGGATGTCCTGGAACTTGGTTGTATGGGGATTCTCATCCTTTACATAGATATCCGTCAGATTAAGTTTGAGGAACTCCTTCTTAGTGTAACCCAGTAGTCTTGTGGCCGCCGGGTTTACTTCAATGAGACGTAAATCCTTGTCTGTCAATATGATACAGTCATAGGCCTGGGTGAATAAGGTTTGATATCTCAGGACACTGGCTTCCAAAGCCTTATCAATGTCCTTAATGGCCGTTACATCCCGAAGGACCATGAGCTGGCCATTGTCACGACCTGCTCCCACTCTCATGGGCATTACATTCACACTATAGTAGTGAGGGGAATCGGCATCGCCTAATTGGAGCTCTGCATGAAAATCTATCTTATCTTCTTGATGGGTAATGAACTCAAAAAGGGGATAGGATACCTGGGCTAAGGAGCGGCCAATAGCCCATTTTTCCGGGACTTTTAATATATTCTGAGCAGCTGGATTGATATCCAGTATGATGTAATTAGAACTTATCAAAAGGATGAGATCCGGGATGCGTTCGATAACTTTTGAGTATTTGACTGGAGCTGCATCGAAAATATTGAGCTTAATCAAGCTGGGCAGAAGGAAGGCAAAGAAATAGCAGAGAAGAAAAGGGGTTATATATAAGGGAAAAGGACTTAATAGATGATCAAAAAGGTCCATTAGGAAAATGAAGCCAAAGAGTAAGGTTAGAGGGAATATCTTCCTTCTGAAATAGATATTGGTTCCAGGTATATAGATAATGAGCAGAATAAGATCGGCTATGAGAATGATTAGACTCAGACTCAAACTCAGGAGAGAAAAGAGAGTCCATCCAGGTCTATAATAGGTCAAATATCCTAAGGTATTGTGGGTGATATCCTTAAAAAACAGGTGGTGAAGAGGATCTGTTAGAATTAATAGTATCAAGAGGGCCGGGACTAGGAGAATGGCTGGTTGTCGTTCTCTTACTTCATCAGGTGTCATATGCAACCCTAATATGGTAATAAACCATAAATAGGGTATGAGAATGGTCAATCCTGCAAAAAGGATAAAGAGGCATTGCTCAAATAAACCTGTAGCTAAAAGCCCCATGACATAGGACAATCCCCATAATATTGTCACTGGTATGGCTAACTTACCATAACCGGTTGTAATAATCTGCTCTTGGGATAACTTTATGAATGTCATAATCAGGGACAGTAGTCCCGCTGCAGCACTCATGGCAGTGAGTAAAGTTACGGGATTCATCATATCACCCTTTACTTTAATTCACCAAGAGATTAACAGCAAGTGATTGTTGTGTAATTTAATAGGAGCATAGGTTTCTATTTGTTTTCTCAGGAGGCTGAAAACTTAAGATTTTGCTAAATAGGCAAATAAATGGTAAAAATAACAAAAAATATGGGAGAAAAAAGATGATTAAATACTATTTGCACCAAAATAAACTAACCACAGCTAAGGAAGAAAGCCGTTACCTGGCTAGGATTAAAAGCCATAGAAATATTAGCCAAGAGGATCTTCTGTCCATTATGGCTCACAAAAATACGACCGTATCCCGTCAGGATATCCTTGTAGTAATGGATCTCCTGGAAGAAGTGGTGGGAGAACAGCTTCTACAGGGGAATATGGTCGATACGTCTATCGCCCGATTCAGCCTCAGTGTCAGGGGTGGTTTTAGTAATCCCCAGGAAGATCTTAGCTCGGATAAGCATAAACTCCATTTGAATGCCCAGCCTAGTAATAAGTTGGTCAAGTTAATAGATACGGAGGCTCGCTTGTCCCGTGTGAAGCATTCTGCCATTAGGCCCCTTATTGATAGACTATATGACATGTCCTCCCAAGAGTATGGAGAAGAGTTCAGTAGGGGAACGCTTATGGAAATAAGAGGGAGTATGTTAAAAGGAGAGGATTCGGATAAGGCGGGGGTGTTCTTCATTCACAGGGAAACAGGTGTTGTGACGAAGGTTACCCTGGTATATCGCTGTTTACCCGCTAGTGTCTTGATTGCTGTTCCTGATGATCTGGTTCCTGGTTGTTATGCTTTGGAGGTTCGCATTCAGGATAATGGGGTTAAGAAGGTTGGGCGGTATTATATGGATATCAGTGTTGTTTAAGGTGGGATACGGCTGTGGGTAGGGGTAAGGGACAGGTGTGGGTAAAGGTGATGCACAGCTGTGGTGGTATGTGTAGCACACTTGTGGGTGGGTGGTAGGCACAGTTGTGGGTTAAGGGTGAAGGGAAGGGGGGAAGTCATAGGTAACACCTTCCCATTCTCCTAGCAAGCTTGAGGTATGTATGGATAAAGCTGATCAGTTCAACTTTAGTCTGAATAACAATTTGAGTTTATGATCTCAATTATGGCCTTTACATAACCTTTAATCCCACTAGCGAATATTTAAGAACTAATGGTCGTTTCGTAAGTCAAACAGATTCTACTAATCATAATTATTCCTTTCATAATAAGTTCTATAGGAATTACATGGGTAAAGCCTTCTATAGTCAAGATGGACTTGGTTCGATCAGTAGTCTGTTTAACTCCTTGGGATTTGAATCATAGAGCTATGATTATGATGCCTTTGGTCAGGCTATTAATGGTAGTTTTGTAGGTCAGAACCAGATGGGATATAATGGTAAAAGAGTCGATAGCTTTACTGGTAAATATGATTATGGTTTCCGAGATTATGATCCTATGAGGATGAGATGGATGACGATAGATCCGATTAAAGATGGGGTTAATTGGTATGTGTATGTTGGGAATGATCCAATTAATTTTATTGATTTGTGGGGGGTGGAAGATATAGTTGTCATAAATATGATAGATAGAGATAATAATTTTAACAATAGGGCATATAACTTACTCGTTGATACTTCGTTTGATGATATTATTGGAGGTGATGAGGCAACTGCTGAAAACTTAATTAATAATGAATTGACAAATGATGAATCAAAAAAGAATAGTTGTTGTAGTCCATGGAGATAAAGATGGAAACTTGTATGATACAAACGGGGAGAAAATAGCTCCCAATTCTTTTGAATCAAGTAATACAGGTAGTAACTTAGAAACTATAGATCTTGTAGGATGTTATGCATCAGAAGATGCTGAAACTTAGAAAAAAGCAACTGAGGTATCTGATGTAAGAACTTATAATCCTACTATACCAGATGCTTCTACCATACATTGGAATCAGACTAATGATGCGCTTCAAGATTTGATTCCAGAATCCATAGAAAAAGGAGTGGATAATTCTGGTGAACCTATAAATAAGCCAAATCCTATAACTAGTTGGCTGTCTGATATTGTTGGTAGTGAAGACGGGGGGAGTTTGAATTCTGAAGATTAAGAGCATTTTACTTTTGTTATTTGTTGCTAGAGTTTCTCTTTTTGCCAGTGGGATATCTGATAATAAATTTGTTTCTAAATTAAATGATCGTTATAACATAGATGTAATTACTACATTAAAAGATAGATCTCTTAGTTATACATTTATATCCGATCATGAGTACGTGTATGCAACTTCTAAAAGTTTATGTTTTCTGAACTTACTAACTTCAGAAAAAAAACAAATTTCTATTCCCTCTGTAATGTTGGAAAAGAGAATATTAAGTATAAAGAATTTAGATTATGACCATGTGAATAATTACTTGTATATGAATTTCATTATCGATGGAAATAAAGATATACACTCTTTTCTTTATAGATACTCTTTAAAGAATAGTAAGTGGGAAGAACTAAAAGAGCTTTATGATAATGTATACAAATTTAAAAGCCATAATAGTTCTCTAATTTTAACTACGATGAAAGATTCTTATTATTATTTATATAATATTTCAACTGGTTCTATGGATAATCTAAAAATAGAAAAGCAGAATGGAAGGTTTTTAAATCATGTTCTATCTTTTAATAAATCCACTAATGATTTATTATCTAAATTTATTTTTGACGATGATAGAGAAATGTATTGTCTATACAATCTTGATTCAGAAGATATAAGATTCTTTGATGCTAGTTGTACCAAGCGTAAAATATCTTTTGAAGATTACGCATTGTACGATAACTTTTTTATAGCTCTTAACAAAGTGTACCAATATACTTCAGATATCTATATGTATTCCTTTGCCACATCATCATATAAAGAAATATTAACAGATTTGCCTTTTAGCATTTATTCCTTAAAAAAATACAATCAGGATAAAGTAGTTTTCTTAGCTGTAAATGAACGAACTGATAATATGTTTCTTTGTACTAAGAAAATTGTTGAAGAAGGTGATTGATGATTAACTGTCCCTTCCCAAAATCTGATCGCATTTTTTCCCAAATTAAATGTGTATGGATTTCCGTTTAAATCATAAGATTCCCGAATTACAGTAGGATTAGGGTACTCATTTCCAGGTGATATTACAGAAAATCAGATTAGACAAGAGAATGGTTTATGTCAAAGGGCGGCATATTGATGAAAAATAACTTTCCACTCCAGGAAGAGAAAAATTGTTGAACACTCTAATATACCACTAGTGAAATTAAATACCGTTCCCTTATTATCTAAAGAACTAATATCGTTCTTGAATATCAGTAAGCGTCAAAAAAACATCATAAAAGCTAATATATCAAGTTAAACATTATCTTTACAGTTCCAAGGCAGAAGTTTTTCCATTCTGTTTTATCAGTAATCAAAGGCACCTGGTTAAAAATATAGGCTAAATACAAATGTGGATTAAGTCCATTCTGTTTTGCGATTTCTATCAAGGAGTAGTAAAAACAAGAAGCCTCTGCTCCCTTAGGACTTCCAGAAAATAACCAATTCTTACGACCAACGACAAATGGTCTAATAGCATTTTCAGCTCCATTATTGTCTGGGGTTAACTGGGTACAATCTATATACTTCATTATCTTACTCCATTGTCCAAGGGCATATGATATGGCTTCTCCTGTTCTACTTGAATCTCTAACCGTTAAGGATTTTTTAGCTAGCCATTGTTTTAACTCCTTTAGTAACGGTAGAATCTTAATCTTTCTTTGTTCTAAGAACTCTTCTTGTGAGGAAGCTAATTCTCTAAGTTCTTTCTCAGTTTTATGGTGGCCGGAAATTCCTAGCGCACGATAATAAGTGTAATAGCAGAGTATGATCATCTGAAGCAACGTCGCTATCAATGTCCTAAGCTTAAAATAACAAAAGAAGATTGGAAGCGTATTATACCAAAACTTGAATTGAGATGGTCTCCAAATCAAATTGCTGAATTGTTTAAAAGGGATTATCCTACTCAAAGTATGAGCGGGAAAACCATTTATAACTGTATCCACTTTCATATGCATGGGGAACTGAAAAGGCTTGCTCTAAAAGATCTGTGCCAAAGAGGGACACAACATAAAACCTCAATAAATAGAGATAAACGTGGCAAAATCAAGAGTATGACGTTAATAGATGATCGCCCAACTGAAGTAGAGTCCAGAGAAGTACCAGGCCATTGGGAAGGAGATCTAATCATAGTAAATGTGTCATTGTAGAAAGACAAAACCGTTACATTCAATTAGAACTTTTAACAAAATATGATGCCACAACAGTAAGAAAAACAATTGAAAAACGCTTCAAGAGAATTGAACCACACCTGAGAAAAACCTTGACCTTAGATCAGGGAACGGAAATCCAGATTCTCTAAAAGTAACGATTGAAGATAAGGAAACAAATTAGATGAAAAAGGTTATGTTATTTATATCTCTAATTCCACTAGTTAGCTGTCTCTGGGCAAATGACCTTATCGGTAAAAAATATAATAGTCGAACAGGATACATCTCCTTTTCTGATTCAAAACTTGAATATGTTGCTATAAATTTAGAAGATAGGTCAAAGACAGAAATAAGGGCTGATTATGAAGTTCAAAAAAAAGATGGATTGAGTTACCTAGTATTTACCTTAAACCAAGAAGAACAGAAATGGTTGATGCTTTATTCTGAAGATATTTTGATCTTATATTCAAATGAAACTGATTACCCTTTTTTTATTGGGATTCCATCAAAACCATCAAAATTGGAAGGACTTTATATTGATCCAGATATTTTTAGTGCCACTAGTGAATTGAAAAAAGGGGAGACCATTTTTTCTCCCAAAAATCTTGGTTTGGTGAAGCTAGATACACCATGGGTGGAGGGTGTGAACTCTGTTGGTATTGGAGAAAGCATCGAAATAAATTCTTACAATGCTAATTCTTTTATTTTAAGTAATGGTTTTGTCAGTTACCGCAAACCTCATCTTTTCAGAATGAATTCAAGATTGAAGATGGTTTTGATTGAAGATTTAGAGAATAATACTTCTAAAGAATATTCTATTCCTGATTCTCCAGATCCTGTTACAATAAGACTTGAAAAAGCATCAACTAAGGTTCGTATTTCAATATTAGATGTTTATCCAGGTGAGAAATGGGAGGATACCTGTGTTAACTTCATTCTCATAAAGGCATTCTAATCGATAAGCTCATCAGATAAACCAAGGTTTATGGGTACTTGTTAGCTTACTTAGCTAGACTCCTATTGGCTTGTTCTCCTCCGATAATTTAGGTGTCTTTAAAATATATCCAAAAGATATGGAAGCATAAGAATTGATAATGTCGAATATACCTGAACTTGTAAATGATGTTATAGTTACCGGTGGACATGGTAGTGATGCTTTTAATTTAATAGAACCAGCTTTTATAGTGCCCCTAAAAAGTTGTACATCTTGCTGTGTAATGGACAGCAGAAGGAGTACAACAGCTGCAAAAGAAGTGGAGTGATTCAGAAAAAGCCAGAATAGCACTATGGCAATTCGAGAAGAGAAACCTATCATCGAAATAGCTCAAGAAACTGGAGCTCATCCCAACATGATTTCAAAGTGGAAAAGGGAACTTCTCTATGAAGCAGATTCGGCCTTTAGAAATGGGAAATTTGTTCAGGAACAGGACCTTGAAAAAGTGTGGGATGCGCTTTTCAAACAGATTTGAAGACTCCGTGCAGAGAATGATTTCCTAAAAAAATTTGAAGAAAATGGGACTCCTATGAAGTCCATGATTGAACCAGAGCGTGAAGACCTTCAGATCGTCTTTTTCATCATGCACATAAATTAGCTTAAAGGGTGATTCCTATAGAATTACGCTTTAGTTGATGGCTTAGATTTTCTTGAATGTGTTTTGGAATCTGATTTTAATAAAAAGGATTCTTTATGGAATCCTATATTAATATTAGACCATTAGAAATAGTAATGATTCTCTAGATCAGGTGTACATTGACTATCAAGGTAGATATTCTCACAAAGTTTATGTAATCGATGAGAATAAAGAGTTTAATACCTCATTACATTAATTCTTATATATCAGATCAAAGAATGATAGAATAAACAATCAGGTATTGTTATTATTTATTTAGTAAAAATAGTTAATAAGGTAATGAAATGAAAAGGTTTTTCTGGGTAATGACAATCTTTCTTTCTTTTAATACTGTATATGCAGAGGACCAAAGTGCTCTCATAATATATACATATACTCCCATAACTAGAGCAATTAATACTATTTATGAAGTAGATTTTTATAGTGATGGCTTAGTAAAAGAAATCAGAAAATATCTTAACCCACAAGATAGAACTATACCTACCTCAGAATTGAATAAATTAAATGATATAAGACTATTAGAAACAATCAGTGTTAGCAGATCAGATTCTAGAATATCTGTGTATAAGAAATCGAAGAACGCAACAAAAGAATTGATTGAATATTATGATTATCTAAATAGCGGAATGATTCAACGAATGAAAGTGAATGATTTGCAAACAAGCAGATTAATAGAGATTTATGATAACTATGGTAGCTTTAATTATAATTACAAAAATGAACTTACTTTTTCTTTTAGTAATGAAAAAAACAAAATGACTTGGGAATACCCTACCCATAAAAGTATTACTAGCTATTTAATTAGTGATAATGCTAGTCTTGAAAAAATCATAATAGATGAACCCAAAAATATTAGTTGGATTAATATTACTCATTCTAAGTCAAATGAATACCAAATCGAAAACCGTGATGATGAATTTGAGCCTTTTATATCAAAGTATGACATTTTTAATTCTGGGGATTATGAGATATCTCCCATGACAGTCCCAATAAATTTATTTTTATGTCCCAATGATACAACTAATAAAATAACAGCTTTCTTTATTAGAAATGTATTTGATAGGAATAGAGATGTTCTACGTGCTGGAAAAACGTATGAATCATCTTCCATTCTTGTAGAAGGAACTATTAACTATAAAGCTAGTAATCTAGGAAATTCTCTTTTTGCAAAACCTTGGGTAGAAGGAGTTAATGGGTATGGTATCGGTGAAACTATAACAATTAGTGATGATAGGGAATTTACTGAATTAATTCTATCCAATGGATATAAATCCTATGATAATCCAACACTATATGAAAAGAATAGTCGATTAAAAAAGATTCAAATAAAAGGAATGGATACGGAAACTGTTCTTGATGTTGACATTAAGGATTCCTCTGGGCCTCAGAGTATCAAACTACCAAAATCTGAGACTAAAGTTGTGATTACTATTTTAGATATCTATCCTGGTTCAACGTGGGAAGATACATGTGTGAACTATATTTTGGTTAGATAGGTATATTTTGAAAACAAAATTTAAAGCTCGTTATATAACTATTTAGTTATGAGATAGAAAAGAATAGAGTCTAAGAGGTCAAAACTAATAGGGTTTTTAATCTCACTAGTGAATATCTAAGAACTAATGGTCATTTCGTAAGTCGAACAGATTCTACCAATCATAATTATTCCTTTCATAATAAGTTCTATAGGAATTACATGAGAAAAGCTTTTTATTGTCAAGATGGCCTTGGTTCGATCAGTAGTCTGTTTAACTCCTTGGGATTTGAATCAGAAAGCTATGATTATGATGCCTTCGGTCAGGCCATTAATGGTAGTTTTGTAGGACAGAACCAGATGGGATATAATGGTAAAAGAGTCGATAGCTTTACTGGTAAATATGATTATGGCTTCCGAGATTATGACCCTATGAGAATGAGATGGACGACAATAGATCCTATTAAAGATGGTTCTAATTGGTATGTGTATGTTAGGAATAATCCTATTAATTTTATTGATTTGTGGAGGTTGAGCGCTACTACTGAGAATGATGGAATTCAAATTGACTCTCAAACGGCTATTCAGGTTGGTGCACAAGTAGGCGCAAATATAATTGAATCAGAGTTAAATCATGTAAAAAATATTATTGATCCTAGTCGAAATATTGTACAGAAAGGTATTGAGGCAAATCTAATAAATCTAGATTTACATACCCAAAATATTGATGATACCATGGAGATACTGGAAGGAACAGGTAGTAAGACTACAAATTTTCCAGAACAAATTCAGGTGATTATACTGATGTGTATGTCAATAAGTCTATATCTACAGCAACTGAGGGATCTGTAAAATCTCTTATTCGACCAGATGTAATGGGTAAGAAAGAAGATGCTACTATAGATGTAGTAGAGGTTGCAAGTACAAAAACACAGACAGAGACAATGCTTGAAGCTAAGGTCGCGATTATTGAAATGAGATTAGGTGATTTATCGGGGGATAGCTCTGTTCTTATACCAGAAGGAACAAGTAAATGAAAAGAAATGTGTCGCTAGTTACCTATGTTGAAAAGTCAGTAAATAGTCAAAGCATTGAAACATTTTTTCCAATTATAGATAGCTTTAAGAAGTGCTTCAAAAGTAATGAATTTAACTATACGCGAATATCTGGTTTTGATTTAAGAGATGATTTAGCGATATTAAATGCATTAAGTAATCCTCCAGTTTATAAATTTGATTTGTTTGATGAGAAAGCTATTAAAGATAGTTTATCATGTACAATTGAAGAAGATCTATTCATTTACTCAATCACCTCGGCTTCTAAGAGTTTAAAAAATGACTTTGTGTTTAGTTATATGAATCAGGAAATGGTAAAAAAGTCGAGATATAAACGGATTTATTTACAGTTTCCATTTAAAATTAATAATATTGATTTTGATGAAGTTTTAAGCCACTTGAATAGCGAATTTGTATTGAAAAATGCATTTATTGAAGTAATGGATGGGGATATTTTAGCAAGTTCCTATTTTAATGAAATCTTAACACCAAATATTACTGTGGAGCAAAAAGATGATCTTAGACAATGGAAAAAAAACCTTAAGAAGTTAGATTCAATTTTTAGGAATGTTTTTTATGGTAATATTATTACTAATTCAATGATAACAGAAGTGAATGGACTAAAACGAATATCTACTTCACTAGATAGATTAAACATATATAACAGATTTATTGATAAAAATATTTTATATTTTGAATGGCAGCAAAAAGAAGATATTGTGCCTAAGTCAGAACTTATACATCTCTTGAGGGAATCTGGTGTGCACTTTTCTAATTAGAATATTGTAAGCCAATATTACAGGTGATTTGTATGTAGATACTTATTTTGCTTTTTCTATTAATTATAGGAATCATGACGGACACATTGAATAAATATTCATAATCATACCTGTCCAAAATAAATCACTTCAATAAACAGGACCTAACTGTCCAGTATTTCTTTCACTAAAATCATCGATTAATTTAGGCTTATTTAGCCATATCCATATATCTTGTTTTATGAATAGTAAAGTAGATATTATGACCATTAAAGATTGTACGGTCCAATTTCGATTCGCTTCTTTTGCTATATATTTTAATAACAAACTGGTTATCATACATATCAAGATTTGTGTCATGACGGCGTTTTGACTAGTACCGAGAAAGCTTTTAATCTTTAGATTCTGCTTAATTGTCTTAAAGAGGATTTCTATTTGCCATCTATCCTTGTAAATTGCTGCTATTGTCTTGGCAGACCATGTCAATTGATTTGTTAATAGGCGTATGGTCTTGTTTGTATCAGGATCATAACTTTCTACAATCCTTATAGGTAGAATATCCAGCCATTTTTATATCCTGATCACAATTTATATTTTCATAATGATCAACATCATAGTCTTCAAGTATGTCAAAGACTGAATTGGATTTTAACCTAGTCACAAAATAAATACCTCTAGCGCAATAGTTTGAAAAGATCTTAAAGCTATTGTAGCCTCTATCAAATACTAAACTGTCACCGGATTGAACCTTCATTTGTGTTAACTGATTTACTTCATGTTCTTTAGCGTCTGTCATGGTTAAAACAGAAGGAATATATCCTGAGTGATTGCGTTTGACATGGAGTTTAATTCCTCCTTTCTTTTTTCTAAAAGAAGCCCAAGGAAACATATTCAAACATAAGTCTATCGTGGTTTCATCAATACTATTCATAGATTTTAGAATCACGGTTCTTATTAGCATAGGATAGTGTAGATCTTTTGACTTTGGATAATCCCATATGATAGAGCTTGCTATTATTGACTTCTAGTCCTTTTTGTCCTGAAAGATGAGCAAACAGCATTGCAGTAAATTGGTTCCTACAGCTAAATCCTTTGGAGTGAAAGTCTCCTTTATACTTTTTAACTAACTTAGCAAAATCATGTCTTGGAATAAATTGAAGAAGTTGTGAAAAAGTGGTATTTGATGTCTTATTAGCCGATTCCCTTTTATAGTAATCTTTTAGTCAATTTTATTTTAATTGGAGATCGATTTTTATAATACACTTTTTAGTATTTATTTTGGACAGCTGTGGGCATATAACTTATTTGTTGATACTACGTTTGATGATATTATTGAAGCTGCTGAAAGTAAAGGAGAAACTGTAAGAGTCGTTGGAGGTGATGAGGCAACTGCTGAAAACTTAACTAATAATGAATTGACAAATGATGATACACAACGTTTAATTGTTGTAGCTCACGGCGGAAGCTCAGGAAGCTTTTATGATACAAATGATGACCCAATTGACTTATCTTCATTTGACTTAAGTAATACAGGAAGTATTATGACAACAATTGATCTTGTAGGATGCTATGCGTCTACTGGTTCAGGATATTGGGAAACTCAAACAGGATTATCAGATATAAGGACATATAATCCTTCTTCCCCTTCTTCTCCAATTCATTGGAATCAGACCAATGATACTCTTCAGGATTTGATTCCAGAATCCATAGAAACAGGAGTCGATAATTCTGGTGAACCAATTAATAAGCCATATATGATTTATATCTAATGTAATAAAATTTGTTTCTGAGATCGTAGGATCTAAAGAAGAGGGAAGCTTGAATTGTGAGAGTTAAGATCAGTATACTTTTGTTATCGATTGGTTTACTTCCCCTTTGTGCCAGTGGAATATCTGATAATAAGTTTGTGTATAAATTAAATGATCGTTATAGGATAGATGTAATAAGTACCTTAAACGATAGTCCTAATACACATGAGTTTATATCTGATCATGAGTATGTGTATGCGACTCATTCAAATGAAAAGATATTATTGGATTTACCAATTAGATTAAAAGAGGAAGTGATTTTAAGTATTAATAATCTTAATTACGATAATATAAGCAAGACTATTTGGTTATCAGTTATTGTAAAAGGTGATAAGGAAATTCTTATGTTACTTTTTTATTATTCATTAGAACATAATGAATGGAAAGAAGTTCCTGATTTATATGATACTGTATATAAGTTTGTAGTTAATAATAATTTTTTAATTATAAGCGCACAAAGAGAACCATATTATCGTACCTATGATATTTTAAATCAGTCAGTGAAGGATCTTAATATAGAAAGAGATACGGGAAGATTTTTCAATTCCATTCTATCTTTTAACATAGAAAATCAGAATATATTGTTAAAGTTTATTTCTAATGATGGTAGAGAAAAATATTGTCTATATAATTGGTATTCACAAGATATGAATTTCTATGATGATCCTTTTTATGATCGCAGAGTATCTTTTGATGATTACACATTGTTCGATAACTTTTTTATAGCGGTAAACAGACAACACCAATATACCTCAGATATTTATTTGAAACCTCATCATATAAAGAAATATTAACAGATTTACCTTTTGAAGTATATTCTTTAAAAAAGTACGATCAAGATAGAGTGGTTTTCTTAGTTGTAAATGATGTAACAAATCATGCATTTCTTTGTACTAAAAAATTTTGATGACATATAATAATCCCCCAAGAGTTAAGAGTCGATATTTGTAGAAAATTCGTAGATGTCAAAATCTTCACTCCTACAATTGCTTAAGTTAAATCTAGTGTCATCTTTGTAGAGGGGCAATCATGAAAAGAACAGGAAAGCAGATGACTGAACATCTTGAAACATGGAAAAGATCTGGTTGAAATGAATCAAGTGTTACTAACGCGTTTTTTCCCTGGACTTGGGGAAGGACTTTGTCCAGATAGATAATTCCTAACTGTTCTATCAATCACTCTATTCTTGGAAACGAACTTATGACGAGCATGGTCGATTGTCTATAGAAACAGATCCCATGAATAATGAAACACAATATACCTATGATGCCTTCGGTCAGGCCATTAATGGTAGTTTTGTAGGACAGAACCAGATGGGATATAATGGTAAAAGAGTCGATAGCTTTACTGGTAAATATGATTATGGCTTCCGTGATTATGACCCTATGAGAATGAGATGGACGACGATAGATCCTATTAAAGATGGGGCTAATTGGTATGTGTATGTTGGGAATGATCCTATTAATTTTATTGATTTGTGGGGGTTGGATACACTGACAACCTACAATAAGGATCCAACTCCTGGAAGTGATATAATAGTTGATGAGTATGGTAATCCTGGCCATACATGGATTTGTATAGATACCGATGAAGATGATGATAAATGGTTTGGATAGGGACATCCTAATAATGAAGATCCATCTATTGATGGAGTGAACAAGTTAATGAGGGTTCAGGCCATAACTATGGTGGAAGCCAGTCTGATGAAGAGGCAATGATGTGTTCAGAGGCGGTCGCTGATTGTTTAAAAGAGACAGATACTTTGACAAGCGAATAGGAAGCTATAATAGATGATGGATTGGATGAATGGAGTAATCATTTTCCTGATCCTGTACCAGAATCTTTAGAAGAAATAGCAAAGAAAGTCGGTGAAGATACTAATCCAAATCCTAGTAGTATGGAAGATATTATAAGCGAATTAAATGAGTCAAAAGGAGCCTGTGTTGGAAAAAGTAAAAATTAAAAGTAGATACTCTATACTTTTTCTTTTTATCTACTTAGTAATGGCTCCAAGTTTAAGTGCAGACAATTTCAAGGTCTTTCAAAAATTGGAACCAGAAGTAGATAACATGGAATTAGAACTTAATCCAGAGCGTACTCTATTCTTTTATGATCTAAGTGGTTCTAACAGACAAAAGGAAAATATTTTACAAGTAACTCTTCCCACAATGGAAGAGTCTTTAGCTCACACTGATTCAAAACTTAATCCTGCGGAGGTATTATATGGCTTTTATAATCCAAATACAAACGAGTCTTATTGCTATCTGATGCCAGTTGATACTTCTGATTATCCGCAAGGTTGGTATAAACTTCACTATGTTAACGAAGTATTAAGTTTTGTTAAAAATAAAGCTATGCTAAAATATTTCCATCGCTATCGAAGCCAAACTATCTTTTCGATTCCTGGTACTAATGATTTACTTAGCTCTCAATATGAAATTAATATAAATGGTGATAAATTAAAACATGAGAGTATTCGCATTATTTCCCAAGTAGGGCAAAAAGTAATATGGAGTTTATCTCCTGATCCAAAGGAATTAAAAGAATACCATAACGCTTTGTGGATTAAGGATACTTGGTTGCTCATAGAGGATCTAGGTATTATCAAAACTGATGAAACATATGTTGATACTTTGGTGAATTATAAAAATGGTCAGGTAAAATCTTTTGCTCCTGATATAATCATTGGAAATGGAAATAAAAATATAATTACAACATCTAAGGATCTAATGGGAATTAATGTACAAGATCCCTATGGGAATATAGAATATAAAGATAGCAATTTAGATCTCATTCAACCAATTCGTGATAAATTCGGATATGATGGCTTTCTATACTTTGCCTATTATGATCCTCCGTACCTATATTATGAAGTTTATGATGGGTTCGGTTTTTATGCTCCTATTTTCAGTGTTATAATAGATCTCATTAACAAAAAATCTTACTACAATATGGGTAGTAGATACTCTTCTATTCTTGGTGTTTTTTAGTTTGAGAGAGTAGTAAAACTTTATGTCAATGTTTAATATGAATACAATAAGAAATGCACTATTTGAGTTCTATGACGTGGTTATAGTTAAAAGTGAGAAATATACTAAAAAACCTGATTTATTTTAACTCGGGTAAAAATACTGGTAGGTCCCAAAATGATTAAAGATATAATTTTAGCTCCTTTCTTAATACTAATACAACCAAAGACTAATTGGGAAAAGTTAAAGAGTCTTGATATTAATAAGTTTGGTCTAATAATTTATTACTTTTCTACATCAATAGTAATAACTTTGTTCACTACTCTATTAGCAGTATGGGGTAGGCCATTATGGGGCGTTGGATCAGCTCTACACAGTTTCCTTTTTGTTTCTGAACTTACTCTGATAATGATCCTAACTGACCTAGCATTATTTCTCAGTCTAAATATCATACTCAAAGTTTTTGATATAAAACCAGAAGAAATTGATATTATGAAGCTAGTTTGTTTTTCAAAAATGCCATTTCTAATATCTAAGCTCATAAATGTATTTTTTTCTCTCGGCTCTTTTGTCTTCGTACCATTTTTATATAACCTTGTATTAATCTTATTTGGAGTAAAGGTTTTATGGGAACTAACATCGAAGGATTCCTTTTTGGTATCTGTTAGCTGTTATGCAATATATTTAACATCTTATATTCCATTAACATTTTTCCTTAAGTGGTTGTTGTTGACTACAATTTAGCTTGTTCGCAATATTTATTCAGTTTAATTGAATACAAAATTGTAGTTGTATTGTTTATATTGTGGTAGCACAATGAACAGAGAAGTTATGATTATGATCCCATGAGGATGAGATGGAGGACGATAGATCCTATTAAGGATGGGGCTAATTGGTATATGTATGTTGGGAATGATCCTATTAATTTTATTGATCCTTTTGGATTAGCTGAAGTAGAGGAAAATGATGTAGATCCACAGGTAGTTGATGATCTTTTCGATTTCCATTTTGATATTATGTCTTGGAACACAGCGTTAGAAAATGAAAAAAAACAACAGGACAGAATGGCGAATCCTGGGATAGCACTGATGGGATACAAGATCCTCCCGAACAAGAAGTGCGTTCTATTGATAATCCACTAAATAATAATTGGACTTATGTTCCATTACCAGATTTGTATAGGAGTTAGCCATGAAAAAAATTATATTTTGTGTATACATTCTTTTAATATCAACAGCTTGGTCTGAAACGGTATCCTTAGAACTCATAGGATTGAATCAATCAAAGACTATACATGTTAATAGTGATATTGTAGAACTTAAACTTACCAAGCCGGATATGATAGTGCCTAACTTAGTCAGTATCAGAGGATTGGACTCTCTTAAACGGTTAGATAGCTTAAGTATAGAGTTTTCTAATTTAACTAATTTTGAAAATATATGGAGACATTTTAATGGAATAACTGAACTTCACTTGGGGTTTGTTACATTACAAGATTTAAATTTTCTTAAAGAATTGACTTCATTAAAAAGGTTGCATTTGTATGAAGGAATTAATATTCAAAATATGAACATTAACTTAAATAGCTCAAGTAAATTAGAGTATATTCAAATATGGGGATATACATTAGATATGATTCCCACTATTAACAATCCTCCATCTAGTTTCGGATATTTAGATATTGCTTGGAGTAAATTACCTGTTGGATTTAGTTATACCGATTTTTCAAATAACATAATGTATGTCATAAATGATGATGACTATGAAAAATTAAATAGAAGTTTAGATAATGTAATGGGATATGGTAATGCAAAAAAACTACTATCATATTATCAATATTTAGAATGATTGGAATTCCATTAGGACATTATGGAGAGTTGGATAAGTTTTACAGAGCTTTCTCTTTGTTTCTGAACTTACTTTTATCATGATCCTAACTGTTATGCAGTACATTTAACATCCTTTACTCCATTAACTTATTTGGTGATAATCCCCATTTTTAATATTTTAAAAATATTTTTTTTATGGTTTATTTATCAAAGGAGTAAAAAGTGAAAAAATTAATTTTCTTTATTATTGCTATATTATTAGTATTATCAAGTTGTGATATCATCGATGAGGAAGATGTAGATGATACCCCCTCGTATATAGGAACATGGATATCTACTAACAGTGGAAAGTATGCAAATGGTGATAAATTTAAAGCAACTACCACGTTAAAAATATCGAAGAATGAGATTACCAAAATATATGTAATTAATCGTACATCCAGTGAAGGAACAATCGTTAACACACATAAAGATGAAAATAAATATTCTTTTAGATCCGAAGGATCTAATAAGTTGATATTAACACCAGCGGAAATGACAATTGGTGACAGATGGTATGATATTAGTGATGAGAGAGCATTACGGACTGCCTTTGAAGCATATGATGAGTATAAATATCCTGATGATGAGTGGGCTAGTAGGTACAAAGGTATTACTGATGTTAAATCATGGGAGTATTCAATATCTGGTGATATTATAACAATCTATGAGATAAAATACACTAAACAATAAGTGGACTACCTAATAACCGTTTCTATGATTAAATTTCAAAAACAAAAAAGCCAGAGCTATTGCAATGGCTTTTTTAATATTTAGTTATCTTACTTATTCTGCTGTTTGTACTTGTAGAGGAACAGTTACATTCAAGGATTTCCCTTCTGCATCAGTAAGATAGACAGATACATTCATTGAGTTATTTTCATCAAAAGCTAATGGAATAGATAAACTTGCTTTTTGATCATACTTCTTTGTATTATCCCAAAAATAATGATGAATAATCATTTTAAGTTCAATTTCTCGAAAATTAATATCCACATTACCTGCTTTTTGAAGATCTTCATAATCTGTAGCATTTAGGTCTACATCATAGTTCTCTAACAAATGTTTTTGTACAATATCTAATATATTTGGTATTTGCTCGTCAAAAAACTTTTGTCCCTGTTTTCCTTCGTCTACTTCTTCAGTTACCACTACAGATATTCCAGTCAAATGAAATTCTTTGTTTTCTAATGTTGATAAATCTAAGGGGGGGGTAGAAGCACAACTGAACAATAAAGACGATAGAAACGCTAAAACTAATATCTTTTTCATTTTTTCTCCATATTTTGTTATTGTTATGTGAAGTCTAGCACGGTATTAATTCTTAATCTATTGGGAAAACCATGGAAAATGGTAACTGACTCTCTTGATAAAAGTCCGAATAAGGACTATATGTGTCGGGAGGTGTCTATGAATACTAAACGAAAACAACAAATCCAGGCGATCAACTCATCCATGAGTCGTGCTAATGAACTATATGGTAGATGGGCTAAGCAACATGGTTTGAATTATAACGCCTTATTGATTTTTTATATCCTTCACGAAAAGAAAGAATATTCCCAAAAGAGGATCTGTGAGGAGTGGTTGTTACCCAAGCAAACAGTAAATACTGTATGTAAAAGTCTTGAAAAGTCAGGTTATATAACAACGGAAACCAACAAAGAGGATAGAAGAAGTAAAACAATCAGATTAACCGAAAAGGGGCAGGAATATACCAATGATGTTATATCAAAACTCTATAAAATAGAAGAAAGAGTTATGGAGCATATGGGTAATGATCTATGTGAAATGTTTGTTAAGACTAACGAATTATTTGCTCACTATTTGAGTATTGAGGTAAATAATGATTAGTGTTTTCCAAAGGAAGCAATCCTTTGTCAGATTAATTTCTTATGCCTTTCCTAATATCATTATGATGTTAGTTTTATCATTGTATACGATCATAGATGGTATATATATTTCCCGTTATATTGGTACGACAGCATTGTCCGCCATGAATATGCTCATTCCATTGTTAAATACGGAATTGGCCATTTCTATTATGTTTGCCTCTGGTGGAAGCGCTATCATTGCTCGAAAGCTTGGGGAAAATAAAGAGGCAGAGGCTGTTAATGATTTTTCATTAATTGTTATTGCTGTTGGTGTTTTGTCAATTGTTTTCGCGGTAACGGGAAGTTTGTTTCTTAGAAACATTATTACTATGTTGGGAGCTAATGAAGAGCAATATGAATTAAGTCTGGAATATGGAAGAATCTTAGTATTCTTTTCACCATTCTTTTTCTTACAAACACTATTCCAGGTTATCTTTGTAACAGCCGGAAAGCCAAAGGTTGGATTGTTTCTGACCTTAATGGCAGGTATTACTAATATCATTCTCGATTATGTATTTGTTGCAAAATTACAATTAGGTCTTAGTGGTGCTGCCTTGGCCACGGGGATAGGGGCTTGTATCCCTTCCCTGGCAGGACTATTTTATTTTGGAGTCATTAGGAACAATACTTTAAAATTAGTTAAACCCTATAGGAATATACCTATGTTGATCAAAGCTTGTTATAATGGATCTTCTGAGATGGTTACTAATTTTTCTAATGCTATAACGACCTATTTGTTCAATTATTCTTTTTTAAAATATTTTGGTGTTGATGGTGTCGCTTCTATCACTATCGTTCTTTATTATCAGTTTATCTTCAGTGCTGTTTATATTGGATTTTCTATGGGGGTAGCTCCCATCATCAGTTATAACTTTGGTTCCAGAGATTTTCCTCAATTGAAACGAATCTTGTTAAATAGCTTCCTGTTCCTTTTTGTGAGTGCTTTAATATCCTACGGTGGATCAAGAATTATTTTTGTTAATACTCTGAAAGTCTTTACTCAGGTCGGGACTCAAGTCTTCAATATTACTTTAGAGGGTTTCAATATATTTGCTTTTTCATTGTTCTTGATGGGATTTAGTATTTTTGCCTCGGCCCTATTTACAGCATTGTCGAATGGGAAAGCCTCATTAGTCATTTCCTTTTCAAGAACTTTTCTCTTTTTGGCAAGTGCTATCATTATTATTCCCCAATTAATAGGGGGACAGGGGTTGTGGCTTGCCGTTCCTGTAGCAGAAGTTCTGGGAATTGGTGTTTCTGGCTATATATTATTGTTGTACAGAAAAAAGTATCATTACTTTTAAGTATCTCTTCAGCTCATAAGAGCTGAAGAGATCTTATATCTAGAATAACTTAATTTTGATTAGTCCTAATAGAGCAACAATACAGAGTAGATCCCCGATCATTAATCCAATAAACCAAGGTGAAGGGGTATACTTGATCAGCGTACCTGGAGCCGCTCCTTCCATTAGGTTACTATTAGCATATGCGTAACTTATGTGCTTTATGGCATTTCTATAAGTCCATTTTGCTGTAGCACTATTAAGGTCGTTTGCTTTTGTCGGTAAGAACCACATTTTTAAGTCTGAACCAGCTCTAAAAACCTTATCTGTGATATTGGGTGAGTTCTGAAGGAACATATCTGTTGATACAACACCTTGATATCCCCATTCACCTCGTAAAACTTCCGTTATGAGAGGGTAGTTTGCGGCATTCCATTCCCCATTTACCATATTGGCTGCTGCCATCATCCCTGTAGCAGCTCTCATTCGCTTGGTTTTCATTTCCCCTTCAGTGTCATCAATGAACTTTAAATTCATCCTGGCTTCTTTTACCGCTATCTCGAATGGTTTTAAATATATCTCTCGAATGGTTTGTTCTGTAGCCCAAACTTGTAATGCTGTCGCAGGGCCTTCATAATCATTAAGGGCAAAATGTTTCATATAAGAGATCACACCCTGATCCCCAGCGCCTGATACTACTTGTGCTGCTAATTTTCCAGACAATAAAGGATCTTCAGAGTAATACTCAAAGTTTCTACCATTAAAGGCTGATCGGTGAAGATTCAATCCTGGACCGTACCAACCTGTATATCCCAATACCAATGCCTCTTGTCCAATCGCAACACCATATTCATAGGCCAAGTCCACATTCCATGTTGAAGCCACTATCACTTCACTGGCAAAAGCTGTTGTGTCTGGGCCTCCATCAGCACCTGTCAAGCCCCAACCTTGCGGACCGTCATGATCTACAGATTCTGGCTTTCCTATGGAAGTTAATGCTCCTGTTCGAAAGGCTGCCATAAAAAGTGTATTTGTTAGTTCATTACTATCATAATCAATTTGATCTAGTAGTGTATCCCATGATTCATCAGAATAGGATTTGCCTCGCATATCGCTAAGTGTTAATCCATTTTTTATTTTGGATTTTGGTTCTTCGGAGTGATAGATAAGACTTTCTTCGTGGTTTCCTAATAGACGATCTGTTTCTATGTCAAAGGATGATGCTTTTTGTAGACGGGATTCGGATAGACTTTTCTCTTCTGGTGTTGATGGTTGTGTATTTACCCAGTTAGCTCGGCTTAAAGGAGTTGTTTCTTCTGCCATATACTGATTACTATCTTCAAATTTATTACTTGCTGCTACAAAGTTGACAGTCCCCGTTTCTGGTATATAGGTAGGATTCCCTTTGTCATCTAATTCTGACTGACTTCTTTTTTCACTATCTCTTGGATTGTCATTATTATACCAGATCGTAGATGCTAGATTAACACTCTTCTCTTCCCAAGAGTCATGACTGTTTTTTCCGAGGAACAACGAATAATCACCTTCTTCTAGCATATAACTTCCTATTGTACCATCTGAGTTTTTAACTAGATAATTATAGGACGCCATGTCCTCCCAGTTAATACTTATGGTTTTGCTTACGCTTTCACCTGCTGGAACAAAGATTTTATCAAAGGCAATTAAATTCTTGGTGGGCTTCTCCACTTTCATCTCAACATCTAATCTGGTATAAGGTGCTGAATAATAAATCTGTATAGTCTCTTTGCCATCCAGGCTTCCTATATTGTTTACCTTGATTGTCAAATCGATACTATCTCTATTTTGCTTAATTTTGGTAATCTCTTGAGTGAAGTTACTATAGGATAACCCATATCCGAAGGGGTAATTCACCGACTTATTATAATCAATAAATCCAAGATCTGATGCTGTTTCAAAGAATCTATATCCATAATACATGCCTTCTTCATATTCAATAAAATACAAACCTTTGTAGTTACTTGCTATTTGGGTTGATTCCGTATTCGAGTAGGTTCGATCAGGTAGGAAGTTTGCCGTTGTTGGATTTGCTAAAATATGACGATCCCAGATGTCAGAAGTACGACCTGAAGGATTTACCTCTCCAGAAAAAATATCTGATAGTGAATCAAAACCAGTTCCTCCTGGGCCTCCTATCCAAACAATGCTATCCACTTCCAATTCGCCTTCCATGATAGGTTGGACTTCCATAACATTTGAGGTGTTTAGAACAACAATAACAGCTTTGCTATACTTCTTTGCTATGGTTATCATGCTTTTCTCATAGTCCGTTAATTGAAGTTCGTGTTCAGTACCGTCAACATAAGCATTATCCTGAAGATTTCCTCCTTCTCCTCCAACACGTCCTATATAGATAATAGCTGTGGTATCTTTTAGGGACTTGACAATATCAGTGTAAATACTTGGCTCATATTCAACAATACTAGTTGTAACACCTGAAAATCCTTTGAAACCACTTGTATCTTCGACTTTCAAGTCTTTTATCGCTGTACTGGTAATCTCTTTTGGTTTGGCCTCTTTAAGAACTTTGACAATTTGCTCATTGAGAACAAAATATTTCTTTAAAGATTCTTCTGGGGTTTTAATATACTCTTTACTTGGATCTACGGATCCAGATCCTGTTCCCCCATAGACAGGAGTTATAAAGCGATATCCAAAAGGTGATACTTTGCTGTTTTTTTCAAGAGGCAACACACCATTATTCTTAAGAAGAACAATTCCTTCATCTGTCACTTTTTTACTAATTTTCATCCCAAAACCGACAGAACCAGTTACAGAATCTGTATTGGTAAACATTTGGTTGTAATACTCTGGTTTGCTTGATGATTCATCAAAACTTTCATAGACTCTTTTACCCTGTCCAAGGTAGGTATCCAATGAGTGGGAAAAGTATAGAGCTACTCCGTTCAGTATTGCCACTATTGCTACAATACCTAGGATGACAATTAACCATATGGTTTTATTTTTCTTATTGTTCATGCCTTCCTCCTAAATAATATTCGCTATAAAGAGTAGGGAAGGACTGAATAATGACAATTGTTTTGTTCTAGTTTACCTATTAATCGACGTAATTTACAGGAAGTGGAAATAGAATATCAAGAATAAATGTGTGATTTTCCTGGTATAGACTGAGAGCTCCTTTATATTGGGAGACAATGTATTTGATGGAAGGAAGTCCATATCCATGATTATATAAATCGGATTTTGTGGAAACTGGTAAACCATTTATAAAATTAGCTTCTTCTGTGGTGTAGTTTTCCATATGAATAGATATAAAATTGTGTTTTTGACTAATGGATAAAGACATAGCACGGTCTTCCGTTTTTACATTTTTCTCCAGGGCTTCTATGGCATTATCTATTATATTACCAAAAAGGGTGTATAGATCTAAGGGTTGTATAAAATCCAGGAGTGAACCTTTAGCCACAATAGAGAAGCTAATGTTTTTTGTGACACATATTAGCTTTTTCCTCGTTAGTATCGTATCGAGGGTTTTATTGCCGGATTTAATATAGGAATCATAATGTGATATACCTTTGTTGAGATCTTGGAATACGATCTCTGTGTCATCTTGAATATTATTAAGTAAATAGCTTAGTTGATATTTCAAATCATGTGCTTTGTAATTGATATAATCCATACTCTTAGAGTGCATTGTCGTAAAAAGGTCTTTCTCTAGAAGAATGTTGTTCAGTATCTTCAGTGATACAGTATTAAATAATAAATACAAAGCCATAATAGATGAGGTCAAATTGTAGAATAAAATGACCAGAACATAGTAATTATCAGGTCTATCATCATCGTACACTACTAAAAAAGAACTCAAAACTATGCTTACTAAGAGAATTATAAGGGATATTAAGAAGACAAGTTTATTCTTAATGTCAAAATCGTATATCCCATTAAGGTGTTTGGGGAATGCCTTATAACATAAACCATAGGTTAGGAGTAGTGTTAGTATCAGGATTAACGTTCTAATATAGATAAGATTAGAGCCACTATAGATGTATTGATTTATGATCCAGGTACACATGGAATCTAGAGCACTAGCAATGTGCTCTATTCCATAACTAGCCAATCCTAATAGAATGGCTGCCTTCAATTTTATTTGAAAACAACTAAGTAGATATAGATTTAATAATATAAAAATCAAAAAGTAATATAAAATGATTTGATAGTAACTATTTCTAATCGGGTAGTATTGCACGAATAGAAAGAAAATACTCAAACTAAAAAGAAGTCTAAATGCGAAATTCCTTCTCAGAGGGATATTAGGTGTAAAAAATAAACTTGCTATGTATAATTTTGCTATAATAAATAAGTTGATAGCTTGGACTGGGATATGAGGCATTATCTACATAGTCCCTAAGAATCTGGCCATAACTACCTTAAAAGCTTCTTTTCTTTTTCGACTGATGGATATTTGGAGGCCTGTATTCAATGTTATCGAATTACTTGTCATGGACCTTACATTATTGAGATTAACAATATAACTGTTATTTATTCGGAAAAAATGATTAGGTGGGAGACGTGGTTCCCAATCTCTTAATTTTCCTCGAATACTTATGATTCGTTGAGGCATATGGAAGTCTAAATTGTGATTAATAACTTCTACATATTGGACATCACCCATATTAACTATATGTGACCCAGAGCGAGATGGAAGTTTGATTTTTTGATTTATATTACTATTTTGTCGTCGTATAAATTTATCCATTTTAAGGAAGAAATCTCCTGACTTAATGGGTTTTAACATATAATCAAGAGCCTCGACTTCATATCCCTTGATAGCAAATTGAGCTAGATTAGTAACAAATATAATATCGATATGGGAATTTTGATTTCTTAATACTCTTGCAGCTTCCATTCCGTTGATGCCCGGTAGATCAATATCCATAATAGCGAGATCATAGGAACGACTATCCTCTATTAAAAAATCATGGGCATTGTTATATGTGTCAATATGAAAATCCAGACTATTACTAATCTGATACTTGTCTAAAATATCATGTATATGGACAACTTCCATCGGTTCATCTTCAATAATTGCAATCCCGATTTTCATGAATCAGATATTATTATGAATAAAGGAAATTAACAATCGTCGAGAAAGCCATGGTGATGTTATTACAGCTTGTAAACTTACTTTTTAAACAAGGACTATAAAGCTCTAAGGAAGCTCTTCCTTAGAGCTAAATAAATATTAACGATTCAGAACGCAGATATGTTCCTTGGGGAAATGGAGATGCATCATATCTCCTCTGTGATAGACATCCTTATCGCTAGTATGAACGACGATATCACCGATTTCGGTTTCTAGTTCATACTGATAACTGTCTCCCAGATAAGTACGCACCTTAACTTGTCCACTAACTAAGGCTTTGTTTTCTTCTGTTAGGACAATTTCCTGAGGACGGATGGCGATCTTAAGAGCGCCCTCTAGCTGAACAGAGTCTATTCTCTTACCATTCTTCAGAGTATAGCTTCCTTCGTTGCTAAGATTGATGTCCAGTAGATTCTTAAATCCGATAAAGTCCGCTACAAAAATTGAGCTAGGATTATGATATATGGTTTCAGGACTGTCATACTGTTCAATCTTCCCATTGTTCATGATGGCTACCTTATCAGAGATGGAGAAGCACTCTTCCTGATCATGGGTGATGAGAATGGTGGTGATATTGAACTTTTGCTGCATTCTTTTAATGAGGGATCTCATCTCAATTCGCAGTTTGGCATCCAGGTTCGATAAGGGTTCATCCAGCAATAGAAGTTTGGGGGATATCACTAGCGCCCGGGCCAGAGCTACCCTCTGTTGTTGACCACCACTTAGATTTTCTGGCTTTCTATCTTTTAAGGATGTTAGACCAACCGCTTCGAGAAGTTCAGTGACTCTGTCTTGAATTTCCTCTTTTGACATGCCTCTAAGCTTCAGTCCGTAGGCCACATTTTGAAACACCGTCATATTGGGGAACAAGGCATAGGACTGGAAGACAATACCAAAGTTACGTTTGTTAATAGGGGTATGGGAAAAGTCCTCATTATCAATAAGGATCTGTCCGTCCCGGGCTTCTAGAAATCCCGCTATGGCTTTGAGGGTTGTTGTTTTCCCACAACCTGAAGGACCTAGGATGGAGACTAACTGGCCTTCATCGATATCCAGATTATAGTCTTCCAGGACATTTGTTTTTCCATCATAGGATACTTTTAAGTTATTAAGTTCTAATCGTGCCATGTTACCTTCCATAATTTTCAAGACCAAGAGTCTTCTCTATGATCCATGTGAGTAGTATTGTCACTAGCAGTAGTAAAACAGAAACCGCCGCAACTCCCGGATCTCCATACTTTTCCACATCTTGCATCATGATGATAGGCAAGGGTGTGGCCCCTCTTCCGTATAAGAACATAGAAATAGGGATGTTGTTAAATGAAGTTATGAAAGACAGTACCGAAGCGGAAAGGATAGCTGGTGTGATACAGGGAAGTAGAATGTGGAGGATAAAGTCCTTCCTACTGGCGCCGAGGCTGGTAGCGGCATCTTCAATGACGAAGTTAAACTTATCAAAGGCTCCTCCTACCACACGGATCGTATAAGGAAAAAGAATAATAATGTGGGCCAGCATTAAAATCAGCACCTTAGGTAGCTTTGTATCCCATTGTCTGGCAATAAAGACCCAACCTAGAAAAAGGGCATAACTCAATACAATACCCGGGATAAGAACGGGGGTAAAAAAGATATTCTTAATGAGTCCCGTACTTCTGTCATTATATTTGGCTAGTCCATAGGCTACAGGAACACCAAAACAGAGAGATATAAAAGTAGCCAGAATGCCCACTTGAAAGCTAATGGCGAATCCAGATAGATAATTGCTACTAAAGGCAACCTTGTACCATTTGAGAGAAAATCCCTCGATGGGATAGGTCAGACTCTCTTTTCCATTAAAGGAGGCAATGATTGTAATCAACAAGGGATAAAGGAGAAAAAAGAATACCAGACAAACAAAGATGATCAGGATCTTACTTTTTTTCATGATTTCCTCCTACGAGATCAGCGCCTTTGTTTATCAGATTGATAACTATTACAGTCAAGACAAACATAAATATTGAGATAGAGGATACCAGTTCCCATCTCCCTAGAGTATTTCCATATTGTTGTACCAGGGTTGCTAGGACGACTGTCTTAGTTCCCCCTAGGATACTAGGCGTTGTATAGGCGGTTAAGGTGGCGGTAAAAACCAGAACCATTCCCACAATGATACCGCTGAGGGAATTAGGGATGATGATTGTAAAAAAAGTCTTCAGACGAGATGCTCCGAGACTAATGGAGGCATTCTCCAACTCTTCTGAGATATTATCCATGACCCCAATCAAGGATACGATCATTAGTGGTAAGAAAATATAGGTTGAACCAATGATGACCGCAAATCGGGAATACATGAAACTTATCGGTTCAGACAGGAGTCCCAAGCGATTGAGAAAACGGCTTAAAATGCCGTCATAGCCCAGGATTATCATCCAGGAAATGCTTCTAACCACAGCATTAGTGAGTAAGGGAAACATTACCAGAAGCATGAGTATATTTTTCGTCCTTCCCCGGGTACGAGAGATAAAGTATGAAGTAGGTAGCCCAAGGACGAGGGTCGACAATACGACATAAAAGGATATGGTGAAGGTGTTTTTTATTGCCTTCTGAAAGGTTGAATCTATAAATAACTCACGGTAATTGTTAAAATTAAAAGCATCACCTACTTCTAGGGATTTATACGCCAGCATAATTAAAGGAATAAAAACCAATAGGCTGACTAAAAACAGGCTGGGTATAAAAAGGATTCCTTTTTCTTTATTCATCATCTTGTACCATCTGCAATAGCTCCAAGCTCCTGTTGTTCACAACATTACAAGCTTCGGTGAATTGGTGGAGTACTTCAGCTTCTGTAATGTTGACTAGTTTACTCTGTTCTACCACCAAATTCCCATTCACAAAAACAGATTCCACGTTATTCGTTTGCATGGCATACACGATGGCCGCATAGTAATCGTAAAGGGGCAGCATATTAATGGTCTGGGGATTGATGATCACCAAATCAGCCTTCTTTCCTTCTTCTATACTACCTACGAGATGATCGATATTCAGTGCTTTAGCCCCATTGATGGTGGCCATCTTCATGACCTCCCTGGCTGGACAAAGGCTGCGGTCTTGGTATTTGACCTTCTGCATCTTGGGAGTCATATTCATCACGCTCATCATATCCATATGATTGCCACTCATCGGGCCATCAGTGGCCAAGCTAACATTCACTCCCAGCTCTATATATTCTGTCACAGGGGCAATGGCTCTTCCACTTTTACTATTCCCGGCGGGACAATGGGATAGGGAAGCTCCATGCTTGGACAGGATCTCCATATCTTCTTTGTCTACCAATATCCCATGGGCGCCGATGAAGCGTTCATTAAGAGCTCCGATATTTTCCAGATATTTAACTACCGAACCATGTTTCTCCTGATAGGGCTCAGCTTCCCAGACCTGTTCAGCTAAATGCAATAACAAAGGAACCTTGTGGCTATCGGATAATTCCCGACACTTTTTTAATAACGGTTCTGATGCCATGTAGACAGAATGAGGTGCCAGAGCTCCATTAATCAGAGGATTATCTTTGTGAGTCTCAAGGAATTGCTCAAAGAGTTCAAAGCCGTGTTCGCCGTTCTTCTGCTCACCGCTAGGGGCATCTGTTATGCCCTGTCCTATAAATGACCGGATTCCTAATTGCTTCGCCGCTTTGGCTGTACCATTTATGTAAGTATACATATCGGCAAAGCATGTGGTTCCTGATAGTAGCATCTCCGATAGACAAGCTAAGGATGATTGGTAGACGATATCTTCATTGAGACAGTCATTTTCCAAAGGAAGCAAAAGGCGAGTGAGCCTGTCTTTCATATCATCCCCTAAACCTCTGAATACGGTCATAGGGACATGGGTATGGGTGTTAATAAATCCGGGGATTAGTAATTTGCCTGTACCATCTATTATCTTGTCATAATCCTCTGATACTTCATTAAAAAAAATGCGAGATATCTCATCATTATCGATGAAGATATTCGCATTTTCTAAAATATCAAGAGTATTATTCATTGTAATAATGGTAATATTCTTAATTAATGTTTTCACTATTTTGTGAACAACTCATTCCACTTGTTTACCCAAGCGGCTCTGTTCTCATTCACTACGGTGATATCCGATAGGATTACATTGGGGAAAGCAGCCAAATTGGTCTTGCTATCACCTTGGCTCTCTTCGAATACAACGGTTTTATTGACAGGAGAGTCTATTCCCCGATTTAATGCTTCTTTTTGAACCTCTTCGGAGAGAAGAAAGTCTATAAATTTCATCGCGAGTTCTTTGTTCTTAGAACCTTTAACGATATTGGCCGTATTTCCATTTAGTAAAACTCTGTCCAAATCCCCCCAATTCAGATCGGGTGTGTATCCGAAATCCGCAAGTAGGGCATAGTCATATTCACCGTTGGCTACGGCTGTTCTGGTCCCAAAGGTACTTACATAGGCATCAACCTTTCCAGCTTTAACCCAGTTTTCTACTATTGAGATAGCTTCAGATCCGTCACCTGTGACGTCTCCTGTTCCCCACAATAAAATAGGACCAAAGGTGGAAGTCATGTGAGGAATGGCAATTTTGCTATCTGTGTCTGCAAAAATCTCCGCCCAGGTAGTAGGGAGGTTTTTGGACTTGCTGGCTACTCTCAAACGGTTAACTGTGTAGCTTACACCATAATTGGCTCCATTTGGATTCTTGGCAATGTCGTAAAGATTGGCGTAATTGCTTAATTTAGATTTGTCCTGAGTTTCAAACAATCCGTCAGCAATCGCTTTCTGTGCAGTGGCTTGAGTTGCTAGAAAAACATCAATGTCTGAGATATCTCTTTCATTTGATAATTTTGTGTAACGATCACTGTCTCTTCCCAGATCCAATTCAATAGTTACATTATATTGTTCTTCGAAAGGCTTGAATAAAAATTCTTGAAATTGATCAATGTTACTGTCCCAAGTTGAAATAACAAGTGTGGTCGGTTTCGTCTCACTAGTTCCGTTTGCAAATAATTGTGGTAGAGCTAGTATAGTGATTATGGCTACAAAAAAACCTTTTCTCATTTTAATCTCCAATATAAAAATTATGAAAATAGTAATGGTAAATAAAATGGGCTGTCAACTAGAGGGCCAAGGTGTATATTGCTGTGATTCAAGGAATATTATGAAGAAATTAGCTTTTATCAATAGAAGAGAAGGATAAATATGAAAGTACTACACTATGATGCTTTTACTACTGTACCTAATAAAGGAAACCCTGCGGGAGTCGTATTAGATGCTCCTCGTCTGAGTGATTCAGAGATGCAAAAAATTGCTGCCAAAGTTGGATTTAATGAAACGGCTTTTATTTGTCCTTCTGATAAGGCAGATCTTAAGTTGAAATACTTTACTCCTGGACATGAAATGAATTTATGTGGACATGGCACGGTTGGTGCTTTAGTCGCTGCTTATGAAAACAAATTGTTGACGCAGATTCATACTATTGAAACCAAGGCTGGTATCTTAAATATAAGTTTAGAATCCCATGATGGAACAGCTTATATAAGAATGGCTCAGAGTCCAGCTCACTTTGTTGATTTTACAGGGGATGTAATAAAATTGGCTAAAGCTATAGGAATAGGTGTCCCTGATATAGATGATTCCTATCCCATTGTTTATGGTAATACAGGTATATGGACATTGTTAGTTCCTATTAAACATTTAAGTACATTTAAAAGGATGAAACCTAGTAATAAAGATTTTCCTTCGATTTTAAATCAATATGATCATGCCTCTATCCATCCCTTTTGTCTAGACACTTATCATAAAGTGGAAATGCATGGTCGACATTTTTCTTCAGCCTATTCTGGTACGATTGAAGATCCTGCTACAGGAACTGCCTCAGGTGTTATGGGAGCCTATTGGCTGAAATATATTGACCAAAAAGATTCCATCAATATGAGAATCGAACAAGGACAGGAAATAGATAAAGATGCCATTATTGATGTAATGGTACAAAAGTCTGGTGAAAAGTATTTAGTAGAGATTGGTGGTACCGCGATCTATGTGAAGGACATAGAAATAAGGCTATAGGGTCGTATGCATTTTAAAGAATATAAAGGAATATTATCCTCTACAAATGGTATGAATCTCAGTCGCGGATGTACCCATGGTTGTATTTATTGTGATTCTCGTAGTGAAGTCTATGGAATGGATCATGACTTTGAAGATGTGGAAATCAAGATCAATGCTCCTGAATTATTAGAACAGAAGTTACGATCCAAACGAAGCAAATGTATGATAGGGACAGGGGCTATGTCTGATCCCTATATTCCCATTAAGGAAAACTTATCCAACTTAAGATCCTGTCTTGAGATCATCGATAAGTACGAGTATGGAATATCACTGACCACGAAATCCAGCTTGGTCCTACGGGACTTGGATATCCTTACCTCTATCAACAAGAAATCCAAGTGTGTCGTTCAAATGACCTTAACGACCTATGATGAGGATCTCTGTCGTATTATTGAGCCTAGAGTATCAACTACGAAGAAGAGATTTGAAACTCTGAAAGTCCTGAAAGAAAATGGGATAGAAACGGTCGTTTGGTTGTGTCCTATATTGCCTTATATTAACGACACCAGGGAAAACATTGAGGGAATACTTAACTACTGCATAGAGGCTGGGGTGAAGGGAATTCTGTGCTTTGAGATGGGCGTCACTTTGCGAGAAGGGAATCGTGCTTACTTCTATGAGCAACTGGATGCACATTTTCCTGGTCTAAAGTCCAGATATCAAAGACGTTATGGTAATAGCTATGGCTTGCCAAGTGATCATAATCGGGAACTGATGGATATATTTCATAGGACATGTGAGAAGCATAGTATTATGCATGACAATGATGAGATCTTTCGGTATTTGAATGAGTATCCGTATAGAAAGGATGAGGGGCAGTTGAAGTTGTTTTGATAAGAGCCACCACGGAATCAACCTGAATCTGAGTGCCTCCAGCGAGCTCAAGAATCATCTGGAAAATGAATGCCCTTTTGGGAAACTGCGCCATCAAGTAAGAATCCCTCGATTTGTCTGCTATGTTTTAGAGAACCTTTCCTGCCTTCAAAAATCAGCTTAAAAGCAGTATAGACTCGGTCAAGTTATGCGCAACCTTTCACCAGGCTATCGGGAGTTCTTCTTCTGTATCCTCGTATTTTCATTTCCGATTCAAATTTTTCTGTGTATTTAAGCATACTAAGTCCTCTATAGTTAATAGGAAGTCTTTTAGTCGTTTATGGCGTGAAATTAAGAAACAAGAGTATTACTTTTCAGGAGAGGGGAAAATCGTTTAATATGAGTTACAAGCAATAATGGTGAATATTTTGTAATTAAGTCCGATTTGCTAAGGTAAGACGTATATTATGATAATAATTATTTCCTTGTAAATGAGTCTGTAATCATAATAAAAAACAAATAATCCATATTTAAACTGTAACCGCTCGACATTGTGTCTTGCTAATCGAAAAAATCCGCCACTTACTGCATGTAACAGCGAATAACTGGTTCGCCTTCAGCTCTCCCAAATTGTTCAAGCCCACAAGGGGCCGAAGCAACTTCAGTTATTCGCGAAACGTTAGGAGCCTTTTTTAGCTTTTTTCTGAAGAAAACAATGTTGAAATTATATAAAAGAACAAAAAATGAATTTAAATATTTGGAAACCTGGGATGAATCAGACAAAGTTGGAATTATTCATTGTGGTGAAGTTGGGACACGAGGAAAAGATAAGAAAATAAAATCAACACTAATTTCTGATCATCATAAACTCATACAAAAAGAAATTGATACTATGGTCCAAGATGGTTGAACCAATTGAACTTGATCAACATTTCATTTTGCTAATTGAATATGAAATTAATGGAATAGGAAACGATACAGACCTTCAAAAGAGACACAATCTTGAGAATAGAATGAATGAAACTTTAGGATGACCTGACCTTGGACACTGTGATGGTGGAAGTATTGGGAATGGAACTATGGAAGTATGTTTCTTTTTTGTTGATTTTGATATTGCAAAAACCATAATTAAAGAAGATTGAAAGAATACACTCTATTCTGATTACAGCAGAGTTTATGAAGAAAACGCTGAGTAAAATGACTACTAATAGGAAATATGTGCTGCGTCCTGTGGACTTGGTCTTGAGCAAATGTGGCGTGGCCGTACTTCACATATTTCTGAAACGTTATATGTAATGCTTATTTTCAAAAGCATTTTTTAGGAGAAGTAAATGGAAGAGATATACATTCCACAGTAATAATCAAAACTCTCTCGATTTATATTAGATTGGGCACCAACTATATGGCTAACTTATGCAGAAGAGCTAATGGATTCTGCAGAATTATTATGGAATAAAAATGATCAATCAATTCGATTTGAAGTTAGTGGCGTCCGCTCATCTCAGAACGGAATAGTCCCGCAAAATATAAATAAAGTATCAGGGATTTCGCGTACATATTTTTTGCTTGTTGGTTATTCTATTGAGAACTTACTAAAAGGTTTTATTGTTAATAATGATCCTTCAACGATTACCGATGGTAAACAAAAAAATAATCTCATAAAATTATTTACTATCGTTATTTAATAGACTTTCAAAAAAATTGCATGATAAATTGATAGATGGTAGGGAATCAGGTCGAGGTGAAAAAGTTATGTCGTATAAAAGTGCGAGATATGGAGATCTTATTGATCCAAAATAAACACTTCTCTAACACTTGAAAATGAGCACTACATATATCAGCTAATATGCGGCTCCGCTTCGCTCCGGCCTAAATTGAGCTTTTGTCTAACAACTTTTTATGGTAGAATAGGCAAGGAGAAAAGCCGCAAGTTGTTCATCAATACCTACGGGCCAATCAGTTTCACATGTTCTGGAAACGTTAGATGAAATAAAACCATGTTTTTTAAGAAAAGAAAAATCAGAATTTCTGTTGGATAAGGGGATAATACAATTATGAAATTAAAAATGATAATATTCCTATTGGTTATTGTGGACTTCTCTATTTTTTCTACTAATCAAGAATATGATTTAATAACTTTGGAAAACAGAACTGGTTTTCTTGAAACCAATTTAAATGTTCAAACTCCTCTTGAGGATTATTACTACAATAAAAATATTCCGTATCCATTTGTTAGTAATAGTTCTGCAAACCATAGAGGTCATATCGCAGAATGGGAAATTGTAGATAAAAAGCTATACTTAATTAAAATTTCCATTAATGGCCAAGATTTTGATAAAAGTACTATATTCCCCGGAGCTGAAGAAAGTGTTCCATTGTTTGCAGATTTTTTTACTGGATATCTTCTTGTAAAGTATGATCAATTTCTTCGCCCGTATGATGACATAAGCATCATAGATTTTAAGGAATATGAAATCATAAAAGTTGAAAATGGAGTTGTATGTAAAGAGTACATATTTTCATACAAGGAATACTGGAAAATAAAATATAAGTATGAAAATGACATGATTTTGCCTGAGAATATTGAAATGATATTTGATGAATTATACAGATTTACGAAGCCAGATCTGTATTCAGAGATATTTACAGATGAAAGTCTATCTCTTGATTTATCCTCCGAATAATTTTTTTACTGTAAGCGTTCGACATCCTTGTCTAGCTACTTGGTTACACTCTGGTACTTACTTTACCTAAAAACAAATAAGTGATATAGCCTTCGACTTCTCCCAGTTTCTCAAGCCCGCTAGGAGCGGGACAACTTCGTATATTCCCAGAACGTTAGGTGTAATAATAAGTTTGCCCAACCAAGACATGGTTAACGGTTTAACTTCAGGACATAGTAGCACTTTACCAGGAATTATTCCGAATCCTTACATATACAGAAGGAAAGAAATACCCTGGAAGGAGTCTTATGTAATGGATCAAAGTGAAGAATTTGTATTAAAAGCCATGGAATCCTCACTGCAATTTCACACATCCAAAAAAATAGCATGAATCTTCTGGTCTGTTATTTCACTTAAAATAGTTTCCTCCATACATCCTATAAGAAATGCACTTGCCTTCAGTTAGGGGGTAGGTATAGTATGCTCGTATACGTGAGTGATTATAGAAGATGACTATATCATTAGCTCTAGATGAGATGAATTCTAATATTATTGCAAGACATCTCTTAAATTGGAACACAAGATCGCCTGGTACCGATGTAAATATAAAAGATTTTTTTAACACAGATAAATTGAAGATTTATCAGAGTGGTAATTGTTTTTATGGAAAAATGCCTTATACAGGAAAAAGGATTCCTCCATTCATGTATTTGTCATTAAATTATATCTATAATCCGTTATTCAATTAAAATACATGTACAATAATCTATTTTCTCATATATTTAAGAAGATAAAGTCAAAATCGTGATAGAAACCTTCAAGGATGGTTTCTTCTGGAATAAGACAGTACATTCAGAGACCTGTTCGTAGAAATCTTCTTGCTTAAAGCATACGGTAGGTATACTATATTTGCCATATTAGAATTTTCTTGATAATTCAAAAGGAATATTTAATGGCATCTACAACGGGGGAAGAGAATCTTTCTAATTTTAAATTTATTATTAGTATAATAATAGGATTTTTCATCTTTATGTTTTCTGGTGAGCCTGGAACCACTATAGTTAATCTAATAGTAAAATATACAAAATTTGATAATCATGCCTTTTTTATTATACTACACTCTGTCCTAAAAATATCTGTATTCTTAATCTTGCTTAAATTATATACTTCAAAAATATTACATGTAAAGTTGAGCTATTTTCGAGTAGGGAAACCTAATGTAGATCTATTTATTATCATACAAGCTCTATTATTACCTGTCTTAGTGATTGCTTTTTATTTATTCTTTCTTGATGGAAAAATAGATTTCCTAGAAAAAGATAAGATTCCTCTATCTCTGGCTTTTGTCGTAAAAACTGGACTAGTAGCTGGAATAACAGAAGAGATCTTTTTTCGTGGCTTTTTAATGAAATTACTTGAGAATAAATGGAATGAAAAAATAGCCATACTACTACCTTCTTTTCTATTTGCATTATTACATATTTTTAAAGGCATGGGACTAATAAGTACCATACTACTTGTCTCAGCAGGCACACTAGTAGCAATAATGTTTTCATTAGTAACTTATTGTTCAAATAATGTATGGAATTCCGTAGTATTTCATGTATTATGGAATACTATAATATTAAGAATATTCACCATAACTCCAGAAGTGAAACTAAGAGGAATATTTAATTATTCACTCGATCATAAATCTGTGCTTTTAACAGGTGGAAACTTTGGTATAGAGTCAGGAATACCTGCAATAATAGCCTATCTTCTGATAATTCTAATAACAATAATTCGATATAAAAGAAATAGAAAAACAGGAAATTCTACATTCAATAAGCACTCTCATGTAATGAATCAAAAGGTATAGAGGTAATCACAAGATTAAAATGAGATTAAAATAATTCTAAATTTAGAACTATAAATAATAAAATAATTGTAGAGCGATTTATCCCTAATATTCTTAAATCGTTATAGAAAAATTTATAAACATTGATTATGAGTAAGAAAGAACGAAAAGAAACATTCATAGAGGCGCAATTTTTTGAAACAGGATTTGAGAAGTCCATTGAATGGGCAATATCTCAAATAGAAGCTGGATGTGATGATAGGAATATAAATATCTTAGCGGGTTTAGAGTCCAAAAATCATTTTGAAATAAAAGTATATATTGAAAAAATACTTGAGGAAGAATTGACAGTTTCTAAAGTGGATTTGGAAGAGTGGGCTGGACAATTAATTATAGAACTAAAGACGCTTTTTACTGATCAAGCTATCGATATTTGGAAATTTGATGAAAAAATATCAAGACTCTACTATAAACTGGATTATCCCAATTGGATGGTTATGCTTGCTAGAAATTGTGAATACGCAACGGACATTGATCCAAGACCATTTGAAGACGAGTTAGAGTATATAACGGAACTTTGGTCAAAATACCCTAAGTATTCAGACTTCATTAAGCACTATAATAGCGTGATTTCAAACACTCATGATTTTAAATAACTTAGAAAAGATATTAATATTTTGTTCAGCCTGAGCATCTAAGCCATTCACACACATCAATATCCAGGAGGCCCTCCCGGACCAACAACACCATCAATCAATTAAGCAAATCACTAAACAGAAATCGAATCCCCCTAGAGTACTTCAAAACTCCAGAAGCCTTACTGTCCTACCTAACGAATTTCCTCACTTCAACTACTACTGTAGGAGTAGTCGACTCTAAAACCATAGAACAATTAGGCCTTTACGACCTGTTAAGGAATGCTCCCTGTCAGTTCCTAGATAAATACAAACCTGATATTACCAAAGAAGAAAAGGCCAAACTCTATCGCGACAATTTTTCAACTGATATCTTCTTAAGTGGGATAAATGCTATAACATTAGAAGGGAAGATATTTAATCTGGATGGTAATGGTAGTCGGGTAGCCCCCATCATCTTTGGTCCTACCAAAGTATTCCTAATAACTGGTACCAATAAAATAGTAGCAGATAGTAAATAGGCCATTAAAAGAATCAAAGAAATAGCTGCTCCTATAGATGCTAAGCGTCTTGGAAAGAAGACTCCCTGTGTCAAAACAGGAGTCTGTATGAATTGTAAGTCTCGTGATAAGATATGTAATTACTATTCTATCATTCCAGGACAATTTGATTCTCAAAGGATCAAAGTTTACTAGTAGTAGGAGAATATGGATTTTAGCACAACGAAGGGAGCATCATTGAAAGACAAAATACTTCTCTCTGACATACCTTTTTACTCCCAATGGATATCCAGCGAATTAGTTGGTGATATCGTGACAGGATCTTTTGATCCCATCAATGATCCCCTATGGCAACTCTCAGGAGCTGACACTCCAGCAGATTATGATTTCTGGGCGAAGAATATATGTGGTATGGCTTGTCTTAAGATGGTACTTGATTACTGGCAAATCGACTCTGACCCTTTGATTCCTATGGCAAAGGAATGCGCCAGCTATGGCGGCTATAAAATACAAGCTGATCATGTGGATGGCTTGTATTATGTTCCCTTTACTCAGTATGTACAGGAACGATTCCAAATCTCATCCCATTCCTTATCACCTTTAAGCACAGAGCAAATTGTTGAGGAGACCCTAAAAGGAAATCTTCTTATTACTTCCGTTCATTGTACCATAAGAGAAGCGTCTCCGACCTATGAAGGAAGTAGGGGAGGACATCTTGTTCTCATCACAGGAGTCGATACCTCCCAACAATGTTTCTACATCAATAACCCTTCTGGAATATCCGTTGAAACTCAAAGAAACTTCAAGATTCCTTTTGACATATTTGAAAGGTATTTTGCGGGAAGAGGAATATTACTATGTTGCACGTAACTTTTCCATTACAGGGGAAATGCATGACCCCCAACACTCCTGGATCGAATGTTCCCAGTCATGGTACAGATCTCTTTGGTGAGACTTATGCTATTGATTTTATTATGATAGGTGAGAAAGGGAAGCTCCCCTATAAAAGTTCTTTTCTTAGATATTTATTAAAAGGTTTACCCCTTGGGAACTTTTATGGATGGGGGCAAAAGATCTATTCACCCGTTGAAGGTGAAGTAGTGGATATAGAGAATAATATTGAAGAAAGAAATCCTGTTAATATCTTCCATGATTATCGTAATACCATGAGAGTAACAAAACAATTTATGGAAGGTTCGATCTCTCATAAACTTATTACGGGCAATTATGTGACCATCAAGATAAGTGATAAACAGTACGCTCTGCTGGCTCATTTGAAGCAGAACTCAATAGCAGTCGAAGTAGGTCAGAAGGTTCGGGTGAATGATATCATTGGAGAACTAGGCCACTCGGGTAATTCCACTATGCCCCATTTACATATGCAGTTCATGGATTCCTTAGATTACAAGCATGCCCAAGGAATCCCCTTTGTGTTTAACCATTATGAATGTAAGAAAAAGGGTAAATGGATAAAAGTATCGAATTCTCTTCCTTTAAAAACTGATATTATTAGAAGTGATAGAGAAGAATAGAGGGGCCGGAATTAAAAGTACTCCCAGGGATGTATTAAAATTAGCATCTTTGTTCATTAATAAGGGAACATTTAATGGGGTTAGGTTATTATTTTATAATACACTGATGTGAGGTCTTAATTTTGGAAGTATCTTTATTTACAAGAATATTAGGACTTGGAGGTGAAGATTTAACCACTGAGGTCCTTGTGTATTTATTACATAATGAACACTATACAACTCTTAAGAAAGAGGTCTTAACCAGAATCTTTCATATAAGTATTCTATTACGACTCAAAAGACTTTTAGCTTAGGACGACCAGATATTGTTCTTAACTATAATGAAAATGTGATAATTATTGAAAACAAATTTTTTGCTGACTTTTCAAAAGGTGATCAAATAAAAAGATATCTAGAAATACTTGAAAATGATTCTGAACATCAGAATAAAAGTCTATTTTTACTAACTATCAAAAATAGAAAGGATTACCTGGAAAATAAGATAAAAGAACAGTTAGGCTCTTCAAATTTAAAGGTATACTTCCAGGATAAAAATGTTAAATATGAAACAGTCTTTTGGGATGATATCTTTAAGTTATTTCAATCAGAAGATATATTTTTATCAGAACTAAGCAAGTTTGTTAGAGAAAATTATATTGTGAATTCAAAAATAGGAGCAGAAGAGGTGGAGCTCATCAATAGTATAAAAATACCAAATCTATTAAAACAGATTAATGAGGCAATCGTTATTAACAGAGATTATATGGCGAATCATGGGTATAAGGTTACCAGGATGACTAGAGCTAAAGATTGTCTGTACTATTTAGAATTCAGCTGGGGGCTCGTCTGTGTAGAATATTTTCAAGATTTTTGGCATGAGTATCACACGCCATTTTCTCTTCAGTTAATGGACGTATGGAATAAAAAAATATTGAATTTAAACAAACTACGTGAATTGGAATTTATTGAAAATAAGACTTATGGATACATCCTTCCCATTTCTATATCTGGTGAAGACATTAATGATTCATTTAACGATCAGGTTCTTCATAAGGTAATGATGATTCAAGAATTATTTGGTTCATAATAAAGTATGTAATATATTTTTTAGATAGTTATTGGTTTCAATCCATATCATTTTCAAAAGTCTGATACCTAGGGTTCTATTGGCGCTGAAGGTAGATAGTTGTCTCTTAGGTACTGTTTTTTTTCTTCTCTTCAATTCACTTTTTTATTATTTTTGTGAGAGCCTAAGTTTGTAGGTCTATCCCGTATTACGAACTTACGGGATGCGAAAGAGTAGGAAAGATATCTATAGATTGATCTAAGAAATAAGAAAGAGGTAGAAAAATCAATAATATTAATCAACTAAGTAAGGCTCTAAACAGAAATCGAATCGGCTTGGAATACTTTGAAAGCCCAGAGAGTCTTCTGGATTACTTGAAGGAGCTGTTCTCCTCAGATAGTACTATAGGTGTGGGTGACTCTAAAACCTTAGAAAAATTAGGAATTTATGATCTTCTCAGGAATAGTAATTGTCACTTCCTGGATAAATACAGGCCTGACATCACAAAAGAAGAAAAAGCCAAGCTCTATCGAGATAATTTTTCTGCTGATATCTTCTTGAGTGGTATAAATGCCATTACTTTAGAAGGACGGATATTAAATCTCGATGGCAATGGGAGCCGGGTAGCTCCCATTATTTTTGGACCGGACAAAGTATTTCTCATAACTGGTACTAATAAAATTGTTGCTAATGATGAAGAAGCCATTAAGAGAATAAAAGAGATAGCCGCTCCCCTTGATGCTAAGCGCCTGGCAAAGAAAACTCCCTGTGTGAAAACAGGAACATGCAGGGATTGTAAATCCAGTGACAAAATCTGTAATTACTACTCTATCATTCAAGGACAGTTTGATTCTCAAAGGATCAAAGTCTTATTAGTAGAGGGAGAATATGGATTTTAGACAGGGAAGAGAGCTCTATTGAAAGATAAAGTACTACACTCTGATATCCTCAATTTTTCCCAATGGATATCTAGTGACCTTTACCCCCTCTGGTGTATCAGTTTAAGAGCATACTCGGGTAGTGGGTGTATACCGTCCCTTCTCTTCACAAAAAGACTGATTTGCCTATGGTAATGAGTATGATTGAATAACAGATATAAAAAGTCCTTTTTTTACCCGTTTATTTGTGCCCACTGTGATAAAATCCTAGACCAGTTAAAAGTTCAGTAACAACAAGGAGACTGTGGTGTACAACAAGTTCATCAAAGAGGATAACTACAAGACCCTCTCTATTATGCAAGGTATATCATCAAGTGATGCTGATTTTATGAAGCTTGATGTTCTAATCAATCGCATACATGCAAATAGCGAATTCAGTGATCTGGAATATCAAAGTTATGATGAGGATTCTGCTCACTTAAATTTTGTGTACCGAGGGCAGAAGTTTAGCGCTGATATTCTCAGCGAAAAGCCCCAGTTCAATGAAATGCTTATCGTTAAACACGACCTAACTTCTATTGAGCATAAGCGACTGCAAAGTGCAGGCTTAGCCCTGACAGTAAAAATGCTTTTTGGTGAGGACAATCTTATGTCTTTTCACCTACAAGTTAAATTAATCTATACAATGCTTCCTAACATATGTGGAATCGTAGATCATGCTTCCTTTAGTATCTTATCAGGAAGATGGGTTCGTCTAACCTCACAATCTTCCATTCCTCCAGCTCCTAGTTATTTATATCGTATTCATGCTGTAAATGATGAGGATTCTGTTTGGCTTCATACTCATGGTTTGAACCGCTGTGGCAGTATAGAGTTAGAAATCATAGATGCTTTTCTAGAAGATAACTCTTATAGAACCCTTGGTACTTTGATGGAAATTCTAGCGACCAGGGCTATTGATGGTAATCTTAAGACTGAACCAGAAGAGCCTATACCTGTTGGAGCAGGTATTGTAGTCACTTGGAAAAAATGGGAGGAGGCTATCAAAGAGTTTGATGGTTTGGGAACAACTGATAAGGATAGGGATAGTCATAGATATCCTTCAGGTGTGCTCTATCTGTATATGGAAGAGGAAGGAACTAATAAAAAGCTCTTCTTCCACCCTAATCAAGCGGTTAAACACATACAGGATAATCCCCTCTTCTATCTTTCTAACAAAGAAACAAAGCGAATGTCTGATCTGGCCAAAGAACGTCTTGAGTATTTTAAAGCTCATTGTCTGATGGAAGGTAATAAGGGTTTAATTAAAGCGGGCTTACTAGTGGATGAGGAATATCAACAGGAGGATGAGGCTAATAAAGAACATCTGTGGTTTGAGATCACCGACCAAAGTGAAGGCCTGTTTAAAGGAATTCTGCTGAACCAACCTTATCATATTGCCGCTTTAAATGAAGGTGATGAACTTAATATCAAAGTTGACGATATAAGTGACTGGATCATTTATACCCAAGAGGAATCTATAACTCCTGATAGGGTTTACCTCTTGGAGCAGGATAAGGGCGTCCCTCAGAAATTCCTGGAAGACAGAGAGGCTCTTATAGCTCTTCTGGATGATTGGCATGACAAAAACCATCCTGACAAGGTTATTGAAATTTGTTCCCAACTGGAGAATCCTGATTATGAGATTGTCTCCAGCTATGCCAGAGCTTTAAATAACCTGGGGGATTTTCAAGGTGCCATTGATAAGCTTATGGAGGTGGAAGAGGAAGGCCTTAAGGATGCTCGATGGCATTATAAACTGGCCTATGCCTATGATTCCTTGAATGATCATGATAAATGTCTTGCTTGTTTAAATAAAGCCTTGGCCATAGATCCTCATTATGCTCCGATCTATATCCAAATGGGGTTCGTTCAGGACAAATATGGTCACTATCAGGAAGCTTATGATGCTATTCGAAAAGGTTTAGAGGTTGATGCTGACCAAGTTAACTATAGTGGTGATGAAAGGGAATACTTACGGGAATGTATGAAAGATTGGGAGAACAAGATCCACCATGAGGAACAGGTCAAGCTGTATCACTCGATGGTGGAACGGTTCGAACAAGCTGATTATACCGGGGTTATTTCCTGTTTCGAAGCGATTAGTGATCCCTATTATCAACAGGCCATGTTAACAGTTGAAGCTCATATCCATTTAGGAGCCTGGAAGGCCGCTTTCCGCCTGCTAAAGGAATGGGAAGAGTCAGGTAAAGGGAACAGTCAATGGCATTTCCTTATAGCCCAGGTCTATGAAGGTGAAGGATTGGATGCCAATGCTGTTGAATCTAGGCAAAAGGCCTTTGAGCTTAAAGAAAAGGAAGACAGTTATATACAAGTTCTGGAGTCTGATGACAATATCAGCCTCTGCTTTTATATTGAAAAAGACAAAATCATGGCTATTGGTAAAAAAATGGGTGAAATCAATGACCAGGCTTATATGAATGGGTATAACTGGGAAGCTTTCTTTAGGTATTACCTGGTAAAAGTGGATAAGGATTTAGCAGATAACATAGAGCATGATCCGGAAGCTGGTATGTATGCTGCTTATTTTACTCCTGATGAGAATGGTCAAAATCGTGCTAAACGTTTTGAGGCGATTATTACCGATTTGATTGAGAATGAAAACAAACTTTTCACTTTAATAGAAGTGGATGGTGACAAGATTGAATGGGATTAAAGTTCTTAGTATTTGAGTAACTTAGTCTTTCCAAACTATCTACCATAGAGTATAAGTTTCTTTATGAAAAACAAACAGAAACTTATACTCAGCATTCTTATTATAGAAGTGATCTCTCTTGGTGTGGCTCTACCATTACTAGGGGCCAGTCATTTAGCATTATGGGCCTTGATTAACGCCATTCCTCTCATCTGTATAAGTATATTTTATTATGTCTTTCTCTTCCGCCCTATGGATAAAGGGACAGCCCCTTCAGGATTTAAATCTTCAAATAAACTCTTTACCAAGATAAGTCAGGGATCAGAATCGTATGATAGCTTCAGACAGGATGTTAGACAAGCCACCCAACAGAATTATCAGGTAGGTGAGGCCCTTAGCATTAATACATTATCTTCCTTGGAGTTGGTTAAGGATATTACCGGCCAAATTGACTTGATGGAAGATGGGGTTAAAAACCTTGATGAAAATGTTACCCAGAACACCCAAGCTGTTAAAGATATCTTTAAAGCTATTCAAGAATTAGCCAGTCAGTTAGAACAGCAAAGCAAATCTCTTGAATCCTCTTCCTCAGCTGTAGAGGAAATGACCTCCTCATCGGATAATATTGCGCGTATCACAAAAAGCCGTAAGGATTTAACAGATTCTCTGGTTGATTTAACGAGAACAGGTGAACAAAGGTTAAATGAAACCATTCGCTTTGTAAAAGATATAGCTGGACAAACAGGGGATATATTACAGATGACTTCTGTGATTAATGATTTGGCTAGCAGAACGAATTTGCTGGCCATTAATGCTTCCATCGAGGCTGCCCATGCTGGAGAATCAGGTAAGGGATTTGGTGTTGTAGCTAATGAGATTCGTTCCCTGGCTATCAACTCAGCTCAGAATGCCAATAACATAACAGAAGTTCTTGAAGATATAGCTGATCGTATTAAGAATGCGGAAGACTCCAGTAGTCAAACTCTTAATACTTTTAAAGAGATCTCTGACAAAACCAGAGAAGTGGCCGCAGGCCTTAATGAAGTATCTGCAGGAATGGAAGAGCTGGTTGTCGGAGAAAGGGAAATTCTCAATTCTACTTCGGAACTCCTTAATTCTAGCAATACTATCAATTCTGTTAGTAGAGATATAAAGACTCAAACAGGGACTATAGAACAGACTATGGAAACGTTAAACCAAATATCTCATTCAACGAGTAGTCGTTTTAGGCAAGTCGTCCAAAGCACGGAAAAACTCAACAACCTATTTATGCAATTCTCTACTTATGTCAGTCAGAACTTGATTAATATGGATGATCTTGTTCGTAAGTATGGCAGAGGCAAGGTCCTTAAAGGCCAGGGGGCCGTAGATATTGGAATCAAATGGTCCACTACCTTATCTGTTCTGAATAATATAATTGATGAACAGCATCAAGGTTTATTCGATACTCTTAATAAATTCCTTAAGGGAATGTTAGAGGGAATGACGAAGGACCGGTTAGAAAAAGTAATAAGCGATCTAGGGGATTATGTGGTAAAACACTTCAATGATGAAGAGGATTTTCTTAAGAAGAATCACTACCCTGATCTACAGAAACACCATGAAATACACCAGCAGTATATTAAGAGAATGAATGAACTTATCCAAGAATTCCGTAATGATGGAGCTTCTCCTTCTTTAGCCGCAAAGGTTCAAAAGGACATTGGCTTAGGTCTTATCAGGCATATCTATCATGTTGATATGCGATATAAGGAATATTTTGTGGAACAAGGGATCTTTTCAGACCCCCATTAGGGTAAATATCTTGATTGATTCTTTATGGCTTCCCCCGAGAGGGAAGCCATCAGTTATTATTTGTAAAATCTACCAATTAACTTCTTGAAGTCTTCTGGATCCTGAATCCAGGGTAAGTGGCCGGCATTACTGAATTCATAATATTCCCCATTGGCAAGGCGTTCAATATTATCTTTTCTTGTCTTTCCATAGATGTCATAGGCTCCGTAAGTAATCATAAAAGGGATAGTCATGTTGATTATCTTTTGAACAATATCGTTGTAGTTTAGTTTCAACACTTCTTTTCTCGTTTTATTAATAGCTGCACTCCGAACTCCTTTTAGCCATTCCGTATCGACTTCAGGAGCTTCGCTAGGTTTTTTAAAATAATTTTTCCATACTTGGGCAAAAACCCGTTGGTAAGAACTATTATGTCCTAATGCTCCAAACAAAGAGTTCAAACCCAAGCGCAGCCATTCTATATTAGAGCACTGGCTTCTATTATGCTCCATTACTTCCCTTTCCATAAGCTGCCATATTGTACCTGTTCCAGAGGATGGACTGCATTGGAACAAGCTTTTTACACGTTTTGGTCGGGAGGATGTATAGATTAGTGCTAATAAACCTCCCCAGGAATGGCCAAAAACATGAACTTTATCCACGTTTAGAAAGTCGATAACAGCATCAATATCGCTTATATAATCCTTCATAGAATATTGATTGTTAATGGCTTTAGATTGGCCCACTCCTCTTTGATCAAATCGTACAGTCTTAAATTGGGGGGTGAGCATACGAGATACTTCTTCAAGATAATCAGGGACACCGGGGCCTCCATGCAGTAATAAGATGACTTCTGTACTATCTCCTTCAACAGTCATGGCCAGTTTTGATGTTGTTGTTTCTAACGTAAATTTATCGATGGTCATTAAGTTCTCCTACGAAGTATAACAACCTATATAGTAATAAAGATCACAAAAAAAATCATATTAATAATTTATTCCGGCTCTCACCACATTCTCTGCAGAATCAGCATGGCAGGGGGTAACCCCATATACTTGTCCACAGTCACAATGCGACTCAAAGGTTCTCATGATAAAGGATTGGCCGCAATGAGAACATTCCAGTACCAGGGGAATGGGTAAGTTTTGATCTGAGAAGCCCATCATTCTGATTTTATCAATGACCTGTGATCCTTCTTTAAATTGTCCTGTACATCCTTCATGCATTGTTCTAACTCCTTATTGTAATGTGTCACCAAGTCTGAGCTTGTGTCTTAATGTATTTAATCTTCTATCTATATCCTCCAATTCATCCAGGAGGGTTCTTTCTTCTGTTGTTGTGTTTATAACCTTATGGATACCACCATTTTTAATAACTATCCTTCTGTCCCCCAACAGGGCCAATACGGGATCATGGGTAGCCATTAGGATTATCTTGTCCTTTTTGATGAGAAGTTCTAGAGCTTTCTTCCTGTCAATGCCTGCATTCTCGATCTCATCGATAAGGATGACAGGAGATTGGCTTAAGATCGCCGTATCAGCGATCATAAGAGCTCGACTCTGACCTCCACTCAGGCTTGTAATTGGTGTATTAAGGGTAAAGGGTTCACCTGCCAGGGCTATCGCTTGTTCCCATATGTCTTGAACGACCTTATCCAGATCGTTTACAAGACGGCTTTCTCCATGGAGGCGCAGGAACTCTTCTACACTCATGTCCATAACAAAGTTCATATTTTGGGATAGTTGGGCCACCAGTTTATTGGATAGGGAGAAGCGCCATTTACTGTCAGGTATCTCCCCATTTATCATGATGCGTCTGGAAGTTGGTGTATCCCCCTGGGCTACCCATTCTATATCTCCCAGCAATCGGCTTTTACCAGAACCTGTAGGCCCTACCAAACAGGTAACTTCACCAGCTTTGAGTACTAATTTTTCAAAGGTTTCTGTCTCGCCTGCTTTATTTGTTCCGGGATAAATCGTTATGGATTGTACTTCTTCTTGATCTTCCTTAAGAAAAGATTCCATTTCCTGTAGGAAGTTGTGGAGCTTTTCCATAGTAGTAGGGGCGTCATGTCCTGATTGTTGAATTAGATCTTCCAGTATTAGGTTGTCATTGTCCTCTATACTAATGTCATGTTCTAGAAAGAAACTATCTATATAAGGATAGCGATCACGAATATCTACTAGTTTGGTCTTGTCTATCATTGGTTTGACTCCAGTTTGATTTTACGAACATTGCCCATTTGATAGGATTCGCCTATTCGGGTTTCTCCTAGACAGTAGGAACAGAGGGCACTGGGCATGCTAAAGCGTAACTTGTAGCCCTTTAGACTTGTGAGGGATTCCTTTTGGGAATAGAGAAGGGTGCCTAATTCATAACATCCCTGACCAGTTAAGCCATTTACATTAAGAATAATGGCTTTGGGATTAACCACCTGAACCCGGGCGGCAAAGACTTCCCTTTCTGCCTGGCTCACGATATCTCCCTTTGTGATGACAACAATATCCGCTGTCTTTAGCATGGGGCCTATCTTTTTAGGTGTGTTGATTCCACTTAGGTTGTCAATAACACAAATTGCTTTGATATCCTTTATATAGGGTGAGCATCGATTACAGAGTCCAGCAGATTCACTGACTAGAAGATCGTACTGTCCTTCAAGTCCCCAGTTAACTACATCTTCTATGTTGCTAATGAAGTAATGGTCTGGACAGAGAGAGCCTGATAAGCCTTTTCGTACGGGAATTCCTGCTTTCTGATAGAGAAGATCATCATCTGTATACAAACAATCGAATTTTACCACACCCGGTTTGATACCTTGCTTCTGGAGAGTTTCCAAGGTTTTGAGGATAACCGATGTTTTTCCCGAAGATGGGGGACCTGAGAAGGTGACAAGGTTCATGAGGCCCTCCCTGATGTCTTATTGAAATGTTCTGTACATAGTTCTATGGTTTCTGTCAAATCGTGGTCATAGATAAAATCCCATCCTACCCATTGAAATCCTTTTCCTTCTGGGATTTTGTTATCCACATGAGGATTCACGACAGGAAAATACCCTCGGTCTCTCATCAGTCTACCAACTTCTTCACTTTCAAAATACCTGATTATCTCCTTGAGCTTTGCTTCTTTCTTTCTTTTTCCAGCCACAAATATGGGGCTCAGAATCGCACCATCCTCAGGCCAAATCATTTCAAGAGCTGTACCGGGGAGTATCATCTTTGTGAAGAACCAGGGGAGTACTGTAACAGCCGGCTTCTCTGAGTGATTATTCTTAACCATTTGGGCTGGATGTAGAGAGGACAGTAGATTCCTTCCTAAAGCTTCAATACTTTGAGTCCCTTTCTTATGGTAGAGTGTAAGAATAACAGCATTAAATAGGTCAAGATCTTCAATGGGAAGACTAATCGAACCTGTAAATTCTTCAGATAGGAGTTCATCCCATGTACGGGGGGCTTTTCTATCTCCTAATTGCTGATGATCAACTAAGAATACTGCAGGGACACCGGCTATAATAGAGTAATTACCTCTAGAATCCTTTAAGTCCAATTCGTCAAAACAGGAGTTGAATTGCTTGAGGGAACTCATATCTTTAAAGGTCTTCTGGTCACGAAAACGACCTATGAGATCCTTATCGAAGAATAACTCAAATCCAGCAGAAATAAATAGATCGGGAATATCCTTTTCTTCCTGGGCTAGTTTGACTTCCTCTTCTAACCAGTTGATCCCTCCTGAGGCGGATTGGAGCCTATAGCTAATCTTTTCCTGAGTCTTTGATCCATATTCTTTAACGAAGGTTTCGAATCCTTCTATCAAAGGGATTTTGACTGGACAAGGGAGGACGCCTGCTACTTCCAGGGAAGCTTTTTTTGATGGGGATTGGTATATTTCTTTTTCATCTGAATTCTGTTTGATGACTTCATTTAGAAGTTCTGAGAAGACTTGTACATTCTTATTCTTCATCTTCATCGCTGCTTCAAAGCTTAATCGCGAGCCTAAGCTTTCGAGTTTGGAAGCCTCTTTAAATTGGGGATATCCATTGGCAATGAAGATATCTAAGGTCATAGGATACTGGCTTATGATCTGATGTACCGAATCGGTAATGCTAAAATATTCATTATTCATAGCCCTATCCTAGGGGAATTCCTATTTAGATTCTGTAACCAATGTTACGAAATAAGACTTTTTTTATATATATTTTTACGAAAACACTCTCTTAATTTGTGGGATTGATAAGTCCTGTTTGTGTAGAATCAAAGAATAGCCAAAACACTGTATTCGGGCTATGATATGACCTTACGGAGTGTTTATGCGATTAATTACTATTTCTGGTTTTGTTATTGTTTTATTGATGATTAGCGGGATGACTTTATTCGGCGATGATCATGATATAAGTTATAACACAGTTATTGTTACTGACCCATTATCCACTTTGTTATTAGGAACAGAAGAGAAAATTTTATATCTACCCATAAGTATCGAACACAGAATTATGAGTTCCGTATCTCTTCAGGCTGATTTTGCCTATATAAATACGCCAGAATTGCAGAAAGATGGGGGGAGTTATATTATAGATCTTATGGATGGAACAGAATCAAGTCATTATTTTAATTGGGGGACAGGTTTTAATTTGTACCCTTTAAGTCTTGATTTAGATGGTCTATCAGTTGGATTACGCTATTATGGTAAACTTATCTATAATAAAGATTTTACTAAACAGAGATATGTCAGTAATGGTGCCATTACTACAGGTTTTAATTTTGTTCTTGATAATGGTTTAACCTGGCGGGTGAGAGGTGGATGGCCCTTCATTGGAGACGGTGATATAAAATTCCTGGAATTAGGTTTGGGATATGCCATCGGAGTGAAGAAAGAAATCTGATTATGAAGAGCTTTATTTCTGTACTATTTATTATATGTATCCTTCCCCATTACTTATGGTCTGAAATAGTTGTGACAATTCAGAACGATAGTGATCGTCCTGTTCATGGTTTCTATGTTGATAAAGTGGTTGATAACCGTGATCATTCCCTACTGGGAGAGATTGATAACGGGCCTCTGTATAAGAAGGAAGACATATATCTGGATACAGATCTCAATCAGAGCCTAGGTTCTTATTTTAATTCTAATAGTGCCTATTTATATCCCATTACTATTTCTGTCAGGGAACTTAAAGTTAAGCTGATAAAACAAAATAGTCATTATCTTATCACCGGGGATATCATGATAGACTTTTTTAAGGATGGTTCTAAGTTATACACTTATTATACTCTTATAGAAAATGATACGTATAATGATGTAAAGATTGAGGTCTCTCAAATTATTAAAACTCTTCTTGATTTGAGTACAGAACAGCTTATAGCAAGTGAAAGCAGTCATTCAAATCAATATACTGATAGTGATTCCTCCCAATGGAAGCCTAAAACTCAAGACAAAAGCCTTATTATCCTCATAAATCCAGTAGCCACTTTCGTATTAGCATATGATGAGGCTGTTCATTACTTTCCTTTATTATTTGAAAAAAAACTCAATAAACGGATCGCTGTAAAATTCGGCTTGTCTTATTTTGATATTCCTGAAGATAGCCCTTCTTCGAGTGGGACCTTTTATGATGATTCTGATATTGGGACAAGATTTCTTGAATATGAAACTGGCTTATTGTTCTATCCTCTTACTAATTATCTCGAAGGCCTGGGACTAGGTTTTAACTATCGTGGTCAGTTCTCTTGGAATGGGGAGTATGACTCTGATGGATTCTTAACTGTTGATTATCATTTTACCTTTAGCAACAACATTACCGTTGGATCTCATGGTGATCTCTCTATTCTTGATGAGGGAAAAGCCATCTTCAGGGGTATCTATATTGGATATTCTTTTAATTAATTTTTTGCATTACAGATTCTGGCCCATTATCCTTTAAAGCATGATTGATATTAAGTTGATGATCGTAGAGGATGACGCCATTCTTCGATTGCACTTGGATCGGATTCTGGGCCGTGAAGTCAAGGAAGTGACAAGCTATCCCAAACCCTCTGAGGCCTTAACGGCTATAAATGATAACACTCCGGACCTAATAATTACAGATATTAAAATGCCCGGCATGGATGGCCTGTCCATGGTGCAGGTTATTAGAGAGACCTTTGGTGATATTCCTGTAATTGTGGCTTCTGCTTTTAGCCATCAGGATTATTTTTTAAGAGCTATTCGGGCCAAGGTAGATCATTTTATAATCAAACCTATTGATGTAGAAGTTCTTTTGGAATACATCAAGGAGATCTCCAACGAATTGGTGGTTAAACGCGAACGGGATGAACAAAAGAACCTATTAACTCAATACAAAAAGATTGTTGATAATAATTCCCTTGTGCTTATATCTAATAAGGATGGTGAAGTTGTTTATGTGAATAAGCAGTTTAGTAATTTAACTGGCTACTCGTATCAAGAATGGGTTAGTCAGAAGTCTGTCTTACCCCAAAGTCTCCTAGAAGATGAATTATTATATAAGGATCTGATAGCTCATATTCGTAAAGGTCAAATATGGAAGGGGATTCTTAAGGGTGCTACTAAGGATCATAATCCATTCTATGTAGATACCACCATATCTCCTTTACTAACCCCTGAAGAAGAAATAAACGAATATCTGGTTCTCATGTATGATGTTACAGAGCTAATCAATAGTCGAACAAGTTTGGAACGCAGTATTGTAACTGATACTTTGACAGGATTATCCAATCGGATTGAATTACAAAGGGATCTTGAAAAAAAAGAAGTATCTACTGTGATGCTTTTAAATGTCGATCGTTTTAAAAGTATTAATATTCTCTTTGGTATCCATTTTGGAGATAGCGTTTTACGTTATCTGGCTAATGCTATTAGTTCTGTTTCTACACAAGAGCATGTTGAGGTCTATCGTATTGCAGCGGATGAGTTTGTTCTTGTCAAAGAAGGAGATGACCAAGAGGGGATGGTTAGGGTTGCTACCCTCCTTAAGAAATATACAGAATCCCATCCTTTTTCTAAGGGGCAAGTGAGTTTTGAAGTAGATTTTAGCTTGGTCTATATGGTGTATAACAAAAAATATACACATCCTATTGAATCCATGCAAAATATTATGGAATCAGTAAAAAAGAGCCACAAATACTTGCAGTTCTACGATTATGAGCAGAATGCAGAGCGAAAGCATAGAGAAAACTTTCTCTGGACCCAAAAGATTAAGGAAGCCTTGCTGGATGATAGGATCAAAGTCTTCTTTCAACCCATATGTGATTTGAAAACAGGACAGATTCACAAATATGAGTCTCTTATTCGCATGATAGATAAAGATGGTCAAATCATTGCTCCCCAATCCTTTCTTCCTGCTGCCAAGATGTCGCGGTATTACAAGGATCTAACTTATAGAGTTATATCCTTAGCTTGTGCCACTTTTGCTGCCCGTGATGATACGTTTTCCATTAATTTGTCTATAGAGGATTTGCTTGATAAAGAGACCCTTCAATATCTGATTGATGCAGTCCACAAATATCACCTTCAAGATCGACTGATCGTGGAGATTCTTGAGTCAGAAGGGATAGATAACTTTGAGTTTATACAGAAAGTTCTTCTTTCTTTAAGTGCTGAAGGAATCCAAATCGCTATCGATGATTTTGGAAGAGGTTATTCCAACTTTTCCTATCTTGTTAACTTACCCATAAAGTATCTTAAAATTGATGGTTCTCTTATTAGTAATATAGTAGAGGACTATAGTGCCATGATTATAGTTCAATCAATCAGTATGTTTGCCAAGCAATTAGGGTTAACAACCATTGCTGAGTATGTATCTGATGATAAAATATTGGAAACCGTCAAACGTTTGAATATTGATTTTGCTCAAGGTTATGGTATATCTCCTCCTAAACCTGAGCTGTTGGCTCATTCTTTGTAGGAGTATTGGATGCGTAAGGTATATGCCCTCCTATTGATTATTGGCTTCATAGTATCAGTCATTTGTTTTTATTTGTTTGCTGTCTATAATTATCGATCGGGTATGAATAACATGCTTGGTGATATTGAGCAACAACATCAATTCATCAAAAAAGAGATAGAATTCCTCAAAGAAAAAGAGTCTAGTCTTATTAATATGTTGGCTTCTGATGAATATGTTCTAAGTGTTCTGGACAAGGGGACTACAGATTTTACAAGACATTTGTTTCTGGATTTGGTTCATAGCCAGGTTGAAATTATGCAACTAAGGCTTTTGTCTTCTAAAGGGATGGAGATTATTCGTGTTGACCGCCTTCGTAATGGTGACATTAAGATCATTCCTAATAATGAGCTCCAGAATAAATCCAACCGCTATTATTTCTTAGATTTTATGAATTTACCTCCTAATGTAACGGGATATTCCCCTTTAGACCTGAATGTGGAGCAGGGGATGATTGAATATCCTTTTAATCCGACTTTGAGAGTAGGTACCAGAATACAATCAACAGGAGGAAGGGAAGGGGTTATTGTTGTCAATCTATACATGGAAGAATGGATTAAACGTTTAACAAGCCTTCCTTCCTTTAAGTTTTATCTCTTGGATAAAGAGGGCTTTTATTTGATTCACCCCCAGTTAGATAAATCATGGTCACGATACAGACAAAAACAGTTTACTGCAGAGGAATATTGGAATCTTCCCCATTTGATGGAAACATTGCAGGATAATAAAGAATTAGTTTGGGTCAATAAGCATTTGGCTGGTATTCCTATAGATATTTTAAATCATAGATATTATGCCGTATATGAACTAGATAGAAATTACCTATCTTTGTTGTTTCGAAGTTTGGCTGAGTTTGCCTTTATTACTGTTCTCACCCTTATTCTTATTCTTGGACCTATTATTTTGATCCTTGTTAATACTTATCATCGACTTATATCGGAGCAGAAAGGACGTCAGGAAGATAGTATTATCATGCTCAAATCAAAGTTAGAAGCTCAGGGGGAAATGTTAGGAGCTATTGCTCATCAATGGCGTCAACCTCTTAATTCTATTGGGTTAATTATTCAGGATTTGTTTTCGGCCTATAGACATAACAGTCTGGGGCCTGATTTATTTATCACATCGAAAAAGGAAATCTTTGAACAACTTAATTTCCTGTCTGAGACTATTGATACGTTCCGTAATTTTTTCACTAAAGACATCTCTGTTCGTAAGGTAAACCTTTATGTACTGATTAATGAAATCCTTCATTTGTATCAGCCCCAACTAAAAGCCCGAGAAATAGAAACCAATGTTATTGTTCAAGGTTTGGCAGAAGATGTGGAATGGGAGAATAATCCTAATTTGGAGGTAATGACATTACCAGCAGATATAAAACAAATTGTCCTCATCTTTTTGTCCAATTCAAGAGATGCCATAAGTTCTATAAAAAGTGCCGATGAAAAACAGAGTTGCATTAATATTGAAATTAAAGTCAGTAACAGTTCTAGTTCTATAGCTTTCATCGATTGGGCTGGGGGCATTCCTGATTCTATAAAGGACAGGATCTTTGAACCTTATTTTACATCGAGAGAAATGGGTACCGGTCTTGGTTTATTTATCGCTCTAACCATGACCAAAAATAGATTAAAAGGCTCTCTGATTTATGAGAGCTTTGAAGATTCGGGATATAGGGGATCTAAATTTATTTTAGAAATTCCCAAGAATACCGAGTTAATTGATTAAGGCCTAACTCAATAAGTCTTTGACAAGATTATCCTTCCTACGCCATTTAGGATTCACTTTTACTCTTAAGTCCATATGGATACGTTGGGTAAATATTTTTCCCAGGGATTTTTGGCTGGATTGACGTATTTCCTTAATTTGTTTACCCCCTTTTCCTACAACAATACCTTTTTGGGATTCTTTTTCTACTTGAATAAAAGCACGTATCCACATAATGTTTTTTTCTTCGTCTATTTCAATATCACTTACTTCTATGTAGACCGAGTGAGGGAGTTCCTGGGATAGACGATTAATGGTTTCTTCCCGAATGATTTCGGCTATGCGGAATTCAGGCGTTTGATCTGTATAGTAATCTGGTGGGTATAAGTATTCTCCTTCCGGAGCTATATCAAATAATTGACCCATGAGTTCATCTAATCCTTTTTCTTTAGCGGCTGATACCTCAATAGTGTTTTGGATATTCTTGGACTCCAGCCATGTGTAGATCTCTTCTTTGGCAGATTTGGCTACATCCGATTTGTTTAAACAAAGTAATAGGGGAAGATTGGTTTTTAGAATCATAGATATTAACTCTTCCTCTTCTCTTCCTGGACTTCGGGTCATGTCTATGACATAAAGAATGAGATCCGCGTCTTCTACTAGGGTCGAGTCAACGACTTCCATCATGTATTGGTTGAATTTCTTTTCAGAGTTGTGATAACCCGGAGTATCAATAAAAACAATTTGTCCCTGTTCCTCCTTGGTTAATATTCCCCGTACTTTATTACGTGTTGTCTGGGGACTGGAGGAAGTAATACTAACCTTTTCACCAATGATCGCATTTAATAAGGTGGATTTCCCTGCTGAAGGGCGGCCTACTATGGCACAAAAACCGGATTTCACTTCTTAAACTCCTCGAAAATTTTATTCAACATAGAAGAAATAGCCAGTGTTTTCAACCATTCTTAGTTGATGATTCAGAAGAAAAAGACTAACTTATAGCAAGGCTGAATAAGTCTGTCCAGCTATAGGTCTGGTACTTATTGAATTATAATAATCCTTCAGGGAGTTTTGAATGAGATTTGAAGAAGAAAAAGATACGCAAAAAAAGGATCAGGAAAATAAAGATAATGTGATGGATAAAATGCTTAAAACAAGAACCATCCTACTATCTGGAGAGGTTAACAAAGAACTGGCTGAGAAAGTTATCCGTCAACTATTATTGCTGGAAGCAGATGGGGATGATCCCATTAAGGTATTTATTGATTCTCCTGGAGGAGATGTTGATGCTGGTTATGCGATCTTTGATATGATCAGATTTGTAAAACCAGAAGTCTATACAGTCGGAATGGGATTGGTAGCTAGTGCAGGTGCTTTGATCTTATTAGCCGCTCCCGCTGAAAGACGTTTAGGCCTTCCTAATAGTCATTACTTAATTCACCAACCATTGAGTGGTATTAGGGGGGTGGCTACAGAAATTGAAATCCATGCTAAGGAACTGGAAAAACTAAGAGCTAAATTGAATAAGCTCATATCAGATGAAACAGGCAAACCATTAGAACAAGTAGAAGTTGATACAGACAGAGACTTCTGGATGAGTGCTGATGAAGCCAAAGAATACAATTTGATTAATAAGATCGTTACAAATCGTAAGGATTTTGATTTCTAATGGACTCAAGTAAAACCATTCTTGATAAAACTTTCACCGGATATCAACCTGAGGATTTTGTAGATCCCAAGGTTCTTTATCAGGGGAAGGTAAGAGATGTGATAGACCTCGGTTCAGAACTGATTTTATCAGTTAGTGACCGAGTGTCCGCCTATGATTGTATTCTGGGTACTATACCTCTAAAAGGACAGATACTAAATCAAATGGCTCTATACTGGTTTGAACAAACCAAGGATATTCTACAGAATCATTTGATAGAATCTCTTAGTCCTCGTGCGGTGAGGGTTAAGAAATGTGAGGTTCTTCCTGTAGAAATCATTGTCAGATCCTATTTAACAGGATCTGCATGGAGAGATTATACGAAGGGTAAGGCTGTCTCAGGTATTAAGATACCAGAAGGATTCAAGGCTGATCAAAAGTTTGACAAACCGATTATTACTCCTTCCACAAAAGCAGAGCAAGGATTCCACGATGAGCCTATAAGTCGTGAGGAGATTATATCCCGGGGCTTGGTGTCAGAAAGCCTATGGCAGGATATAGAACAAAAAGCTTTGGCTTTGTTTCAACGAGGGACTGAACTGGCAGCAAAACAAGGTTTGATTCTTGTCGATACGAAGTATGAAATGGGATTGTATAATGGGGAATTGATTCTGGTAGACGAGATTCACACTCCTGATTCTAGTCGCTATTGGTTTGCCGATACTTATGAGTCATTGTTTGAGAAAGGTGAGAGCCAGAGAAAGCTTGATAAAGAATATCTACGTAAGTGGTTAGCTGATCAGGGTTTTATGGGCGACGGGAATCCTCCCGTCATTCCTGATGATGTTCGTTTGGAAGTGACTAATCGTTATAAAGAAGCTTTTGAACTACTGACAGGAAAAGAATTTTATCCGGAACAAGATGATATTGAAGTGGAGTTAAGTAAAATCAAGTCTTACCTTTAGTGGTTCGATATAAATTAATAATTGTTTTTACTTTTCTTATCTTCATATGTAGTTGCTCCCCTTCTTATGAGGGGAGTGTTGTTATACTCACATGGAATGTTAACAATCTATTCGATGACAGACTAAACCATACTGAATATTCAGAGTATGTTCCCGGATCGGGATGGAATACTTCTACTATGTTAGCTAAAGTTCGCTCCTTGCAAACTGCCTTAGCTACTTTAGATGGTTCTATTGATGTCTTATGTCTTCAAGAGGTCGAAACAGATATAGTAACAAATCTTCTTCGATGTTCTTCTCTGCAAGGTTATCCTTATCAAGTTTTTTTTAAGAATCATGATCAAGCCGTCGGATTGGCTGTAATTAGTCGTTTTCCTATTATAAAGCAGAATCAATGTCAAATCATACATCCAAAACAGGCCCTTCGTTCCATACAGAAAGTTAGAATAGCCTTGTCATCGGAAGATGAATTACTTATTTACAATAACCATTGGAAAAGTGCCTTAGGCCATATTCAGGACAATAAAACCTATCGTTTACTATCTGCAGATTTATTATTAGAAGACAGTAGGCAGGAAAAGGAAGCAACTATTGTCATTGCTGTGGGAGATCTTAATGAAGATAGTTCTGGTGCCGCATATCAGTTATTAGAATCGGGAAACTTCTTTGAAGAACCTCCTGGACGTCTTGGAATTGGTAGTTACTACTACCATAAGGAATGGGAATGGATTGATCATATATTTGTTTCAAAACAGTTCAATAGGAAGACTGAGATCGTAGAATATCGCATTGTGAATGAACAACCTTTTAGTGATTGGAGGGGATATCCCTCTCCTAGTGATCATTTTCCTGTATTAATCAAAATAAACGCTGGCTTGCAGAAATAGTCCTGCTGATATATAAAGAAGTGGACTATGAAACTCTATCAATCAACAGACGACTATTGGAATGACCTAGGAGAACGAAGTCAGCTTCCTGAGGGTTTTCAAACTGCTGTTACCCAGTTGAAGTTCATTCCTAAAGAAATGGTAACTAATGAACCCTTACCTATGAATCTTAACTTGATTCTATTAGATGAAGCCAGTACTGGATTTGCTGCTGTCTTTACTCAGAATGCCTTTCCTGGCTATCCCGTAATCATTGGGCGCAGACGCTTAAAAGAATCCACTGCTATACGGGGAATATTAATTAATAATAAAATTGCTAATGTTCTCTGTGCAGAAGGAGAGGAAAAGGCAAATACCTTATGCCGGGAGATAGCGCAATTAACAGGAGCTTCTGAAGAACAGTTCTTTCCTTCTTCAACAGGAATCATTGGCTGGGAACTCCCGTGCGATGACATTAAAAGGGCTCTTCCTTCTTTAGTAAAATCATTATCCAGGAAGGATGCTCGCTCTTTAGCGAAAGGTATTATGACTACTGATAGTTATCCCAAGGTTAGAAGTCTTTGTTATGGGAACTGTCGAATTACTGCTGTTGCCAAAGGTGCAGGTATGATTGAACCAAACATGGCTACTATGCTTTGTTTTATCATGACTGACGCTAATCATAGCAAAGAAGAATTACAGCAATGTCTACAGGACGCTGTAGGGGATAGTTTTAATTCTATTAGTGTAGATTCTGATCAGAGCACGAGTGATTCTGTGATAATCCTGTCATCTCAAAAGAAAAAAAGTAACCTTCAGGATTTTAAAGAGTGTTTAAATCGGCTATGCAAGGATTTGGCGCAAGATATTGTACGTAATGGTGAAGGGACTTCTCATGTGATAGAGTTAACCGTACAGGAAGCTTCCCACTTTGATATGGCAAAAGCCTTAGGAAAGAATGTTATTAATTCTCCTTTAGTTAAGACAGCTATTTATGGTAATGATCCGAATGTGGGGCGTATTGTGTCTTCCTTAGGTGATTGTGCTGGTAATGCCGGATTCCTTTTAGATGCTCAAAAGCTGACAATTAAAATTGGTGATATAACTGTGTATTCCCAGGGGAGTTTTCAGTTGACCCCGGACAAAGAAAAAGCTTTGAATCAGTATCTTAGGGATTGCTCGTATGATGAGCATTCTTTGGGTTATCCCCAGCATGATAAAAAGGTAGAAATATTGGTAAAATTGGGATTGGGTATCCACACAGCAACCGTGACCGGATCTGATTTAAGCCATCAATATATAAATGAAAATGCCGATTATCGGTCCTAATTCGAATGAGGATATCAAATGGATAAAAGAGAACAGGAACGACAGTTATTAGAAGCAACCAAATTGCTTAATGAGGTTCGTGAAGAAATGTCACGAAGAGTTATAGGACAGGACCGCATGATTGATGGTTTGTTAATGGGAATTATTGCTGGGGGCCATGTCTTGATTGAAGGTGTCCCGGGTTTAGCAAAAACTTTAGCCGTAAAAACCTTTAGTGAAGTGATGGACGCTGGTTTTAAACGTATTCAGTTTACTCCTGACCTTCTTCCAGCCGATTTAATCGGTACTATGATCTTTAAGCAGCAAACGGGTGAGTTTATTCCCCGTAAAGGTCCTATTTTCAGTAATGTGATATTAGCTGATGAGATCAATAGAGCTCCTGCTAAGGTTCAATCGGCTTTATTAGAAGCGATGCAGGAAGGGCAGGTCACAATTGGTGAAAATACTTTTAAACTCCCCAGTCCTTTCTTTGTACTAGCGACGCAAAACCCCATTGAACAAGAAGGTACTTATCAGTTACCTGAGGCTCAATTAGATCGTTTTATATTAAAATTACGTATTGAATATCCCTCTCATCAGGAAGAATTGGAAATACTCCGTATGGTAGTGGATGAGCCTGCTATTCCTCCCAGGGTTAAGAAAGTCCTTAACAGCAGTACTTTAGCATCTATCAAGGAAGCCGTTAAGAATGTTACCGTTGATGAGCGTATAGAAGCTTATATTGTGTCCATAATTGCAGCTACAAGAGAGAAAGATCGCAAGCAATATCCCTTTGCCCGCTTCCTGGAGTTTGGCGCTTCTCCCAGAGCCACCATTTATTTGTACCGTTGTGCAAGGATTCGAGCTGTATTTGAGGGCCGAACCTATGTTTTACCTGAAGATGTCAAAGCCGTATCTTATGATGTTTTGCGTCACCGAATTGTTTTAAGTTATGAAGCCGAAGCGGAAGGAATGTCACCGGATGATGTCATCACACATCTATTGTCTGCTGTATCGGTACCCTAATGGAAATAGATAGTCAAAGCATCCTTCAAAGAGTAAAAAATCTTGAATTGACTTCCCGTAAATTAGTGGATAGTCTTTTTGCTGGTAACTACCGTTCAGTTTTCAAGGGACCAGGATTGGAGTTCAATGAAGTTCGAGGCTATGTTCCAGGAGATGATGTTAGGTTCCTGGATTGGAATGTGTCCAGTAGAATGGGGAGTCCTTATACTAAGACGTATCGCGAAGAACGGGAGATGGTTCTTAACCTTGTACTAGATTTGTCTGCCAGTCTTAATTCCGGTTCCGGGAAACAAAGTAGAAGGGATGTGTCTGCTTTAATCTTTAGTTTGTTATCATATTCGGCTGTTGCCAACAATGACCGTGTTGGGGCTATTTTCTTTTCTGATAAAGTAGAAAGCTGGGTTCCTCCTTTAAAAGGGAAAAAACACATTAGCCGATTGATACAGGAATGTTTGTCCATGTCTTCCTCTGGTAAAGGAACAGATCTTGCTTTAGCCTTGCGAACTAGTATTGAAACTATGAAGCGTCGTGGGATAGTTGTTATTATCTCTGATTTCAAGACTACTGGTTATTGGCGGGAATTGACCTTACTGGCTCGTAAACATGATGTTATTGCTATTAGAATCACTGATCCTATAGAAGAAGATTTTCCTCCAGTAGGAGCTGTTTCTTTGGTCGACCCTGAATCTGGTCATTCCTTATTCAGTTGGGGCCGAAACAGAAAGTTCTGTAAGGAATACCATGATTATTGGGCTCTTAACACAATAAACTGGCAGAGAGAATGTCGAAAGCGCCGTGTTGATACAATGATTCTATCAACAGCCGATGATCCTGCACAAAAGCTCATCCAATTCTTTGAACACCGGAGATCTAAGTGAGAAAAGTATTCGTTGGGTGTCTATTCCTATGGGCTTGTTTGGGCGCTTTTGGTCAGGATTTAAATATCATTCGAAGCTATTTTTCCCCTTCTCAATATTATGTGGGAGATGAAGCCACCTTACATTTGGAAATCCTGAAGAAGGAGGATGTAATCCTTTCTCCGGTAGTCGATATTCCCAAACATCCCTGGATCAATATTCGTGATGTTTTATTCAGTGAGGATGAAGACAGCTACAGGATTCAGATTAAATTTGTTTCCTATAATACAGGTAGCCAAACTTTGCCGGATATTACTATCGGTGGCCTTACTCTGAAAGGTCTCAAAATTTATACAGAAAGCTTAGTTGATAATAACAACTCATCCATATCGGAACCGAAGGGGAATTTACTGGTTCCAGGCACAAGAACTTTCATAATTGCTGTTGTCTTTGTGATAATTCTTGTTCCTTTATTGTTCTTAGGTTTGATTCAACGTCTGTATCTCTTCTTTAAGAACAGTTTCCTTCTGTATAAGCATAAGAAAATCTATCGGAAACTTCAAAGTCAATTGGATTTACTTCGACGGGATATTGCTGTGTTAGAGGATGCGCCCTTCTATGATGGTTTATTACAGGCCATTAGGGTTTACCTGCAAGATAGGCTTCAAGTTCCTTTATCATCAGCAACGACTGCTGAATTGGATTATTACATAGGTGATCGCATAGGGTTTCGTTATAAGACCTTCATTAGTGATTTATTTAGGTATGGGGATATGGTAAAGTTTGCCCATCATCCTGCTCCCCTTGGAGACCGACGTAATCACCTTGAAGGGGTTGATTCTCTAGTTCAGTCTTTGGAGGCAGATGAATAAATGCTCATTTTTGAACGACCACTGGCTCTCTTTCTTTTTATTGCTTATTTCATTGCCATTTATCTAAGGTATCTATGGCCCCATAGGGGGGGACGCTTGATATATCCCTTCCATCCTTGGAAAGGACATATTACCTTATCAAAAAATATTTTTATGTCTGGAACAAAATTAATCATTGATCTGTGTTTTTGGATAGGTATGGCTTCTTTAATTGTGACTTTGGCTGGTCCTGTTAAAACAGATCGTGAAAAGGTATATCTCTCCCAAGGTGTTGATATCATGATTGTTCTTGATGAAAGCCCCAGTATGGCCGGAAAAGATTTTCCTCCTGTTAATCGTTTTGAAGCAGCAAGGCAGACTATAAGAGAGTTCTTGTTAACAAGAGAAAATGATTCCTTTGGGCTTGTGAGTTTTGGTAAGAATGCTGCTTTACGTATACCTCCCACAAGGGATTATGATTTGTTTAAAGAGAGATTAAATAGCTTGCAAATCATGGATCTAGGTGATGGTTCTGCTCTTGGTATGGGCATTGCACTCGCGGCACTACACCTGGAAAATACTTCTGGTTCAAATAAGGTTATCATTTTATTAACAGATGGAGCTAATAATGCGGGTATTATTCAACCGGAAACGGCTGCTGAGATCGCAGGTCGATCGGGAGTTAGAATATATACCATTGGTATTGGCACAGAAGGGGAAATCCCTATTGAGTTTACTAATCCCAAAACAGGGACTCTGATAAGCGCCTATAGCCGTGAAGGTTACGATGAGGACTTACTGAAAAAGCTTGCCAATATTACTGGCGGAGAATACTTTAAGGCTGCCTCCCCTGGAACCCTAAACGCTATCTTTAAAGCCATTGATTCTGTGGAAACCATACAAAAACGAGTTAAAACTAAGGTTCATAGAGAGACTCTTCATAGGCAGTTTTTAATTACTGCCTTACTACTTCTTGGACTTTACCAGCTAGGCTCCTTAATAGTTCTCAAGGAGATTCTATGATTTTTATCTATCCTGAAAGTCTATGGTATCTATTCATTATTCCTGTATTGATCCTACTTTTTGTTGTTAATTACTACTTTGGTAAGAAGTCTTTAATACAACTGATGGGGATGTGGCGTTCTCCCTCCTATGGAGAGTTGTATTTTATCAAAAAATCTCTGCGTGCCTTAACTTTTACTTTAGGTCTTGTTTTTATCATTTTAGGGTTAGCTGAACATCCTATGGGGCAACAAACAATAGAAGAAGAACGGCAAGGTGTGGAAATTGCTTTTGTTGTAGACTTATCAAGATCCATGCTGGTGGAAGATGTTGGCTCTTCCCGTTTAGATAAGAGTCGTCAATTGATTCAGGGGATCATGAACCAGTTTCCTGATTATGAATATAGTCTGACTGGATTTAAGGGGACAGGGTCCTTATTTATTCCTATGACAGAGGACAAATCCATTTTTAGTAGTCTCTTGGGGCAGCTATCAACGGATCTGATTACCACACCTGGTACAAATATTGAAGAGGGATTAGAAAAGGGTATCCAGTCATTTCCTGCCGGTCGTGATACTTATCGTGGCTTAGTCCTTTTTTCTGATGGAGAAGAGTTGTCAGGTAAATTAACGAGAGTTGTTAAAGATATTAAAGCCAAAGGGGTAGAAGTATTTGTTGTAGGAATTGGATCCCAAGAGGGCGGATATGTTCCGGATGACAGTGGTGATTATGTTACGGATAGAACTGGTGATCGTGTTAAAAGTATGCTAGTGAGTTCCAATTTAATATCTCTCGCCAGGGATGCTGAGGGAGAATATGTATCCGGTAAAGATATTGTCGTTTCTCAGGAATTAAGTAAGGCTCTAAACTTGGAAGATTCTGTTCAAGTAGCCAAAGGGGTTAGATTAGTCCAACGTTCCAGTTATCCCCTCTATGTCAGCCTAAGTCTACTTTGCTTTTTATTATTCTTACTAACAGGAGTGATTCGATGGAAAAACTTGTTTTAAGTCTGTTGGTTTGTGTCCTCTTTGTGAGCTGTGGTCCAGTAAAAACTGGTTGGGATGTCCTTATTGGTAATTATGACTTTAATCGGGGTAAGTACCAAGAAGCGATTCTCAAATACAATGATGCTATGGACGATGGAGATTTGGCTCCCTGGATATCCTATAATCTTGGAAATGTTTATTTTGCTCTAGGGGAAGGAGAGACCTCTTTGGATCTTTGGAACACTGTGGATAGTGATAATGAAATACAGTTACAATTTGTCGCTCATTTTAATAAGGGTGTTTATTTGTATGAGACAGGATTATATCAAAAGGCCTACGAGGAATTTCGTGCTGCTCTCGTACTTAATCCCTCTGATTTAGGGACAAAAAGGAATTTGGAATTGAGTCTTGATAAATCACAGGTAAACAAAAATATGGGAAGCGGAAGTAGTTCTGGACAGTCTCAATCCTTTGAAGGAGGAGATACCCATCCTATGATGGATTTTCTAAAACAGTTAGAAATAACCGATTGGTCTGAAAATGAGAAGGGGGATGTTAAATGGGACGAAAACGTTCAGGATTGGTAATATTTGCTCTTCTTATGTTAGGCCCTTGTTTATGGTCTATAGATTTTGATTATAATTTTAATGAAACAACCTTGGTCGTTGGTGAGCGTCTAAAGCTAGAGCTGACAATCCCCCATGACAAGGCTTCTGATATCATTGCTGATGAACCACCCACTCCAGACGGGCTTAGGTTGTACTATGGTCCTGACATGCGTCCTCGTACTAGGACTGATGAAAAAGGCGAGTTGGAAAAGTATGTTCTCATTGTTTATGAATACAGAACTACTAAGAAAGGTGTTATAAATTTAGGTACTTTTCATTTCCATTTACGTGAAGGGGGTGAGGAATTTTCAACAACCCCAGAAGAGTTTATTTTGTTGGATAGGGACGAACGGAATTTATCTTATCCTATTGATGCTCAATGGGTATTGCCTGATGGGCGATATTACGAGAATCAATCCATTCCTGTTACACTGGAAGTGACCGGTGCCGGCCAAATGGCTTTTCCCACCAAAATCGATGTAAGTTCTCCTACAGGTGCTGTCTTTCAGGATATATCAGCATACAGTGGTATCCAGACTATTCGTCATAAACGGGGACAGGCCTATAACATTCCTGCTGCCACTTACATGCTTAATCCTACTCGGTCTGGGCAAATACTATTAGACAGAGCCCGTGTTGATATCTTAGGAGTGAGACGAACAACCGATAGGGTTGTATTGAATATTCTTCCTCTCCCCAGTCAAGTAGCCAATACCAGAGCCATTGGGCGTTTTGAACAAGAGTATGAATTAGCAACACCAGAAATATCAGAGGGTGGGGAAATCCTTCTTACCATAGCTATCAAAGGGACTGGAAATCTGTATGGTCTGCTTCCTCCTACTATCGATACGGATCTAACCTCTCTTGGGGTAGAAGATTCCATTCAGGTAAATCCAAGTAGTGAGGGCTATAAGGGTATAAGAACCTTTCATTACCGATTCTTGGGAGATTCTACTGGACAACATCATTTACAGATACCTGCTTATTCCGTATTGAATCCACAAACAGGAAGAGTTTATAATTTAGCATCCCATAATCTAGTTGTTGATGTTACTCATGCTGATATAGAAGAATCTAAGGAAGTTCCAGATTATTCATTGATTGCTAAAGAAGAGTTGTCGAATTTTCAAGAATCAAAATTATATGCAAATCCTTTCCAGCATTTATGGATTTTACCGGGTATATTTTGTTTTGTTTTATTGGCTTTTACCAAAAAAAGGGGAAAATCTGTCATGACCCTTGCTATTATCTTCTTGATATCGGCAGGTATTCCTAAGGACTTTCCTGATTCCAGTGATGCCTACAATGCCTGGATGGATGGGGATTATGAAATGGCTTCAGTCCTATTTTCTACTTATGCTGATCAAACTCAGAATGCTGCTTTCTACTACAATGCGGGTGTATCCTACTTAAAAGAGAATAAAGTAGGAGAGGGGCTTTATGCTCTAAGAAAAGCAATCCGTATTAAGCCTATGAATCTTATATTCCGAGATACTCTCAAAGACTGGGAAGATTATTTTAATTATCCGAAGTCTGTTAATCCTGCTTTTATGATACATGGCAATGTCTTCTATTTTGTTCTTATTTTATCTATTAACTTAGTCTTGATATTTGCCGGTTTATTTGTGCGGTACAAAAAAGGGAGTCAATTTTTTGTAGCTATATTATTTGCAATGACTTTAGTTGTTAGTGGAACAGGTTTGATCTACACTTTGTGGTATAACAGTTTATCTCAGGGGATTGTGATGGAAGCTGATAGTCCTATAGTGAAAGTTCCCAGTGATAAAGCAAGCGAATGGATGACTTTAGTGGAAGGAACAAGTTTTCAGATAAAAGGGCTTTCTAATAATTATTACCTTATTAGAACATCCTATGGGCTTGAAGGTTGGATATTAAAGGATAGAATTAGGATCTTGTCATGAGTAAGAATAGTGATTTTGGTGATATCTTGGACCAGTGGATTAAGACTTCTACTAGTCAAAAGCCAGTACTACCTACTAAGAATAGTAAAACAAAAAAAGCTGCCAAACATGAACAAATGATGGATTGGATCGATAGAAATCCTATACATGACAAAGACGCGGGACTCACTCCTCAAGTGAGAAATACCTCGCCCCATCCTGAGAAATGGAAAGTTGAGGATGTAATTGATCTTCATGGATATACTGCCAAAGAGGCGGAAGCAAAGCTTGCTAAATTCCTATTACGTTCCAAACGTAAAGGATACCGTAAAGTCTATATCATACATGGAAAAGGGAAACATTCTCAGGAAGAGGGCGTACTTAAAGATATGGTACGGCGGTATTTAGAAAAGTCGACCCTTATTGGTAAGACCGGGCATCCCCCCAATAAAGATGGGGGAACTGGTGTTACCTGGGCTGCACTTCGTTAATTAACGCTCTCTGTAGATGATTCTTCCTCTAGTTAAGTCGTAAGGTGATAAAGCAACCTTTACTTTATCGCCAGGAACAATCCGAATATAGTGTTTTCTCATCTTACCAGATAAATGGGCAAGGATAAGGTGTCCGTTCTTAAGTTCTACACGGAACATGGTGTTGGGAAGAGATTCATTAACAATCCCTTCTACTTCTATTGCTTCTTCTTTAGCCACAGATCCTCCAAATAGTTTATTAAAAGCATAGTAGGAAATGAAATATCCTTTGTCAAGGTGCGATTTCACTAAACCTTCGCTTATGTCCTCCGATAAAATTTATAGGAGGTGAAACATGAATGTGTCAGCTTATCCTTTAATGTACAAAAGTATACAGTTTTCTCAAAGTGGAAAAGTTCACAAAATGTCTTTACCAGTCAACTGGACAGAATTGCCTTATTCTAATTTAAAATACGTTGTTGGCTACCCAGCTCTCAGTAAAGGACAGGGGTATTCCCTAAAGGACTTGGCCCAACTTGACAGAAAAATACTACTAACAAGAGTATCAGGATCATCAAAAAGGATAGAAGAAGCCAGAGCGATAACAAAGGAAATTAAGCCCATACGCCAGTATAAAAATATTAAAACACAACCAGAAGCCAGTTCGGTTAGATTATTTACAGGTAAGCTTAACCCTCCTCCTCAAATATTGGATTTTTCTATCTGAGTCAGAAAAGGATTATTTTTTAATTCCCGCTCCATTGTTGTGGTCGGACCATGGCCTGGATATATTCTTGTGTCAGGAGGAAGGTTGTATAATTTATCCTGAATGCTTTTAATAAGTTTGTCATGATCTCCTCCTATAAGGTCTGTTCTTCCAACACTTTCAAAAAACAAAGTATCCCCGGAAAAAAGTGATTTCTGTGATTCTGAATATAAACAGATGGACCCTTCAGAATGTCCTGGTGTATAGATAACCAACAAATCTGTATCAAAAAGGTAATCCCCGTCATTTATGATAATATCGGCACTTGGGATGCCTGTCCCCTTCTCCCTTGCCATTTGCTGACCGTATACCCCTAATTGGCCAAAAGCCTGCATATGAGCATCCTGAGCTAACTGTCCAAGGTAATGAGCATCCCCTGGATGGATCGCAATGGGTATTTCTAATTCTTTATTTTCCAAATAGAAATCACATATTTCTTTGATAGCTCCTACATGATCAAGATGACCATGTGTTAACACTATTCCCATAGGTTCAAGGTTCATCATCTTCAATTGTTGAAGTATTGTGTCTGCCTCGTCTCCTGGATCAATCAGGATAGCCTTCTTCCTTAAAGGAGAGAATATATAAGAATTCGTTCTAAATGGACCTACTATGATTCTATCTACCATGTTATTATATAAATCTAACTGACTGAGAGGGTATTTTCAAGTCTTTATGTTCTATTACGTCATAGTTCTCCTTATAGCATTTATATTCTATCTTCTCTTTCCCGGTATTGGAGCGGTTCGAACAAGGAATAGTTGGCGTTTATTTCGACAGGCTTTAGTAGATTCCAGTTTTTTTCCTATTCTAGATTATGCCTCTTTACGTGGTCTCAATGAAGGGATTTTCCGTTATTTTCGCTTTTTTGGAAGTCTGGAAGCCATTCAGGGGGATGATCTGATATGGATAAGGGGCAACAACATTCTTGCTTCTGTTGAGATGAAAGAGGTCAATCTCTTTGTCTTGGAGTTAAAAGAAGAAGAAGTTCAGGATGGCGATAATCCTTTTGGTGACAAAGAGGCCGGTAAGCTAACCTCTTTGTCTTGGGAACATATTTTTAGTTTGCCTGAAGGCACTAAGTTATTTATAGCTGGCCCTCTTTTTAAGGAGCAGGGAAAGGCAATCTTTCGAGGAGAACCAGAGTATAAGTTGACTATGATCATCTATGAAGGAGAAACAGAACTGCTTCTACAAAGAGCTATATGGGGAGGGCGTCAAAATAATGAATATTGGAATCGTTTGACCCCAGGTTCGTTAGGAGTAGGTTTTTTTAGCTTACTTGTATTGGCTAACTTTTTTCTGTCCCAATCCTATGGTAGACCCTTATCTCTTATTGCATTAACTCTTAGTCTCCTGCCTTTTAGTGTATTACTGCCACCAGGTCTGTTCTTTTTCTTTTCTTATCTCAACCAATGGAAGCTTGGTCGACGTCTAAGAGCAGAGCGGGATTTACTGCGATTACCCCTAAGATATTTCTTTGAGGATCCTAAAGCTGGAGGAGAAGCTCGATTACCTGATGGTAATGTCTATTTTTGCAAATCCATAAAATGGGGTGATACGATGACCTCCGGTCTATCCAAGAGCATACGTATATGGCCTAGTCTACTGAAGAAGGATGATTTAACAGATAGGGGAGGGTATTGTTTTGGAATACTACCTACCTTCGATGCCAGCTCTACACAAAAGAGGGATCCCTTTGCTGAAAACATAATCATTCCGGATAATCCCTCAGAATTAGCTCACAAATCTGAAAAAAAAGCCCTGCGTCATGAGATCAAATCTTTGTTTCTCGTTATTGCAGGACTTCTTATAAATACTTACATTATGCTGGTTGTATTACAGCGCTTGTTATACTAGGACTTTTTTTTTGCGTGATTAACAGTAATTTTACGACCTCTATATTCTGTACCATCGAGTACTTCAATAGCTTTATCAGCCGCCTTTGGATTGATTTCCATAAAGGAATAACTATCGAGAATCTTAATATCACCGATTTCTGATTTTTGAATACCAGCTGCGGCGCTAAATAAACCGACAAGATCCCTGGGATAAACTCTTCTATTACGACCAATACTAATAAAGAGGGTCACTTTGTTATTTGAACGTTTAAGGGATTTACCCATTGTATTCTTAAGTAAATAGGCTCCAACATAGGAACGCATATGGAAAGGGACACTTTTCTTGAACAACTTTTTATAGAGCTGCATCTCATCAAGGTCTTCATTATCTTTGATTTGATCAATGATTTTTTCAACACTTTCCTTGAATAAGAGAAGCTTCTCCTGCATCTCATCTTTTGAAATTCCCACGTTAATAATCTCCTTTAAATTGTGGAATTCCGAGGAATCTGTCTCATTAAGAAGAATGTTTATTCTTCCTTGAAAATCCACACTGCTAAGATGTTGCAGTGCCTTGACTAGTTCCATCGGTGTTTTGGGTTGAGCATAGATATATACATTTTTCACACCTTTAAAGCTTTCATGATCGCTCATATGAGCTAATCTGACATTATCCAAAGATTCCATGGGAGCTAAAGAGTCTATCAATTTCCAATCTGTACACAAAAGAAGAACTTTCTCCTTCGATTGGTATATGAGATCTGGCAGTAATCTACGGCGATTATCCTCATTCAAAAAAGTGATAGTTTTTACCTTACAACCCTTGTTTAGAGATAAAGAAGGAGTCACTATTTCTGGAGAATCAAAAAAATCTTCTCCCACTATTCCAAACCGTTCTCGAGGTATAACACTTAACCGCTGTCCTACTTGGACAATTTTGTCCATGATAAACTCTGCATCCTTTGCAAAACCTGATTTATTATCCTTAAGGACGAATAATACCGTATCCAGGTTAGGCTCATCCCATAATCCTTGTCTCATCATATCGATGATTCGATTAGGTGTGCTGACTAAGATAGATGGATTTTGACCGAGGAGTGCTAATTCTTTTTTGACGTCATCCTGGAGACCAATAAACAACATATCCGGCCAATCAGGCATCTTACGCCGATATCCGGATACGTCCTTCTTAAAATGTTTTAAAGTCTTCTTACTTTCAAAAATAATGAGTCCCTTCATCCCATTATTTTGGACTTCTCCTGCCTTATAGAAAGGGTAAAGACATATACTCTCCCTATCCTCTCTGGCAAAATTGACAAAAATCTTATCCTTAGTGGTATCTAAGGCTTGTATTATCTTTTTTGTCTGATGAGTTGTTGTTACTCCAAGATTCTTCAAGAAAGAATCAAAATTCGCCTCAATACTATCCCTCAAATCTTTGCTCAACAGCATAATGTAGTGATTACTACATTATATACGGGTATTCCCTTTGTCAAGAAAAGAAAGTATTTATGCCGACAATAAATAATATGAAACATATTTGGATACTATTAGCTTTAACAACCTCGATACTATACAGTGAAAACTTTGAGTTTAAATATGAGCCAGGACGTCAATTTAAAATGATCAGTAATGTAGATCAGGATGTCTATGTTAATGGAGATCTTAATCATCAAGCTAATATATTGGATAAAATATCCTTTAAAATATTAGAAGCTGAAGATTCTTCCGGTTTTATCAGTGCTCAATTCAATCTTACAACAAGTCATTATGAACAGGGACAGGTCATTAATAGTCTGGATAGCCAGTATACCAGTGAGTTCTGGCGTGATGCCAGAGGTCATTATGATATAGATCCTTCCTATTACATGCCCGTAGCTCGTAATGTTCCTATATTACCGGATCGTGATATACAGATAGGTGATACTTGGACAGCCCTGGGGGAAGAAGTTCATGACTTAAGAGAAGTATATGGTATTGAAGAACCATATCATCTCCCTTTTGTTGCTACCTATAAATTTGAGGGCTATCGTGATCATGATGGCCGTTCCTTACCTGTTATTTCTGTGAAATACAGTATAAACCAGCGGACAGGTCTTGAGGGAGATCTTGTTCCTTTATTATTCCAGGTTGAATCAGCACAAGTTCTATTCTGGGATCCTGATCTCGGCTGGACCACTTATGCCAAAGAATCCTATTACATAAAATTGTATTTATCTACTGGTGATATGTATGAGTTTACAGGTATTGCGGAAGGCTATATTCTGGAAGTAGAAGAAATGGATCGTGATAAGGTCGCTTCTGACATCAACAAAGACATTCAGGATTCTGGACTAGGAGAAACCCAAGTTGTTCCTACAGAAAAAGGTGTGTCATTAGTTATGGATGATATTCAGTTCTATCCTGATTCTGATGAATTACTTCCCGGTGAAGAAGATAAACTCCAGAAAATAGGTAATATTCTTAAGAAATATCCCTCAAGAGATCTTTTGATAGAAGGCTTTACGGCAGATATAGGTTCCAGGGATAGCCAACTTACACTTTCCGAAAAACGTGCCCAGAAGGTAGGCTCTCTTCTTCTCTCCTGGGGAGTCCGTAATTCTGATCAACTTCTGTTCCGAGGCTGGGGTGGGCAAAAACCTGTTGCAACAAATGAGACGGAAGAGGGCAGAAAGAAAAATCGACGTGTTGAAATAACTATTCTAGAGAATTAGGGAATCGTAATTCGAGAAATAAACGAAGATGTTCAATCTCTTCATGTAACTTCTTCCACTGCTTTTTATGGGGTAGTTGTCCTTTTTTGAGAAGATGTTCTATTTCTTTGGCTATAGCACTCAAAGGCTGTGCCATAAGGTTTAATGCTCCTCCTTTGATGGAATGAATCTCCCTATGGGCTGTGACAAGATCATTAGCTTCTATAAGAGAAGGAATTTTATCCAATTGCTTTTGAGCTGTATAGACGAAAGAAAAGAGCATCTCTTTAACAACTTCACTGTCTCCATCAAATTCTTGAATGAGCTCCTCTAGGGGTAAGGGAGAACTTCCCTTATCCAAGATCTCCACTTCTTGTCTATTGACTTGGAATTGAGAAGATTTTTCCTTTACTAGATGCATAACCACAGTGGTAATAAGCTTTTCCTTTCTTAAAGGTTTAGTGATCACGTCATTCATCCCTTGTTTATGGAAACGTTCTATATCTTGAGGATAAGCATCCGCTGTCAATGCTATGACCGGTAGTGAGAGCCATAGGGGATTATTACGTATTATCTCCGTCGTCTGTAGTCCGTCCATTACAGGCATATGAATGTCCATAAGAATGAGGTCATATTGAGTTTGTTTCATCATATCTAAAGCTTTCTGACCGTTATCTGCGAAGTCACAGATAAGACCTATTGTTTTTAAATGGAGGTAGACAACCTCTCTATTTGGCTCATAATCTTCTACAACAAGGATTTTCCTTCCCTTCACTTGATCTATAAGAGACAATATTTCCACCTCTTGAACCAAATCTTCTGTGGTAGGAGTACCCTTTTCCATACAGATACTGAAATGAATGTTAGTTCCTTGTTTGAGTTTACTAGTAAGGGATATATCACCGTTCATGAGTTCGATAAGCTGTTTGGCTAAACTCATCCCTAAACCAGATCCACCAAATTGCCTGGTTGTACTGGAATCTGCTTGCACAAAGCTATTAAAAATGTCCTCTTGACGGTCCTCGGGTATACCAATCCCTGTATCGGATAGGGTAAAACTGAGCCGGTAAACCTCAGCCTTTACCTCCAGGCCTATGGATACAGCTATATGACCTTCATTTGTGAATTTGATGGCATTACCCACAAGATTATTAAGAATCTGTTTGATCCTTAAACTATCCCCATTTAGCCATAGCTCTTCATCTAGGGCATCTCGATAGTAGAAATTCAGCCCTTTCTTTCGAGCTCTTTCCCCAAGGTTCATGGCTAAATAGTTATGTACATCCTTCCATTGGAAGGAGTGGATATCCAAATCCATCATCCCCGCTTCGACCTTACTAATATCCAGTAATTCATTGATCATATTTCTAAGGTTTTCTGATTCTTTGATTGTCAGTTCCACATACTTTTTATCTTCACCCAAGGGGACATCATTGAGAAGATGCTCTGAGAACCCTATGATTCCGTTAAGGGGCGTCCGCATTTCATGACTCATATTTGCGAGAAATTGTCCCTTAGCTTTATCTGCCTGTTTTAGTTTTGTATTAGCTTCATACAATTGAGCTGTTCTTTGTTTTACCTGGTCTTCAATGCTCTTTGAGTACTGTTCCAGATCTTTACGCATCTTTTCTGTATTTGTTGCCAGGGACAAAAAGATGGTAAAGTCAAAGACGAATAGACCCAAACCTTGTAACCAGAATGGAGGATTAAATTCTCCCACATAGGCTACAATATCATGGGTTGATGCCAGTATTCCTATAATGGTTCCTACTAATAAAGGGGCTGTATTGGGTACGCCTTTCTTAAAGGAATTAATGATAAATCCCAGAATAACTATTATAAGAATCTGGGTTGGGATAAAGACTAAGCTTAATCCTTTTGTTGCCTGCATGTAAGTCATGGGAGTAAAGATATAAACCAGCGCCATTCCCAGAAATAATGTCGATACGATCCGCTTTATGATAGGACGCTCTTTGATGGGAAGATAAAGTCTAAAAAACATATAGAGAAAATAACTTCCCAGTATAACACCAAGCTTACCTATTTTGTAGTTAAAGACAAAACCAAAGGGCCCGGCAAATACTGCTAATCTGTGGAAATATATCCCTATCAGTAGATTATAGAGACCAAAGTAAAGCTGCTTTTTATCACTTCTGTTATAGGCAAATTGAAAAAGGTATATGAAGGCAATCATAAAACTAATAGCTGCTAAATAGACAAAGAAATCACAATTAAAAAAGTCATACAGGTATTTCTGACGTCTTGCTGATACTGTTCTTGCTAAACGTACGTTTTTAAAATCAGCTTTCTCAGAGTCTATGTAACCTTGTATCATTAATTCATTGCTTTTTGTCTCATACAAAAGCTGATTAGGCAGATCTATGATTACACTGGAAGAGAGAGCCAGTATAAAATTAGGAGGAAATTCTCCTGCTGATCCAATCTGAATTCCATTTAGGTAATACTTAGCGGCTATATTGGGAGGATCAAAGATAAGGGTTGTGAAGTTATTATCCTCAACCACATCTGTTGAGAACCTGGTTCTTAAGGTAAAAAAGCCCCCATCAGGACCAACATTCAGCTTTTCCCCAGGGGTGACACTGGACCATATGTCATTGGTTGTATAGGACCAATCATTAAGGTAAAGTCCTTTTTTTTTCTGAAAAAGTGAGCAGGATTCCAATAATAAAAGTGATATTATTATAAGGCTAAATATTTTAATGATCTTCACCATTCTAGTCTAACAGCACCTTTCAGGAAAAACTAGTCTTTCTAAACTTGACAAAAAGAATACCATAAATTATCCTAATCCAGGTAATGTTGATCAGGAAACTGTAGATTTAGGAGAGCATATGGCATATTATGAAAGTATAACCCAATTAGTTGGAAACACTCCCTTAGTAAAACTAAATAGGTTAACTAAGGATGTAGATGCGGATATTTTACTAAAATTAGAATCTTTTAATCCCATGAGTAGTGTGAAGGATCGTATCGGTTTAGCAATGATAGAGGATGCAGAATCCAAAGTTTTGTTAAAGCCCCATTCGGTTATCGTTGAAGCAACAAGTGGTAATACTGGTATTGCTCTGGCTTTCGTAGGTGCTGCAAAAGGTTATCAAGTAATCTTGACCATGCCGGATACCATGAGTATGGAAAGAAGAAAACTTCTCAAAGCCTTAGGGGCTCGCCTGGAATTAACACCAGGTAGTGGCGGAATGAAGGCTGCTGTAGAAAAAGCGAACGAATTAGTTGCTACTTTACCTAATGCATATATGCCTAGTCAATTCGATAATCCTGCTAATCCCACAGCACATTACAATACGACAGCTGAAGAAATCCTTTCAGATACAAATGGTAAAGTGGATATTTTGGTTGCTGGTGTTGGAACTGGAGGTACCCTATCAGGTATTGGTCGTAAACTCAGAGAAAAGAATCCAGATGTAAAGATTATTGCAGTAGAACCTATTGAATCACCTGTTATATCAGGAGGTGATCCCGGGGCTCATAAAATACAGGGAATAGGAGCAGGCTTTATTCCTAAAAACTTAGATCTCGACTTGCTTGATGAGATCATCAAAGTAAACAGTGCAGATGCCGGATCAGTAAGTAGAAGACTGGCTAAAGAAGAAGGTATTCTGGTTGGTATATCCGCTGGAGGTAATGCTTGGGCTGCCCTTGAATTGGCCAAAAGACCAGAGAACAAGGGTAAAACCATAGTCACCATTGGTTGTGACTCAGGGGAAAGATATTTAAGTACTTGGCTATTTGATGAATAACATTATTAGGGAGAAACATTATGTCAGATTATAAGTTTGAAACATTAGCCCTCCATGCTGGGCAAAATCGTCAGGAATCAGAACGTTCTAGAGCCGTTCCTATTTATAGAACAACTAGTTATTTATTCAAAGATACCACTCAAGCAGCAAACTTGTTTGGACTAAAAGAATTGGGAAGTATCTACACACGTTTACAGAACCCAACCCAGAATATACTGGAAGAACGAGTTGCTGCCTTAGAAGGAGGGGCTGCTGCTTTAGCTGTTGCCTCTGGTACATCAGCGATATTTTATTCCATTATCAACCTCGCAAAGAATGGTGATGAGATCGTAGCAGCCAACAACCTCTATGGAGGAACATTTTCTATGTTCCATGACATTCTTCCTAATTATGGTATTACTGTTCGCTTTGTTGATCCTAATAACCTGGAACAACTGGAAGCCTCCATCAATGATAAGACAAGAGCTGTTTATGGAGAAACTATCGGGAACCCGGCACTAGAGGTTCTTGATGTCAAAGCAGTGGCTGATGTAGCACATAAGCATGGATTACCTTTGATTGTTGACTCTACATTTACCACTCCTTACTTATTAAGACCTATCGAATACGGTGCTGATGTTGTTGTTCACTCCCTTACAAAATGGATCGGAGGACATGGTACCTCTATTGGTGGTATCGTTGTAGATTCTGGTAAGTTTGATTGGAAACAAGATCGTTTTGACTTATTCAATAAACCTGATTCTGGATACCATGGTTTAAAGTTTGCCCATGATCTACCTGAACCATTAGCTCCTATTGCCTATGCCTTGCGTATGAGATTAATTCCTTTACGTAATCTTGGGGCTGCTATTAGTCCTGACCATGCCTGGGCCTTCCTGCAAGGTTTAGAGACTCTTCACCTTCGAATGGAAAGACATTCTGAAAACGGACTAAAAGTGGCCAAGTATTTGAAGAACCATCCTCAAGTAGAATGGGTACGTTATCCTGGATTAGAAGATGATCCTTCCCATGCCATTGCATCCAAATACCTTAAGAAAGGTTTTGGTGGAATGGTTGTCTTTGGAATCAAAGGGGGCGCTGAAGCGGGTGCTAAATTCATTAATAGTCTGGAATTATTCAGTCATGTAGCTAATGTGGGAGATGCTAAATCCTTAGCTATTCACCCTGCTAGTACGACCCATTCTCAGTTATCTGAAGAGGATCTTACTTCTGGTGGAATTACTCCTAATTTGGTTCGTCTAAGTATTGGTTTGGAACATATCGATGATATTGTGGCAGATATAGAACAGGCTTTTAAAGCTTAATTTTTCTATTACAAAAACAGGGCTGCTTTGTTAAGCGGCCTTTTTTATATTTGTTTCGTTATTCTAGCTTAGTAAGAATAATAGAAATACGAGATAAAGCATTCTTTGATAAAATGAACTTTCAATATAGGCTTACTTATTCTAGGGTTATCCATAAGATTTCCCCTAAAATGATGATCTCTGGTGAAAATATTTCATACTAGTGCAATCAGGAAGGCTTAGAGTATATTAGAGTCTTTTACGGCCTGTAATACCATGGAGTATCCTGTTTTAAAGTAGGACACAATGTAAGATGGATGATGGTATCCTCAATACTAAGGAACTATGACTAGCTTTCCCTTGGGGAAACCTGTCTGTTCCAGTTCAGCGAAAGCAGAAATTCCTTCATTAAGAGATACGATTCGACCGATTTTAGGGCGTATTTGCCCTTTCCTCATGGCCTCACTCAACCCATTCAAACATGACCTACTTGGTTTTCCAAAGACAATGTGATGATGAGAGGAAAATAAGCTTATCAACATTTTGGAAAGGGTAGGAACAATGTGAAGAGATTTTCCTTTTTTTACGAGCATTGCTTTGCATTGTTTAAAGGATAAAGCACCAGCTGTATCAAAAACAATGTCAAAACACTTCCTATAGGGAGTCACTTGGAAGGATCGGTAATCTACTACTTCATCCACACCGAGGGCAAGAGCTTCTTCACGTCCAGAACCACTACAACTCCCTATGATTCTTGCTCCTTGTATTTTGGCAATTTGAACAGCAGAACGACCAACACTTCCTAAACAACCATTAATAAAAATGGTATGATTTTTCGTTAATTTTGCCATGCCGATTAACGCACTCCATGCTGTTACGCTTACAAGACTCAATGCTGCTGCCTCTTCAAAAGAGCGGGAAGCGGGTTTCATACCAACATAATCTTCTTTGGCTATTGTGTACTCTGCAAAGGTTCCGGCTTGCTTAATATCTGTGACACCAAAGACTTCATCCCCTACATTAATCTTCTTTACTGCTGGTCCAATTGCTTCAACAACTCCCGCAAAATCATGACCTAGTCCTCTGGGAAAGCTAAATCCTGAAATAGGTTTCATCTCCCCCCGACGGATCTTCCAATCCATAGGATTAACTGATGCTGCTTTAACTTTTACAAGAATATTCCCTTGTCCCACTTTTGGTATTTTTACTTCATCAAGTTGAAGTTCCTCTAGTGAGCCATATTGAAAATATTGTATACGTTTCATCATCCTAGTAATACCCAAACAAAAAAAGCTCCCATTATAGCTTCAGATATAACAGAAGTTAAGATACTTGCTTTTGCCTTTTTGCTTAGAAATTCAAAAAGTCCTAAACCAGAGAGCAAAAAGATCATTACACTTAGGGCTAGGCAAACAGCAGTGCGGAGATCCGATGGTTCTGCTGTACGGCTTAGGAAAAATAGAAGTGCCAATCCGAAATAAATACCACCAATTCGCCTACACAGAACAAGGGCTCCCCTCGTCACATCAAAACCCCATTCTTTTAGGATTGAACTGCCTGCAAAAAGGAATCGAAGTCCTAGAACAGTAGCAGCGCATGTCATAATAATCGCTAAAATGTAAAAAGTCATATTGTCTCCTTTATATATTGTATGTCAGTTGCTGACATCATAAAAGTATGATAAAGTTTAAGTCATGTCAATGACTGTCATTAGGAATATGAGAAAATGAGTAGATGGGAACCAGATGGAAAAGGCCGGCTGGCTCAAGCAGCATTAAAATTATACCAGGAACAAGGTTATGAGCAGACGACTGTTACGGAAATAGCTGAAAGGGCAGGACTAACGGAGAGAACTTTTTTCCGTCATTTTCAAGATAAACGGGAAGTATTGTTTGGTCTTCAAGATGAACTTCTCAATATATGTTTGAAGGAGATAGACTTAGCTCCCAAAGAAATCACACCTATAGAACTGATTATGTTAGCACTTGAATCGCTAATACCATTTCTTCAAGAGCAGAATGAGATTATCAAACAGAGGCAGGTAGTGATAGCTGCAAATCCTCCACTCCAAGAGCGAGATTTGCTTAAACTTGAGAAATTCGCCTCTGCCCTGGCTGCTGCACTTATGGATCGAGGCTTAACTGCTTTAGTCGCAAATCTTGCGGCAAGTACAGGAATAATGATATTTAAATCCGCCTATAATCGTTGGATCTTTGAGGAAGAGGACACTGAATTATCAAAGCTAATCCAAGAGGCTTTTGATGAACTAAACTATATCCTTCTAAAGAAACATACTTCGTCCCATTAGTGATAAAGAGAGCAGTGCAACAACATCCTATTTTTCAGGCCTTATAAGCACTCCTTAAGTCTTGCCTCCATAATGCATATATACAACTCTGACCTTCAGAACTTTAGGGATAGTACTCTTGAAGTAAGAAACTAAGATAATAGCCTTTATAGGTTTTCTCCTTCTCCCTGTTTTTCTTGAGACTTCTAAGAATGTGGAAACAGTCCTTAACATAAAGATTGATTGATATGGATGGATATAAAAAGAACATGATATCCTGATGATGAACTTTTTAGTTTTTCTTCTCTTTACTTTATTTAGTTGTACAACCAAGCTCTTCTTATAACCGTACGATAAATGATTTGGCTGAATTCAGGTGAGAGCTTAAGAGTCAGACACATATTTACCAGCCTCAAAGAATGTATCTGAAGAGAACAGATATATAATTTAAGTATATCATCCAATACACCTAAAGCCAGTGATCATTTATCTCCTTCGTTTAGCTTGGCTATTTTTCCTTGAGACAAAGAAATGACTAACATAGAGGAGGCAATAAAGAATTTAAATTCTCAAATATTGAGTCCTGATAATATTAATTATAGAAAAGTAAAGGTAATAGGCGATATCAAAAATCTACCAGCTTTTGAGGAGTTTTTATCTGAGTTCGAAGGCTCTAAGAATTACTCATTAATTTTTATGCAGGATGACGATTCCTAGGATGTCTTATGAGACTTTATTCCTACAATTACTTTATTCGCCTCAAGGATGGTCCTGATATTAAAATTTCGACTCAAGTTCAAGTAGGTCTCCCTCTAGAAATAAAGGATCAAGAAACAGGAGGTAAAGGAGTATTACGATCGTACAATAAAATTAAATGATTCAGGAATTCTGACTATGCAAGACAAGAACTGGACAAGCTGATGTAGTTCAAATAAGATATATCACTAATTTGTTAATATTAAAAAATATGGATTAAAGTAAATTAAATTACTATAATACCTCCGAATTAAATTATAAAACAAAAAGGATGTTTAAATGAAGAGAATCTTAATTTCTTTATTCTTGGTGTCACTATCTGTGACTGCTTTTACACAAGAAGCAACTAATGAAACTTCAGTCCCATTGGAAAAAATCGAAAGACAAGGTTTTGGTTATGTTCAGGGAGATACAAAAATTAAAACTTGGGGGCAGATTAGAGATATCTACAAAGCTGATGGTGTAGACACAGCTGTAAAAAAACTTAATGCAAGTCAGTTCAAAATATATTTTTCCTTTGTACCTGCAATTGCTGGAGGATTAATTATCTCTGTGCCATTACTTCAACTTATAAACAATGAAGATCCCAATCTCCTTTTTGCTGGCGTAGGAATTGGTAGTTTTGCAGGGGCTCTCTTTTTAACTATTAGCGGTCAACACGACAGAGATGAATCCATCAGAATATATAATGAATATGTTGATAAGAAGAATAGTGAAGTAGCTATAAACTGGGCTCCCATTGTCACTCCCAACAAAGTAGGATTGTTGGTCTCCTTTAGCTATTAAAAGAAATATTTTTGTGGAGTCAGTTTATTTGGCTCCGCAAGCTGAATAAAGATAAACTAATAATTAACTAGTCACATTAATACCTTTTTTATAACACTATACTAAGAAAATAGCATCTCTATATTTGTTGTATAAAGGATATACGATTCCATTGCTATTCACTGTTTTTGTATGTCAAATAAATCTTCATTCCCATCATCCATTAAAGATATGATAATACTATTTTGAATATTCAAAATAAAATGCTTGATTATTGAATTATTGTTTATTACTATTTTGAATATTCAAAGTTAACGGGGGGAATTGATGAAAAAATATATATTAATAGCTTTAGTAGTCTTATCTATTATCGCTTGTAATAAAGAAACCGCTTCAAAAAATAAAGTTTATGGTGAGAGTAATAAAATGGATGTAGTCGCAACCATTGGAATGATAGGGGATGTAGCCCAGAATATAGGTGGTGAACGGGTTTCTGTGTATTCTATGATGGGCCCAGGTGTTGATCCCCATTTATATAAAGCAAAAGCTGGTGATGTAGCACGACTAAGTGATGCTGATCTAATATTGTATAATGGTATTCATCTGGAAGCTAAAATGGGTGATATTCTGGAAAAGCTTTCACAGACCCAAAATATTACTATGGTTTCCCATGTTATACCCGAGGATAGTCTTATAACAGTGGAACAAGCCCATGATCCTCATATCTGGTTTGATGTATCTAACTGGATTGCTGTGGCTGGTGCCATTAAGGACGCTCTTATCAGTACAGATCCTGCAGGTATAGACGTTTACCAATCACATTACGATACCTATGTGAAAGAGTTACAGGACCTGGATAATTATGTAAAGAAGCAGGCACATACCATTCCTCAAGATCAGAGGGTTCTTATAACAGCCCATGATGCGTTTAATTATTTTGGCAGAGCCTACGGATTTGAAGTACGTGGTTTACAGGGAATTAGTACTGTAGATGAAGCGGGTACTGGTGATGTGAGAAATCTGGCCGATTTCATAGCTGATAAAAAAATTGGCGCTCTCTTTGTTGAATCTTCCGTGTCTCCTAAGAGTATAAAAGCCCTTCAGGCTGCTGTCATTAATAGAGGTTGGAATGTGACTATCGGCGGAGAGCTATTCTCAGATGCTATGGGAGATTCTGGAAGTTTTAAAGGTACTTATATCGGTATGGTCACTCATAACATTGATACCATTGTTTCTGGTTTAAAAGGGGAGGACAAGTGATTACTACAAAGGAAAATGCAATAGTTGCGGAGGATGTAACTATTGCCTATCAGGATAAACCTGTCGTATGGGATGTTGATCTGAAAGTCCCTCAGGGTATTATGATGGCTATAATTGGTCCTAATGGTGCGGGAAAATCCACTTTACTAAAGGGACTTCTCGGACTCATTCCATTAACTGCTGGGAAGGTAAGTGTTTTTGGTGAATCCTATATAAAACAGCGTAAAAAAGTAGGTTATGTTCCTCAGCGTACAGCAGTAGACTGGGATTTTCCTACAACGGTTATTGATGTTGTTCTTATGGGGACTTATGGAAGGCTAGGTTGGTTTAAAAAGCCGGGACGTGATGAATACTATCAAGCTACAGAAGCTTTGGAAAAAGTAGGTATGAGGGATTATTCCCATCGTCAAATAAGCCAGCTATCAGGAGGACAACAACAGCGTGTCTTTTTGGCGAGAGCTTTAACTCAGGAGGCTGAGGTTTATCTGATGGATGAACCTTTTCAAGGTGTGGATGCTGCTACTGAAAGAGCCATCATTCTTCTCTTAAAAGAGCTAAAAGATCAAGGTAAGACCGTCGTTGCTGTTCATCATGACTTACAAACCGTTCCTGAATATTTTGATTGGGTTACCTTATTGAATGTGAGGCGAATGGCAGGAGGTCCCGTAGAAGAGGTTTTTACCCAAGATAATCTACGGAGAACTTACGGTGGGCGTTTATCCTTTTTAGAGGATAATAATATTAGGAACTAATATGTTGGAGTTACTTCAGGATTTTACTTTACAGACAGTAGCCTCTGGTGCTGCCTTACTTGGTTTATTATCAGGAGCTTTAGGATCCTTTGCTCTCTTACGTAAACAGAGTTTGCTAGGGGATTCTATCTCCCATGCAGCCCTTCCGGGAATTGTTTTGGCCTTTATTATAACCGGGAGTAAAAGCTCCCTTGTTCTCTTGTTAGGAGCGGCTTTTGCTGGCTGGATAGGTACGTGGCTTATCTTATCCATTATTAGAAATACCCGTCTTACCAGTGATGGGGCTCAGGGGGTAATCCTTAGTGTCTTTTTTGGGATTGGTTTATTATTACTGACCTATGTTCAGTCTCAACCCAATGCCGCTCAAGCCGGATTGGATAAATATCTCTTTGGACAAGCTGCTGCTTTATTACCAGAAGATGTCCTGTCATCAGGTATATTAAGCATTTTATCATTACTGATATTATTTTTCTTATGGAAAGAGATCAAACTCATGACTTTTGATCCTGTATATGGGGAAAGTCTTGGGTTTTCTTCGAAAGTCACTGATTTTGTTATCACCGGATTAATCGTGATTGCCATTGTAACGGGCTTGCAAACTGTGGGAGTTATCCTAATGAGCTCCATGTTAATTGCACCTGCTGCTGCGGCTAGACAATGGACCGATCGATTGGGAGTTATGGTTATTCTCTCGAGTCTATTTGGAAGTGTAGCTGGTGTAGCAGGAGCGATCCTATCCAGTATTATTCCTAACCTTCCTACAGGTCCAACAATTGTATTGTGTTTGACTTTTCTCGTATGTGTTTCTCTGTTTCTGGCCCCGAATCGGGGGATTCTATCGCAGATGATTAAGCGTTTTAATAACCGTTATGCTTTTTCCTTACAGAAGCTTCTTATGGAATTGTATTATCTGGAAAAAGATCATGATGAAGTTCCTGCTGGTCATGATAAGAAAACCATATCTCTGATCCGTGAACGAAAAGGAAGCATCACTGTTGCTTTAAACACTTTGCTCTCACGGGGGCTGGTGGAAAGAACCAGAGATGGCCTGTGGCGTCTAACCGATAGAGGTCGTAAGGAGGCTGTAAGTCTCAATGGAGGAGCTTCCCATGATATTTGAAATCCTTTTTGTTGCTGTACTTGTATCCATGGCATGTGCCATCCCAGGTGTTTTTCTTGTGCTTCGTAAGATGTCTCTAATGAGTGATGCCATTAGTCATGCTGTACTTCCAGGGATTGTTTTAGGATTTTTATTGACCCATTCCCTCTCATCTCCCTTACTTTTTATAGGAGCTGTTTTCACAGGGATTTTGACTGTCTTCCTGTCAGAATTATTAGTGAAAACCTCATTGGTCAAGGAAGATGCGGCTATTGGACTAGTATTTCCAGTCTTATTCAGTATCGGTGTTATATTGGTGAGTCTTTTTACAGGAGATGTACATTTAGATACGGATGCAGTGCTTCTTGGTGAGTTAGTATTCACCCCTTTAGATCGTATAAGTGTAATGGGCTGGGACTTAGGCCCTAGAATGGCCTGGATTATGGGCCTTATTCTATTAATTAATTTGTCTATACTCTTTTTATTATTTAAAGAGCTCAAATTAGCTACTTTTGATAAGGGATTAGCTACATCCTTGGGCTTTTCTCCTGTTCTTATTCAGTATATTCTTATGACAGATGTTAGCATCACTACAGTAGGTGCTTTTGATGCGGTGGGTTCGATTCTGGTTGTAGCCTTGATTGTTGCTCCTGCTTCTGCAGCCTATTTATTGACTGATGATCTTAAGATGATGGTTCTTCTCTCCATAATTATTGGGGTTCTGTCTTCTATTAGTGGATTTTATGTTGCCTGGTTTATGGATGCTTCTGCTTCTGGAGCTATTGCCGGGATGTGTGGAGTGTTCTTTTTACTAGCTTTCCTATTTGCTCCTTCCAGAGGTATTGTCGTTCAATATCAGCGAAAAAGAGGGCAGAAGCTGGATTTTGCAATGACATTGTTAACGGTTCATATTATGCATCACCAAGGTAAAACAGAAGAAATCAACGAGTGTAGTGTCAACCATTTGACCCAGCATATTAATTGGGATTCGGTCTTCGCCAAATCTGTAGTAACTCAGGCTCAAAGGAAAGGCCTTATCAATATCGTTAAAGGGATCATTACCTTAACAAGTGAAGGGAGAGAAAGAGCTGACCAGGCTATGATATAACGCTTAATGGAAAAATTAACAGAAACAGTCGAAGACTATATTAAGACAGTATGGACCTTATCAGAATATGGTTCTAAGAATGATCTCATTCCTTTGGGGGATTTGGCTAGACAGCTTAAACTGGCACCGGGAACAGTTACGGTCATGATCAAACGTTTTACTCAGGATGGGTGGTTTGAGTATGAAGCCAGAAAGGGTTGTCGATTGACTCCACAAGGTGTTTGCAAGGCTATCTCTATTCTGCGAAAGCATCGTCTTCTAGAGTATTTTCTCGTCGAAACTCTGGGTATGAACTGGGATGAAGTTCATCAAGAAGCAGAAAATCTTGAACATAGTCTGTCTGATAAGGTTGTTGAAAAGTTAGATGAATTTTTAGAATTCCCTTCCCATGATCCCCATGGGAAGAGAATTTGCCGTTCTGAAGAAGAACTGGAGACTTCTTAATCCCCTGACGATCGTATTCTTTTTGTGGCTCTCACCATATTGGTAAGGGCTGATCTGACTTCTTCCCAAGCTCTTGTTTTTAGTCCACAGTCGGGATTAACCCACATTTGATCGACTGGCAGAACTTTTAGTCTTTCTCTGATTTGATCTTCAAATTCCTGTACTGAAGGTACTCTGGGAGAATGAATATCATAGACTCCTGGGCCTATTTCCTTTTTGTACTGACTATCCCTAAAAACTTTAAGAAGCCTATTGCCGCTACGAGCTGTTTCAATAGTAATAACATCTGCGTCCATGGCTTCAATTGTCTCGATGATATCATTGAAAGCACTGTAACACATATGGGTATGGATCTGAGTTTCTTTATGAGCTGTAGACACGGTGAGCTTGAAACCTTTAACTGCCCAATCTTCATAGGATTTGATGTTTTTCTTACGAAGGGGATAACCTTCTTTGAAAGCCGCTTCATCTACTTGTATGATTTTGATTCCAGCTTCCTGGAGATCTCTGACTTCATCGCTCAGGGCTAAAGCTATTTGCTGGGATATTAACTCCCGTGAAAGGTCATTACGAACAAAGGACCAGTTAATAATGGTTACAGGACCGGTTAACATTCCTTTCATAATTCGCTTTGTTAAGCTCTGGGCATAGCTTATCCATTCCACTGTCATAGCTTTAGGACGACTAATGTCCCCATATATGATGGGAGGCTTAACACAACGGCTTCCATAGCTTTGAACCCAGCCATTTGAAGTAAAATGAAATCCTTCCAGTAGTTCTCCAAAGTATTCAACCATATCATTTCGTTCCGGTTCCCCATGAACGAGTACATCTAAATCAATTTCTTCCTGGAATTCAACACATTCCTTTATGTATTGCTTGAGAGAAGATTCATAAACTTCTTTGGTGATGAGTTTCTTTTTATAATCTCTACGAATCTTTCTCAATTCTTTCGTTTGTGGGAAGCTTCCTATCGTTGTAGTGGGAAGTGAGGGTAAGTTGAATTGCTGTCTTTGAAGTTGAATTCGCTCATGGAAGTTACCTTCTCGGTCCCGATTTCCCTCTTTACTAACTCTTTGTTGCACCTTGTCATTATGAATGAGAGAAGATACAAGTTTATTTTTGTGGATATTACGATTCTCTTCGAGGGCCGCTTTCGTTTCGGATGTATTATCATTCTCCAGGATAGCTTTCAGTAGAACTAATTCTTTCAGTTTTTCTACTCCGAAGGCGAGCCACTGTTTGATAGGAGCCTCCTGGGGTTCATTACGTAAGGAATAGGGAACATGCAGGAGGGAACAGGATGTGGATAGCAATAACTTGTTGTGAGGCACTTGTTCTCTAATACTCTCTATTAGTTTTAGGGCTTCATCATAATGGGATATCCAAATATTACGACCATCAATGATCCCGGCAACTAAAACCTTATCTCCTATGGAACTAAGGCTTTGCAGATTATCTTTTCCATGAATAAAGTCCAGACCAATTCCCCAAATCGGAGTTTGGCTTAATAAAGGAACAGCTTCACTAGCTTGTTCAAAATAGGTCATGACTATGATTTTTATTTTGGTACTGACAGAAGCTAATGTGTTGTAAGTCTGAATTATAAGATCTAGAAGCTTTGGGGCGGGATCTTTGACCAAAATGGGCTCATCAATTTGGAGAATAATGGAATCATCTAGTTCAGATATCTCCTGGATTACTTTCACATAGGTCTCCAGGATTGACTCGTAGTAATCAAAGGGATCACTTGTGTCTAAACTTTTGGATAATCCTGTGTAGGTAATAGGTCCGATGAGGTTTATCTTGCTTTGAATACCAAGTTCCTTGGCCTCTCTATACTCTGTACGAATTTTATTTATATTAGCTTGAAAGGGCGTTCGTTTATCTAATTCGGGTACAATGTAATGATAATTTGTATTGAACCACTTGGTCATTTCCATCGCGGTTGAGGAGGCATTGCCTCTAGCCATAGAAAAATAGATATCTTCGTATTGACTGAGATCACGGAATCTTTCCGGTATGGCATTGATCATGATTGAAGTATCAAGCATGGTATCATAGTAACTAAAGTCATTAGAGCTAATATAGTCGATTTTTTGACCTGATTGTTCAGTCCAGTGTTTGGCTCTAAGTTTTTTACTTAACTCTTCAAGTTCAGGGAAGCTTATCTTTCCTGACCAGTATTGTTCTAGAGCTTTCTTTAATTCCCGGTGTTCTCCTATGCGTGAGAACCCTGTTAGATAGGTTTGTGTAGACATTGTAATATTCCTTTTTGTTGACGCGACAAAATTTTTCTAAAGTTACCCTGGTAATCGGACTTGGAACAAACTGTTCCACACCGTAGCGCGACTGTGCCTGACTCTCACAGGACTTCCCCATAAGGTAAACTTCCCTAATACTTATGAGATTTTGATCCCTCCCTTTTATTAGTTAATCTGTACAAACTATAGGATAGAATCGGATAAATGTATACATAGTATAATATCCGACTTGGATTATGATCTTCCTAAAAGCATCAGTATGACATCATTCTCTATAGTTGATTAAAAATAGCAAATTAAATAACCTCCTCACTATGAAGTTAGAACTAATTCCAGCACCTCATGATGAGATTATTCAGAATTTATTTCCATATTATGTTTATGACATGTCCGAATATGCAGGTTTCTCTCCTGATGAGAAAGGTTCCTTTGCTGTGGCGAAAGAAGTGAGTCGATTAGATGAATACTGGACGAAAGAAAAGCATTATCCCTATCATATTATGGTTGATGGTGAGATAGCTGGATTTGTTCTCATTCGTCCTTATCCTGATCGAGAAGAATACAATGATATAGGACAATTCTTTGTATTACGTAAGTTCAAGCATAAGGGTGTGGGCCGTGAAGCGTTTATTCAGGTTGTTCATAAACATCCTGGTAAATGGATAACAAGAGTTTTGCCAAATAATAAAGGGGCATATGAGTTCTGGACAAAGGTTATAACTCAGGAAACACAGGGATCCTATTCGATTAAAAGAGAAGTCTATGGGGATAAGCCTATGGATTTTATTTATTATCATACTGAGTCCTGATCGGATGCACTTGTTCTGTTGAACATAAGGACCTCTTTTTATAATTTATAAGAGTAGGTCCTTATTTTTCTTCTGGTCATTAAGCTAGAGGGATTGACTTTATTTTGTTCTTCCTACCAAGTAAAAGCCCTGCTTGAAAATATTTAGAATTGTCTAAATATATATGTTGAAAAGATTAATTTATGTTGGTATTATCCCCCTCTTAGGAGGATTTATGCCCATAAACAAACGAGAAAGCCTTATTTTTACATCCTTAATGTGCGCTTTTATGGTGTTTACCATGAGTATATATAATATAGGAATGGCTACTGGTTATTCACTAGAAACCATAAGCCATGCCTGGTTAGGGTTTCCCCTGGCCTATATTATTGCTTTTATTCTGGATTGGTTTATTGTATCAATATTTGCTAAAGGACTCGCTTTTAAAATTGCATCAAAAGTAGATGATAGAAAGAAAAAGATAGTACTTATGCTACTCATTTCTACCTTAATGGTTGTTGGAATGTGTTTCTTTATGTCCTTGTTTGGTGCCGTTCAGAATGTAGGTTTTTCCAATAGAACAGTTGCTGTTTGGCTTGGTAATATACCTAAGAACTTTATTGTGGCTTTACCGCTTCAAATCATAATTGCAGGACCCATTATACGTTTTAGTTTTAGAAAATTATTTCCTGTTGGATGTATTAATTAAAGCTTAATATCCTCCTTGTCTTATTGGCAGGGAGGAAGTTCAAAGACAGTAGTATCTATAATTACTTGCTGTATTTCTTTTTTCTCCTAAAGGAATTTAATGATAGTTAAAAAAAAGTAACAAAATCATTACAATTATGACATTAAGACATAGTGAAGTTGTAAATCCTAATGCTATAAAATTACGGACTTTATTTTGACACTTCTTAAAATACTTTTTAGCAAGGGGAAATCTCGTGAAGATAATAAAAAAAATAGTTCTTATTGTATTGGCTATTCCCGTAGTCCTGATCTTATTAGTTGGTTCTATCTTATTTTTTAATTCCAGATTTGAAATGAAAGGGGAAGGGGACTTCTTTTACACAAAGACCGAGGGAGCTTCCTTGCCTGTACTTGTTTCTGGTAATGAAAATTCTTCAACTTTTATTGTGTTTTTAGCTGGAGGACCAGGGGATTCTGCCCTTCTTCAGCATGTGTATATTCCTATGACTGAGTTAGAAAAAAAATACAGAGTTGTCTATTATGATCAACGGAATGCAGGTCGATCAAAGGGCAAATTAATAAAAGAGAAAGTAAGTCTCGAGCAGAGTGTAAAGGACACAGCTCATATTGTTGATCTCATTAAGGAAAAATATAATGATCCTTCCATCGTTCTCATGGGACATAGTTGGGGTGGGGCTTTAGGTTCGGCCTACTTATTAGACGAAGAGCATCAAAAAAAGATTGCTGGATGGATTGAATTGGATGGGGGCCATAACTGGACAGGTATGGAAGCCAAATCTCGTTTATATGCCATGGAATATGCAGCCCAACATCAGGATGAGGAAAAATGGCAAGAGGCTTCACAGTTTTACAAAGAGAACCCTGTTATCAATAGTTCTAATATTGTTCAACACGCTTTATACCTACAAGCTTCCCATGCATATGCTCCAGAGGGCACTTCGGATTTAGATAGTTTTACCATATCACTACCAGAAATGCTGCTGTCCTATTATTATAACGTGGTAAATTCTAATTACAGGACTTATAAGTTAGCAACCATTATGGACACCTTCAGTATTAATCTGACTGATGAATTGTATCGCATCAAAACCCCAACTCTCATTGTCTGGGGACAAAAGGACTATAGGATTTCTGTGGATTTTGCCCATGAGGCCTATGAAAAAATCGGAGCTTCCCAAAAGAGTCTTGTTATTTTACCTCATTCTGGACATTCCCCGGTTACCGATGATTTTGATCTTTATATAAATAGTGTTATAGATTTTATTGACTCCCTATCGCTTTAACAGCGATAGGAGTCTTGGCGCTTATGTTCTTAGCTTTAATTCAATATAGTTACCTATTTTTAATATTCCTTTAATCATTTGAGGTAGTGTATTTTTTTTACGGCTTTGAACACTATCCCAAATGGCAGGAATAAACTCTCCTAATGTAATAACGAGAAAAACGACGAGAGGAACACTATGTTCATTTAGGATTTTTATATTAAACATTATGGACAAGCTTGTTCCTATCAAGCCCCCAAATAATAAGCCAGGATTATATTTCTTTCTAATAAGTGAAAGCAATAAATGTTGGACACCATTGATGATTAAAAATGTATTAAGTATAAGAAAGACTGTATTAGCCAGAGGTTCAAAGGGAATAGCCCAACTAACAATACAGAATAAGAACCCGATAAGACTTAAAGTTAATAGCCATAACCTTGTACTCATATTAGTTTCTTCTGTGGGAATCTTATAGTTCTGCTGATGATATTGGACTATATTCCATTCTTCCATCTCATGGATGAATAAGTTACATGCAATAATAAGATAAAAGATCTTATTAGATAATAATGATAATACCATTTGTAAACTCCTGTTAACTTTGATGTGATGATCATACTTACAGGAATATTTTTACTCAATTAACATTGTTCTCTATGGCACAAATCATTAAAACTGTGACAAATATATCCCCCATTATCCTAATGGCTTGTATTTGTTATCCAGACTCTTCCTATCTGCTTAACAGATAGATATTATCAATTCAGATTTACATTTCCCCTTCAAAGAAATCTTTAATCCCAGTTGCTTTCAAACTCAATTCCCACAGTAGTAGTTCGGAAGTTAAATCTCTTTCCTTTGGTAAAAGTACAGCTGGACCAGGTTGTCCGCTACCCTCAGGACCATAGAACTCACCACTATTCACATAAGGAGCACAAGTGCATGTAGCCAGGCCTGCTGTTCCATCTTCTACTGATTGAGCTACCTTCAAGGTTCTGTTAATGATGAATTTATCAAGAAATCCTTTGCCTCCAGCTTTGTAGGTTTTTGCTTGTAAACCACTATCTGTAGGTCCTGGATGGGCTGTTAGTATCTTTATCTTTTGAGACACACCTTCAGGCCTTCTATCATGCAAGGCATAAGAACCGAGCAGATTTGCTAGTTTTGATTGCTGATAGCGATACCATTTTTGAAGTCCAGGAAAGGTATCTCCTCCCAGGTTTCCCCCATTTTGTTCAAAGTATTTGGCTATAATAGGTTTCTTTCCCATTTTTCTAGCTCCAGAGGAATGACTGATTACACGAGCTTCGCCTGATGAGGAGGCTGCTTTTTCCAATAGGGGCCACAAACGGGAAGTAAGCAGAAAATGGGAAAGGTGATTTGTCTGGATTTGAATATCATATCCATCTACAGTGGCCCGATCCAGAAGCCCCATAACACCAGCATTATTACATAGCACATGACAGCCTTCCTCTCTTAAAAGGTTTTTCAAATGACCAGCTGCCTTCTTGACGCTTTCAAAGCTTTGTAGATCACAGTCTATATGAACGGGATCAGGACCATTGGGGATTTGGAGCTGTCTCAATGCTGAGGAGGCCCTTTGGGAGGGCCGGTTTAACAAGTAAACCTTAGCCCCAAGAGTGACACAGGTCTTTGCCAGCACAAAACCCGTACCAGAAGTACAACCTGTAATAAGGACATTCTTGCCTTCCATAGAAGGAAAACTCTTTACTAGATCACCATAAAAAACTGTCTCTTTCATATTCCTACCTGCTTAGTCATGAATTAAGTATAGTGCACTTATGTTAGAAATTAATAGGCCAATGTGAAAAGCTCACATATTGACTATTCAACTAAAAGACATAATATTGGGCCCATGTTGTATGCATTCGATATATTTGGAACTTTTGTATTTGCGATCTCCGGTGCCTTTAGGGCTGTTAAATATGAATTAGATATCCTTGGTGTAATGATTCTGGCTATTGCCACAGGTGTTGGCGGGGGCATTATGAGAGATGTCATCCTTGGTATCACTCCTCCAGCTGCTTTCCAAAATGAATCCTATCTTATTGTCTGTATCCTAGGAGGACTTCTTGTCTTTGTTGCAGCTCCGCGTATAGCTAAGCTGTGGAATATTGTGAAGTTGAGTGATGCCTTAGGCTTAGCCGTATTTGCTGCCATGGGAGCTCAAAAAGGGGCTGTTTATGGATTAGGGCCCATAGGAATTGTGTTTAGTGCTGTCATCACTGCTACTGGTGGGGGTGTTATTAGGGATATAATGGTTAGGGAGATCCCTGCCATAATCAGAACAGATTTTTATGCGACAGCAGCGGCCATCGGTGGCCTGATTATTGTTATTAGTCCCTATTTGTTCCCTATTATATTTCCAGATTTTCCTCATGCTCCCATGGTTGTGGCTGTTATTGTCACTTTTATCGTCCGTCTCGCTGCCATGAGGTGGAACTTATATCTTCCCAGAGTCAAAATGCTTAAGGAAGCCCCTAGTCGTCTGGCTCAAAAGAAAAGAAAAAATCCTTAACTTCTGGGTAATTTTGTATTGCAGTTAAAACACTTATCGCGAAAGATCGAATTCTCTTTACCGCATTCCGGACATTTGACAATATTCGGATTGAATGGCGGTTCTTGGGTAGGTAAGGGGTCGGGATCTTTTGGTAGCGCTGGTTCTGAATAGACCGGCTTAGGTTCTGGCTGAGGAGGAGGTTTAGGAGGCGCTTCGGACGAAGCTGGTTGAGACGGTTCCCCTTGAGTTTCTTCCTTCTCAACAGGTATAGATGGAGCTGTTGTGTTTACTGAGGGTTCTCCAGAACCGGATGTTACATTGACGACAACCAAAGGTTGTTGTGTTGGCTCTTTTACTATGACCTTATCTGCCTTCTTGGGCCTATACAGCACAATGATAAAAAGCTGTTCTATTGCAATTATGAATATTCCAATAACCAGCAAGATATCCAACATCCAGCACCTCCTCCATGTGGATAAGTATAAGAGATGGTTATCCAAATTACAAAAAAAGGAATAATTAAAGGATAATTATTGAATCAACCGATATAATAATGTGATCAAAGATTCCTCTTTTGATAATAATAATTATGATCTCATTCAGGACAGAGACTTTAGAGTCTTCATGATTGATGATGCTCTCCAATGCAATAGCAGCTCTCGTGTTTCCACTTCTATAGGCTTAGCCAGTATGATATATCATATGGGTATACGAGATAAAAATGCTTCCTTTGTCCTGGATCTATTAGAGACCAATAACGAATATGTAGTGGATGCCCTTGTTGTTGATAGTGATCCCTTTATTATGATGAGAAATATTACTCCCACAAGGTTAATCTTGAGTAAAACCTTTAAGATTCTAGCTTTTCACAATCCAGGCCACCTTTATCCCAAAGTCCTATTGGCATTATTGGGGGTTATCGATATTGCATACAAACGTTCTGTTGACGGTTTTGATATCTATCCTTTTACCCTTAGTGAGCTGAATAACATAAGTAAATATCTAGATGAATCACGAGATCAATTTGATCAAGTCAACAAAGTACTGTTGCGTATATTAGAGAATCTTCATGACATGGGAATCGGATCAGATGATTGGAAAATCCGTCTTATGGCCTTCCAGGCTATCCAGATAAGACTAGCCTTTTTTGATCAGAATAAATCCCTTATTGATATCATTCCTGAAGAACTTCTAACTAGAGTAAAAAAGAGAAGATCCATCAAACCTGACAGTTTTAATCTGGCCTGAAAACAGGCCTGTCAATCGTAAAATAGGCCTAAAATCAATGTTTTTTACTTTTTTCTAAAAAAAAACACCGGAAATTTGACAAATCGCGAATCATTTCTAAGACTTTCTATTAGAAACCCGTATTGAGGGAGGTTTACTGATAGTGTCCATAAAAGAAGCATTTAGAGAAACTAGCGATAAGTTCAAATTGCGCTATATGGATGAGGTTTTTCAGGTGAAGGAGGAACATGCGGTTATGTCCGCTGTTACTTATGCCTCTTTCCTAAACCAATGGGGATTACAGCCTGATAACTTTGTCCTGTTTTTCCGTTGCATGGAAATTGGAAACAAGTACGTTATAGATGCTTTGACAGAGGGGAAGGACCTGGAGCATTTCTTTGACGGTATAACACCAACCTATGGTCTTGTTAACCAAGTATTTAAGTTACTAGAAGCTAATAAGAAAGGAGGAATCTACGAAAAGGTTCTTGTGATTCTTCTTGGTTTTTTAAACAATGTTTACTTATCTCCTCAAGAAGGATACGACCTGTACTCTCCAGATATTGAAGAGATCAATAAGCTTGCTAAATTCCTGGATGAAACCAAGAAGCAGGATTTTCCCGTAAACCGTATCATGCTTGATATTCTAAAGCACCTGGATGAGTTGGATTGGGAAGAGAAGTCAGGTCCTAAATACACACTAGCGAAACATGCAGGCAAGATACGTTCAAACTTCCTTGATGATACTCGTCATTTGAATCAAAGCATTCCGTCTATCCTGCTTGAGCTCGACCCGGATTTTACGGATGGTATTAAACCACCCTATGTATATCAGGACTAGGAGGAAGGATGAAAGGCGCTGAATGGAAGAACGTCATCTCTGAAGAAGAGTTAGTTAAGCTTCGACTTGAAGCCATTGACTACATTATCAGAGCAGACGAACCACACCGGGTAGATGCGGCTATTGAGTTCGCCAAATATCTTAATTATGTAGGACTTAATCCCGACAACTATCCTCTGTTTATTGAGATCATGGAAAATGGAAATCCCCATGTATTAGAAGCTCTCATTGGTCAAAAGGATCCTTTTACCTATTTTGATGTTGTGGAGACAAGTCCTTATATGATCCATGAATTTGTTCAGATACTCTATCAATTTCAACCTGGAGCTCTGCATGAGAAGCTGGTGTTGTTAGTGATGGGAGTTCTGTTGAGAACCTATATCGATCCTATTGCAGGGTACAAGAAATACCAGATCAGTATGGATGAACTGAATGCCATAGGTAAAAACCTGGATCCTGAAAAGGATCAGAACGACCCTCTCAATCGAAAAATCTTGGACTTTTTCGGTGAAATCGGGGACATCATAAACGTGAGTAACGACGAAGCCCTGGAGTTGATTGCCAACCATGCCATTAATATCCGGAATGTCTTCCTCGATCCAACTCAAAAACTTTCGGATAAAATTCCTGAACTGTTAGTTCAGAGAGTAAAATACCTGGATGGGGCCGTCCCCCCCAGGAAAACCAAACCACTCAAGGAGTCGTGAAGAATGACAGCACAAAACGACGAATTCACCGACAAAGTATGGTCACTGGAATCCATAGCGAGGGTGGAAAACTCCATCATAAACAACATTTTCGGATGTCGAACTAGTGAAGGAGTTGAGGCCGCTATCGCATATATTCGGTTCCTCAGAGAAAGCGGCCTTACGAACGAGAACTACCCACTTTTTCTAAAGATTCTGGAAATCGATAACCACTGGGTTATTGATGAGCTCATCGGTTCAGGAGATCCCTTTCTACTGTTGACCCCCATACAGCCTACCAAGCATTTGGTATCTACCTGTTTCAGATTGTTGACCAACTGGCATCCAGGTGGAATCTATCCAAAGACACTTGCCATATCGCTTGGAGTCTTACAAGTTGCCTATTGTTATGCCAAAGATGGATACAACATTCACCCAGTATCCATCAATGATGTAAACAACTTAGGTAAGCACTTAAATAAGGACCTTGGTCAGGCGGATCCTATTAATCAGGTTATATTGGATATCCTTGATAAGATCAGTCTTCTCGAAGGTATCGGAGACGAAGCTATGGAAAGAGTTGCTCGACAAGCTACGCTCATTAGAAGTAATTTCTTTGATCGACGTAAGAAGCTTGAAGATGCTATTCCTCAGGTTCTATTGGTTAAATCAGATTACCTTGTCAAGGAAATCGCACCTACCAAAGTTTTCGTAAACTAAGAGCAAAGGAGTAAAAGGTAATGATTATTCTTGATAAAGAAAGAATTTTTACCAATGAAGACATTGGTTATATAGAAAACAGTATGTTGAACGGCATTCTTGCCTGTCGTACTTCAGAAGCTGTTGAAGCGGCAATTACATATTCTCGTTTCCTAAGTAAAACTGGTTTAACAAACGAGAATTATCCCTTATTCATCAAAGTCCTGGAGATAGGAAACCATTGGGTTATTGATGCTCTTGTAGGAGACAGAGATCCCTTTCTCTTCCTTAGCTCTATTCAACCTAATAGAAAGATCTCACAGGCTATGTTCGCCTTACTTGCAGAACGACATCCTGGAGGAATGTACCCTAAAACTCTGTCTATTATACTGGGAGTATTACAGGCTCTGTATAACAGTCCGGAAGATGGATACAATATCTACAGTCTGTCCGTGTCAGACTTAAACTCATTAGGTAAACACCTTGATGAAGAAAAAGGACAAGAGGATTCTTTGAATCGTGTAATCCTCGATATACTGGATAAGATCGGTCAATTGGAACGACAGGATTCCATTGATGCTCAGACAGAGGAGATTGCCATTCACTCTTCCAAGATACGTAATTTCTTCTTTGATGCTAATAAGAAACTTAAGGAAGTTATTCCAGAAGTTCTTCTGGTACGAATGCGTTATCAGGATTTTGAAGTGGCACCCAGAAACGAAATCGATCATAAGGAAGAAAAGGGCGGTCCTGCTGCAAATCCAAAACCACCAAAAGCAGGTGATTCCGCTACTCCTCCCAAGCCTAAAGCTGAGGCGGCACCTAAGAAAGCGGCTCCTAAAAAGGACGACTAAGAATCTTATTACTAATGGAAAAGTCCGGCTTAGGGTGCCGGACTTTTTTTATATCCCAACAGAACTTGCCAGTCACCAACGGCTTTTGAACTGCCTGTAATTGCTTTCATCGACTGTTTGACCATTAACGGTAGCGACAGCACCCTTGAAAAGGAACTCTCCATCCGCATCGAAGGGGGAGCGGGCTTCAATATTAAGAATTCCTCCTAGAATATGGAGATCGCCATTAGAATCCAAGGCATCTGTATCACCCTCAGCCATTTTTATCTTAATATTACCTCCCTTAATGAGTATCAACATAGAACGGGAGGACTTATTAGAAGCATTAATTCCATCATCTCTTGCATATAGATTAATCGTGCCTCCATTGACTTGGACTTGCGTTCCTTCAATTCCTTCTCCACTGTCAGCAATATTAATAAATCCACTATCAATCTGAACAAAACTATCCCCCCGTAAAGCATCCTCTACAGTAGAAAGCTCTATGGTGGAATTATTGATATAAAGGTAACTATTGTCAGGGGTCTTGTCACTTGTACTTCTAATACCATCTTTCTGGGATACAAGACTGATTTGAGCATTAAGTAGACGAATAGCTCCTTCGGCATCGATGCTATCCTTGTAGGATTGAATATTTAATGTAGAACCTATTACTTTCACAATTCCATTTGTTTTTATAGCATCATTGGCCTGGGCATTAATCAAGAGAGAACCTTTTCCTTTGAAAGTAATATCATAAGGACTATAAATAAGCCCTTTGGCCTCTTTATACCTACTGGAATGACTTTGCTTTCCAGTAAGAGAATTGGAACCCCTCAGGTTGATTAACAATGCTGTTTTGGATTTAACCCAAAGGGCTGGTTTATCCTTGTTATTAATACTCAGATCCTCCATAACAAGCTGTACTGTAGCCGAGGTCTTAGCCAGGTCAATAATAATAGTCGTATCAGAGTGTACCCCCTTAAGGTAGTAACTCCCGGAAGAGGTAATTGTATAGTCCTGATGGTTCTGTAATGGGACTGTGATCAGGTCCTCTTCATTGACGGTGTTGTCAAAATCCTGGATGGTAAACAATTCTGAACGTTTAACCAGAGAACCTTTGATTTCCCGGTCCACAAAATTGTCTCTTTCTTGTCGAGGGGCCTCCCTATTCTGGGCAGAGGCTGTGACGCCCACAATAATTAAAATACTGAATATACTCATATATTTAGGAAACATATTAGCGCTCCTTAATTAGATCTATATTCAGTATAATAATTAGTTACTCATTCTCAAAATCTTCCTGTGTACTAAGGAAGCTGGAACCCATAATGCCATATTCCTCTCGCATTTCATGAACAGACCGTTCCTGTAAAGTTTTTATCTTTTCATCTCCATACCAGCTATAGAAATAATCTCTTATGTAATCACGTCTTTTCATAATATTGGCGGTGATCGTATCAGCTAATTTTGTTCTCTCCCCTTTAGGAACATCCTTAAAAACATGATTACAGATCTTCTCCAGATCTTTCTTCTGAATAGAGTCAAAAGCATCAAAACGTTTTTTGAAGAAATCCCAGGAATAGGTATAAAACAATTCTGTCTTTAAAGGTGTCATATATCTGGTTTTACCAGGCCTTTCCCAGCCAAAAGTATCCTTTGTCCCTTTAATTTTCATTTTAGTATCCATGAGATCTACATTGGAAAAGTCGATTGTAATGATGATAGGGAAGTTGCCAGGAGTGTAATAGATTAAGTAGTTATTAGGATTACGGTCCTCATCAAAGGTGACCCAGCTGTTAATCAGATCCAAAGCTAACTGGTCTCTCATCACCTTTTGTTCCAGATACGGTGCCCCACTAAGCTGTTCCGTTCTAATCATGATCTTACTGGCCCGATAATACTCTCCTCCCAGTTTTGTTACCAAAGAGGGCGCTGCTGTATTTCCTGTAAAGTAGTTAAGAAAATAACAGATCTCCCCAAACTGGAATTGCCGGGCTTCCTCTTTTGGGATTTTCTTAATGATCCACTTAGCATTAGGATCTTCCTTTTCATAAGCTCCTATATAGTCTCTCGTTGTAGCAAAGAACGGTATGTCCATATATTCATCCGGTTCGAGAAAATCATCGGTTGAAAACTTTTCCAATGATTCTTCAAAGGTCGTGTGATAGTCCAGCATTTTTGTTAAACGTTCATCTTTAGATATTTCACTTGCAATATCGAAATTCTTTTTGGCCATAAAACCCCTCCAATGGCTAATTAATAGATATCTCCTAGAAAAAAGCGGCTTTTTTGAATTTTGAGGTCTACATGAATCAATTCATGTTCATAACTGTTTTTACTGAACTTGATGATAGGACAGGTTTCCTGTACTGAGGAGTAGATAATGATATAGTTTTTAGCCCCCATAATATTGAACCAAACCGATTCATCTCCACCCAGGTTATACAGAGGATTGTGACCCACAATAAAATAAATATCCGGATCGACTCCCAATAACTCCTTAGTTTTATTAATATCATCTTCTGTATATTCTTTGTTGTTAGCTAAGGATCCAATGGTGTTAATACGGTTCCACATGAGCTGAAAGGCATCAGTTTCATAACGGCGGATTTCAATAAGATGATCTCTTGTACATCCTCCTCTGACGGGACCGGCATGCACACAAAGAAAAGCATCTGCCATGATAAAAAGGGGCAGGGTATTGAACAGCTCCTCCACCTTATTCCTGTACTCCTCACCTCTGTGTGCGACCAAAAATTCATCAAAATACTTAGCCTGTTTGATCCCGCTTTTAACAAGTAAGTGGTTAAAAGTATCATGGTTGCCTTGAAGGAATATAAAATTCTGGGGCCAACGGACCATACATTCTAGAACTAATTCTAATAATTCCAGGCTTGGTTCCATCTCTGTTAGATATCCTGTACGGTCATCATGAATAACATCGCCCACTAATATAAGAATAGCTTTATCCTGATCAAGCTTATTTTCTATATCATCTGTTTCTAATATGCATTTGAAATTATGCAAATTAGCATGGAGATCTCCAACGATAAAATACTCTTTTGCTATTCCCCTAAAATCAATAAGAGCTCCAGGTTTGTTCTCTGCTGTCCTAGGTCTGACCTTAGCAGGAAGGGCCTTCCGTAGTTCAAGCACCTTGTCCAGCATCGCCATACTCCCTCGTTTGGGAAGGGATTCACTCATATAATCTCCTTCGGAATTGTTCAATAGGAACGCACTCCTAACTTAAATTAAAGTACACCCGAGGGGGAGTGTCAAAAAATATTTCCTTTTTGGGGCTATAACTACGATAATTATAAGGAGAGGATATAAATGATAACAAAGGACTTGCAGGATAAACTACAAGAACTCTATAACGTGGCCAATCTTTACAAATGGACCAGCCAGACAGAAGCACTCATCACAGAGGTTATCAAAAAAGCTAAAGGCAAGATGAAAGAAGCTCTTCAAAGTGCTCTCTACTTAAAAATGCGTCAAGCAGATAGCTCAAAAGAAGAGATTATCATATCTCTCATATTGCTCTCCAAGTTAGGGGTTGATCTGGATAGAATCACAGAAAAAACAGTGGACTACCTAATGAACAAGATCTATGTGGTAGATTTCCAGTTCCTGATTACCCACCTATTCCCTCAAGGCGCCCCATTACCGGAAGACCTCATCTATGACATTACTTCGAGAGTCGTCTTTGATATACGCAACAGCTATGACAGAATCGCCAGAGGTTTCCAGCGGGTTCCGAAAAAGAGAGGAAGTGAAGCCATATTGTATTTATCCGGGCTCATTTGCCGTCCCGATCTCAGTGCTCAGAACAGGGATCTTCTCTATATTATATTGTCTAAAGTTCAATTACCCTTGCCACCTAATTTAGCGACCATTGCCAATCTAAAGCTTATTGATATCCGCAAAAAATTAAGTCATAAATCACTTAAATCCTTAAGAAACCTAACTCTGGAAGGGGAGGATGTCCCAGAACCAGAAGAAAACGTCCCCGAAGAATTTCACAGTTTAGAACAGGATACGATGAAATCGAGAAAGAACTTTCTCGACATCTCCTATGAAGACAGACGTAATATTGAATTAAATAATCGGGATAATCAAAGCTCTGATCATCAGGAAGCTGCTGATAGAGGAAGCTTGGGTATCTCCCTGGAGCGGGAACAAGATAGCAGTAAAGGAGAGGATCTCGAATCTTTACGAATTAGTTCAAATCAGGGAGGGGATAAAAAACAGGACAGAGCCCCTCTCCCTGAATGGGATAGAATAGCATCGGAGGAACATGAGACAGAGGCTCCTCAAAGCAAAAAGTCCACCCCCAAAGCAAGTACTCCTTCTTTGGAGGAACCTAGACCAGTCACCACAGGTATTGAAACTACCATTGAAAATGATCCCCTCGAAGATACATCAAAAGGTTTAAACTATAAAACTTCAAAGGATAGTAAAGCTCCTCAAATAGAAAGTAGGGAAGAGAACAGCACAACAAGCTACAAAGCGTATCAGGAAGCAGGTAAGGAAGATGGGATCAAACTGGACTCCATAGATGATCTCTTTGAAATAGAAGAGGCAAAACACTTAGAAACCAGGACAGGAATAAACAAAAAGACTACAACTGCGGATACAAAAGATTCAGAAACCAGAAAACCAAAGAAAGCAAGAAAGAAGGCCCCCTCCAGAAAAGATCCCTCAGAAAAGGCTCCCCCTGTAGAGGCAGAAAATGTACATAAAACAGAAATCTCACCAGAAACAAAGAAAGGACTATCCCAAAGCTTAGGTGGTCTGACACGTTACTGGAAGAAAATCCTTCCTTTTCTCTTTATTCCTCTGATTATTGCTATTATATCAGCACTATTGTATAACCCTATGAATGATCCCAGCGAACCAACCAGAAACAATAATCCAACAACAGAAGATGTTAAAACAACAGGCCTCTCCTACATTCCCTATACATTATTGGCATGATGACAATCTTTTAGCGGCTCATAAGCCTTCGGGATTACTTGTTCATCGTTCGGCTATATCCTCAGATCGCATATCATTGGTAGGTCTTTTAAGGGAGCAGACAAAACTAAGTCTTCATCCTATTCATCGCTTAGACCGTGCCACTAGCGGGATTATTCTCTTTGGTAAGAATCCGGAAATAACAGCTCAATTAGGAAGTATCTTCCGTGAAAGACAGGTAAATAAAGCCTATCTTGCTGTTGTACGAGGATGGATAGAAGAAGCAGGTCTTATTGATAAAAGCATTAAAACCATCAAAAATGATGGTCCTTTAAGAAGGGTAGAAGCTCAAACCTATTATGAACCTCTCCAAAGGATAGAACTTCCCCTTCCTTGTGGACGATACGAAACCACAAGACTTACTCTCCTCCTTGTAAAGCCACACACAGGGAGAAGACATCAGATTCGTATCCATATGGAAAAGCTAAGCCATCCCATTATAGGAGATACCACCTATGGGGATTCCCGTCATAATTATTTGTTCCGTGATCATTTTGATAGTAATAGACTCTTATTGCATTCCTTTGCTCTGGGGATGGAGCATCCCCTGACAGAGGAACAAATAGGATTATTTGCTCCTCCTATGGAATCCATTACCGGTTTATTTAACGATTTTGATAAAGAAGCTCTCCAAGAGCGACTAGAGGAAGAATGGAATATCCAGACTTCCTATTCTGTGGCTTCCTCAATAGATTCGGTAGGAACAGGCCTGCAGGAAGAGTGAGTGTTCCCATCAAGGAATAAAACATCTTCCCATCCCAGTCTTTGACCACAGACTTCACATTTGAGTTTGTAAGGCCAGGCTCTTTTACGATTCAGGATAAAGGAAACCACCACTGCTACAAGGTAAATCATAGCATAGTAAACGGGTAAGCCTTTATGCTTCAGAAAGGTTATGACAGCGAATAAACCAAGTACCCCTGCGGCCATGAAAAATGTAGCCATCCTTTTTTGTATTCCCTGTTCTCCGTATTTCTTCTGGTAGATATTGAAAATCAATATAGCCACCACCAATACGGGGAAAAAACTCACTAACCATTCCACCATGACCGTCTCCTTTCTTTATTTCTTAGGCTCATCGAAAACGATCGTCGTTCCTTCAATGTTAATAACATCTCCGGAAGTTAACTTTCGTTTCTTAACAGGATTATTGTTTACCATAACTTCCGACTTAGATACCAGAGTATAGTCCCCTGTTTTATCATTTCTCATAACAGTCACGTGTTCATCGGCTATAGAAGGTTGGCCACTAATGGTAAGATTAGCTTCTGTAGAACTTCCAATAACGGTGTTTGCCTGGTTAAGGGCAATTGTCCCTGAGCTAACAGAACGTTTATTAGGCCCAATAACCTCTAAGCCTGCAACCTTGGCTGCTGATTCCCATTTGATAAAACCAATGAGGGATAAAACTAAACCTGCTAAGGGAAATAATATCAGGTATGGCAGGGGATCTGCTAGAGCGGCTTCTCCCATTAGGTTTTCAGAATAAAAATATTGGGTTGCCCGGTTCTGTTCCTGACCATAATCGATGTCGATTCTAACAAATTGTTTGTCACTTCTTGGCTGTTTAGCTCTGTAGGTGGCTACGTATTCTGTTAGGATTCTTTCTTTGATATCCTTATAGACTCCCAGTAATTCCTCTTGGTTATAGGCTTTGTAACTGGTTCCCCCAGATTTAATGGCCAGCTCCCGTAAGGCAGGATCTCCGTGACCACCAAAATCGATGGCAAACAAACTAACCCCTGCTTTCTTCAAAGCTTCCAAAGAAATAAGAGAGCTTCCCTGGACTTCACCGAACTCGGGATGAGGTTGATTCAAATGTTCTGTATAACTGAAATTTTCACCGTCAGATAAAACAATAAGAGCTTTACGTCCATATACATCGGTCATATTCCGGGAAGCCAAATCAATAGCCCAAAATAATTCTGTGTAAGCGTCTTTTCCCTCTGGTTTAATAATACTATCCAGATAAGTTCCCAAGACCCTATCATGTGTTCCCGGTTCAATATGCTGTACATAATGGGTATTAAAGCTGGCTAATCCAATGGTGTCCTTTGGATTGGAGATAGATCCGGCAAAGCGGAGGAGGGCATTCTTGGCCTGATTGGCAGGAAGTTCCCCCTTACCGTCATACATACTTCCTGAGTTATCAATAAGGAAGAAGAAGTTAATACCCCTGTCTAAGTCAGCCATTCTGGTTAATTGTAAAGGGACTTTAGGATTATCAAAGGCACCCCCATCATAGCTTTCTGATACCTTTACCTGATCGATGGTGATATCCTTAAGAGGGGAGGAATCGCCATCTGTTACACTAAAATACAGATCCACTTCCTGATTCAAGAGCAGACGTGCTGTGTCAATCTGATTAAGATTAACGTTAATAGCCCCCAGAGAGGCACTGATTCCTATAAAAAGAAAAGCTAGTATTTTATTCATTATTGTCCTCCTAGTGAGGTCAGTAGCAGCTTAAGATCACCTGCCTGGATAACATCCTCCCATTTGAGTTCCTGTTCTTTGACAGGATGCTCATTAAGAAGAAGAGGATGGGTTTTGGTCAAAGAAAGGAGATACAACTTCTTACCTTTCTTCTGAATCACCCCATGTTCCTGGGCTAAGCCTGTATACCCTGACAAGCTTATATCCACTTTACGGCTTGCCCCAATGAGAGACTTGGATCTGACCAGAGGGAATTGCTTTCCTTTGAACTTCCCATTCAAGACCCTAATAACGCCGTAGGTAACACCCGATTCCAGCAGACTATAGGCAAGAGCGATTGTTCCAGAAAATATGATGAGACCGAAGAGACGGCTATAAATAAAATGAGGTGCTATTTCGGCAGATTTTTCAATAAACAATCCTCCTACACAGCCCCCAATGATACCCCCACCTAATCCTATTAGTATCTTCTTAATAGATCTGGAACGTATTCCTTCTCCTATGGCAATGAACATTCCCAGGATAATCCAGCCAAAAGTCTTAAGAAGACTCTCATCCATTATATGAAGGTTCCCCACAAAAAGAATAAGGTTCTGGGCTAGAAAGAATCCTAAAATTCCACCTATACCACCAATCGTCCCTCCGATGATGGCCCCAGTACTGGTTTTATTACTATTCTTGGTGAGTAAACCTTCAGCACTTCCCAGGAAGGCTCCCATAACAGCACCAATGAGTAATCCCTGAACAAGGATAGATATGAGATAGCTGGGAAAGGCCCTTTGAAAGCTAATTGTTATTTCCATCAATGGCCATACTGCCACACCGGCTAGTATGCCAACGATTACAATCAGTAATCGTTTAATAAAAGTTGACATGTAACCTCCTATTCAAGAGTCAGGATCTTATTGTCGTAAAGAGCTTCTTTCGTCACTGACTTTCCGCCATTTATGAGTAGACTTTCTTTTATTTTCTTACCGGCTCTGGTCAGGGTCAGTTGATATTCCCCTGGATAGAGGCTCAGCTCCCGGGTTTGGGTTCCTTTAATTTTACCTTCTGGAAGTTTGCGTTGATCCCCTTCTATCGTCCAACGAAACCCTTTAGTAGGAATCTTTATCTCTAAGGACCCCTTTTCTGGTAAGAGGGCCGCTTCCAAATGAAGGGTTGTCTGGTTTGTTTCGACAATCAAATGGTAGTACTTTTCAGTATATCCCTTAAGAACAACACGGAATTGATAGGTTTCTCCTGTCATTAGACCGGCTTTTCGACTATTGGTTAAAGGCAGCCATTTGCCATTAGTGAACATATAAACCTGAGCTGGTCCTGTAAGGTTTTCCCCGGTAAAGTAATCCCAGAATTTTAACTCTGTCGTCAGAGGCAGAGCCCGGCTCGAGGATTTCTTGATCGAAACAATACGCCCCTTCTTTGTATGAATCTCCTGTTTCTGAACAGGCCGGGGATTAAGGGTAATCGTATGCCAGTTCAATTGGTCATCCAGTATGAACTTAATCCGGTATTCTCCTGCAGGTAGATATTGTTTGAGGGACTTGAATGTATAGAACTTGTCTTCCGGTGTTGATTTCAAAAGGTGAAAGTTCAAGGGTTTATCATTTATCCTAATAGGTTCATTGTCCTTATCCTGATAAATAATCGCTGATATAAAGTGGTCCTGGGGAAGACGGTCATCTATGGGGGTTTCTGCCTGCAGAACGAGGGCGCCATATCTTGTATTAGGCAGTATTTCATTATGCAGCCCTAATTTGAAGAGGGCAAAACCACATAATCCCAGAGCTCCCAGTCCTAAGGCCACAAGGATGGTTTTTTTTAGTTTTTGGAACTTCTTCGTTGGTTCTGGTGGTGTGTATTTCTTTTCTTCTACCAGACAATGGAGTTTTTTACGAAGCTCTGAAAGGTTTTTCTTACGGAAATGCCTTTGTAAAAGATTAATCACACGGCTTAGGTCCTTAATCCTTTTCTCCCTTTTGGGACTCATACACTTTTTAATGATCTTCTGGCTTAGTTTGCCTACCTGAGGATTTACCTTACGGGGGTTTGTGTATTTTCCTTTCTGGATCTGACCTAATAATTCCGCACTAAAGGATCCGGGATAGGGCTTCTTCCCGGTAACCATCTCATAGAGCATAACCCCCATGGAGTACACATCCGCCCGAAGATCCACTGTCCTTGTGCTTTCAAATTGTTCCGGTGCCATATAGGAGGGGGTTCCCAGGGTCATTCCATCCTGGGTTAAGCCCTCTTCCTGATCTTCTCTGCTGGAGGCAATCCCAAAATCCACTAACTTGGCCTCGCCTCTTCGGCTTAAAAGGATATTCCCGGGCTTGATATCCCTATGAACGACCCCTTTCTTATGGGCATAGTGCAGAGCCCGGCAGGAATCATAAAATATTAATAAAGCCATTTCCTCTGAAAGGTAGCGTTCTTGTTTGAGGAGTTTATCCAGTGCCGTTCCATCTACATATTCCATAACGATGTAGTAACTGGTTCCTTCTTTGAAGTGGTCATACACGTCAACAATGTTTTCATGTTTGAATTCCATCATCAGACGGGCTTCCCTTTTGAACCTTTCTGCTATGGCTTTTTTACCTCTTAAGGTAAGTTTTTTGAGTATGACCTCTGTATTAAGAGTAGGGTGATGTCCTTTATAGACAGCGCCCATTCCTCCCTTAGCCACCAGAGAATCTACTTTGTATTTTCCTATTTCTTCAGGTATCCTAGGCATAATCGTCCTTTAAAGTAATATTGGGTATCTCAAAGATATGGGTATCCAAGTTTATACTTCCTTCCACAGGAAGCCAAGCTACAATAAATCGGTTTGGGTTGTGGATTTGGACATATTTACCATTGGCTCTTGTAAAATAGCTACCTGCAATGGGACGATGGCCTCCAAAGTGGAAGACCTTATCCGTTTTTCCCAGAAAGTGTTCCAAACTTCGGTTGACACTATCCTTTTCAGCTTCCTCATTTGCTGTCCAGGTTAGACCATAGATAACTTCCGGTTTCGTTCGGTAATTGATGATTTCCTCTGTGTTGTAGAAACGGGCTGGTTCGGCATGGGTGACGATAAAGTGACTTCCCAAGGCCATTAGAGGCAGGTTTGCTTCAAAATCATAGTAGCTGGCAAAAAAATCATCACTCATATACATCTGAACCCAGTCGGTTACCATTTGTCCTTCCATGGCGAACTTGCCAAAGGGATAGTTCCCATTACCATTTTCATTGGCTATGTTTTCATGATTACCTTTCAGAAAATGAAAATGCTGGGGAAAAGCGATCTTGAGTTCAATGATCATTTCCATTAACCCTAAGCTTTCCCTCATCTCTGCATCCATGTATTTATGTTTTCGGAATCCTCCCTGGAATTCTTCGAAAGCCTGAAGCCATCGATTCCTGACTCGTCCTTCCCCATGGAAACCATCACCGACACAAACGATCTGAAGGTCCCCTCTGGTAAGCCGTTCCAATACTGTACTTCCGTTAAAGTCACAAGCTTCCATAAGGGATAGAATAAAGTCCATGCGAGCATGAAGATCAGGAATGATAATCGTCTCGACAGGAAGGAGTTTTATTAACCCTCCGGGCAGACCTCCCTGATCAACAGGACGCATATCCTGATCCTCAGTCATCAGGATCCCATTCACTTGATCCACTTTTTGTAAATAACTCACAGGATCGAGGACTTTTTTGCGAAAGAAGATAGTTTTTAGTCGGTCCAGCATTTTCTTGTAATCGGTCATTATCTATTAATCAACCACCATTGTTTTATTTACTTCAATAAAGTTCTCTGTAATGATCATTGTTGCTTCATCAAGAATACTTTCCTCATCGGCAGGATCCATATCTTCTTTTAGAATAGCTATCTGATAGATAGGAGAACTCTTCTTGATTGGTCCTTTGGAAAAATGTACTTCTCCGTCTATAACAATGTCCTCTGTTAATTCAGAGTCCGCATTTTCTGCCGCTTCAGGAACGTCTTCTCTTAGGCCGATGCTGGCATAGGAAGCCTTACGATTGCCTTCCATTAATGGTCCAATATTCACTAAGGAACCTGAATAAGTGAGAACCAGGGCTCCTTTTGGATCATCCTTGGCCAGCTCCTCTACCGTGATAAGTCCTAGTTTCTCTAGCTCTTGTTCAAAGGCTTCCTGTTTTTCCAGCCACCCTCCGCTTAGTAGTTCAAGACTATCATCGTTATCCGGAAGACCTGCTATTTTGACCAGTCTTTTAATATGATCCTGTAATTTGACTGGAATTTGTTGAAAATTATCACCCATCGTATTTCCTCCTGACATTGGCTTAATTCTTGATTCATAATGTAGGACTTGTTCTACTGATTATCCAGTGTTGTTTCCTATTTATACCAAAAGGTATACCTTGTTATCTTTTTCCGTGATATTATTATTGTGTATGGACGAGACACTCTATAAACGTAGTCCTCAGGGACAAAATAAACAACAACAAAAGGGCCGTCTCTTTATTGGGAACCGCTCTGTTAACTTTACTAAGGACATTTATATTGGCAGGGGAGAGGATAATCAGATCGTTTTAGATAAGGATGATCAGATATCCCGTCAGCATGCTCTTATCAGGGTTTTAGCAGGGAGAGCCTATATCAAAGACCTTAATAGTACGAATGGTACCTATGTTAACGGCCAGCCCCTTCCTAAAGGGAAGTTAGTTCCTTTAAATCTTGAATCTGTAATACGAATTGGGAACACATCCATTCGCTATGCCTAAGCTTTGCTTAACCCTTCTTGTTCTACTCCTCTTTATGGGGTGTTCCCTCTTTACCTTGGAAGAGGGAGAACCTTCTAAAACAAGCTGGACTCTTATGATTTATGCCAGTGGGGATAATAATCTCGATAATGATCTTCTTGATGATTTTCAGGAAATGGAAGCAGCCATCACAAGTGATTATCTCAATGTTATTCTTTTAATAGACCTAAGTACAGCCAATACTGCTGGTATTGGCTTTAGTGATACCCGGGCTTATCGTATTCAACATGATGAGGATGATAATTCCATAGGCTCAGAAGAATTAGAGATCGGACCCTTAGCCTTGTATACCTCTTCCCAGGAAGAGCTTGATCTGGCCAATCCTGATACTCTGAGTAGCTTTGTGAGTTGGTGTAAGGGGAATTATCCTGCTGACCATTATGCTCTTATCATGGAAGGCCATGGGGATGGCTGGTATAATGAGTCCTCTTATAACTCTGGAATCAGTGCAATGGGGGTAGGTCATGATGAAGATGATGGCCAGGGAAGTTCTACTTATCATTACCTTAGTCCCGGGGATATAGAGACTGCCCTCACAGGCAATGAAGTGGATATAATAGGCTTTGATGCCTGTCTTATGGGGACAGGAGAGACTCTTTATCAGTTAAGAGATATTGCAGATTTTGCCTGGGCCAATCCCTATCCTGTTCCCGGTTATGGGAATAATTACCGTATTCTCCTGGAACACCTTGATCAAAGGCGTTCCTCTGTTGCTTCCTTTGGCTGGGGATACTTAAGTGCCTATGATGAGGCTTATGGTAATACCATTTTCAATGGGTCTTATCGAATGGATACATGTAATGTTGCTCTCTATGATCTATCCAAAATGAGCCAGTTTATCGAAAGTTCTGTCTTTGCTAAGTGGAATATCCTTTTGATGGATAAAATGGCCCGTATCAGTGAGGAGCAGGCAAATGGCCTGGCTATTGTTGATGATACTTCCCAATATATTATAAAAGATCCTGATAACTCTCAATTTCACTATAGGGATCTATTGGAACTGTATCGTTGGGCTGATAATACGAGTCTTGATCTGCCTGATTTCGGAGGTTTTATTAAAACCTATAAATCCTACTATGCCTCAAGTTCAGATTCGGAGGCAGATTATCATTTAGGTATATATTTCCCTACGACAAAAATAACTGAAGGTGATTTGTCTGATGACTTATCCGCCTATCGAAGTTCTCTGGATTTTGCTGATACCAATTGGGATGAGCTGATCGAGGCTTATCTGCTCCCTTAGTCTGTTTTTTATCGTTAATAAGCTAACAGAAACCCCTCCTAGAGGGGCTTTTTTAGATTATAAGCCTTAGAGAAGAATCTCGAAAGGGCCTTTCGAGAAAGTTTAAAGGCCCTTTAAAAAAAATTGAAAGGCCCTTTCGAGATTATTTAATAGACCTTTAAAGATCTTTCACTAGCTCACTGAAAATCCAAACTAGTGCTCAGGGCACAAAAAAAGGACTAACTTACGATCATAAGTCAGTCCTCTTCTCCTGGAATTTATTCAGGTAAGACGCGCATAGCCCCTTCATCAGCACTGGCGGCATGAAGACCATACAGCTTCAAAGCCTGGCTTACTTGACGATCCCTTCCTCTTGGTTTGAAGGCTTGCTTACCAAAGGCTTCTTCTTCCTTACGACGTTTGTCTAGTTCCGCATCGCTTAACTTCACATTGATAGAGCGGTTGGGGATGCTGATCTCAATCGTATCTCCATCCTTGATCAGACCAATGGTTCCCCCAGCTGCTGCTTCGGGACTGGCATGGCCAATGCTAAGACCGGAAGTCCCTCCAGAGAAACGTCCATCTGTAATCAGAGCGCAATCTTTACCTAGACCCATGGATTTGAGATAGGAAGTGGGATACAGCATCTCTTGCATTCCCGGTCCCCCCTTAGGTCCTTCATAGCGGATGATGACCACATCTCCTTTGACAACTTTACCTCCCAGTATCGCCTCAACAGCATCATCCTGACTTTCGTAGACTTTGGCAGGTCCTGTAAAGTTGAAGATACTTTCATCTACACCGGCAGTTTTAACAATACAGCCTTTTTGCGCTATATTACCAAAGAGAACGGCCAGTCCTCCGTCTTTATAGTAAGCGTGATCTATATCTCTTAGACAGCCTGCTTCTCGATCCAGGTCTAATTCCTTGAACTGACTGTTCTGACTTCCCATAACAAGGTTAAAGACACCTGCCGGGGCAGATTTGGATATTCTTATTCCTTCGACAGGATTATTTCTTCTAATATCATGATTCTCAATGGCCTCTGACAGGCTGGGGTAGTCTACACGGCCTACAGAAGTATCCAGTAAGCCGCCTCGTTCCAATTCTCCCAGAATACTAAGAATTCCTCCCGCTCTGTTCACATCTTCAATATGATAATGACTATTGGGTGCTACTTTACAGAGGCAGGGAACCTTACGGCTTAACTTATCCATGTCAGACATGGTGAAATCCACCTCTGCTGCTCTGGCAATAGCCAGTAGGTGGAGAACCGTATTGGTGGATCCTCCCATGGCGATGTCCAGGGTCATAGCATTAGTAAAGGCTGCCTTTGTGGCAATGGCTCTTGGAAGAACTTTGTCGTTCCCCTCCCGGTAATATTCCCAGGCAAGGTTAACAATCCTTTCGGCCGCCTTATCGAAGAGTTCTAATCTATTGGCATGGGTCGCCACAATGGTTCCATTCCCCGGGAGAGCTAATCCCAAAGCCTCATTGAGGCAGTTCATCGAATTGGCTGTAAACATTCCGGAACAGGAGCCGCAAGTCGGACAGGCATTACGTTCTACCTGTTCTAATAAATTATCATCTACCCGATGATCGGCACCCATAACGATGGCATCTACCAGGTCATATTTATCATCACCAACTTTTCCTGCTTCCATAGGTCCACCGGACACAAAGATGGTTGGTATATTCAGGCGCATGGCTCCAATGAGCATTCCCGGAGTTATCTTGTCACAATTGGATATACAAATAAGAGCATCTGCCTTGTGGGCGTTGACCATATATTCCACAGAGTCCGCAATAAGTTCTCTTGAAGGGAGGGAGTAAAGCATACCGTCATGGCCCATAGCAATACCGTCATCAATGGCAATGGTGTTGAATTCGGCAGCAAAGCATCCTAATTCTTCAATCTTTTTCTTAACCCTCTGACCTATATCGTGGAGGTGAACGTGGCCGGGGACGAATTGAGTAAAAGAATTGGCAATAGCAATAATAGGTTTACCGAATTGTTCTTCCTTGACTCCATTAGCCCGCCAAAGGGCTCTGGCTCCTGACATATTACGTCCAACTGTTGTTGTAGCGCTTCTTAATTGATATCCCATAGGGACCTCCTTAATTCGTTCTGTTATGTTACCTTAGAGCTCGTTGCTTATCAAGAAAAAACCATGCATTAGTGTTGTGATATGCACAATGTTAAGTTGTAATATGATAAACTTGACAAGAGCGGTCGGGATAGTTAGTTTTAAGTTAAAACGTCGGGATGACTTTTCCAGGTTTATAGGTTAGTCTTAGTATAACCATATCCCTTTCAAGGAGTAATTTTTGTTCACCATATCAGCTAAGGGATTGTACGGCATATCAGCCGTCATCTATCTGACAGAAAACTATCAAAGCGGATCGGTGCAGATCAAGGATATATCCAAGCAAAAGGATATACCCCAGCATTATCTAGAACAGTTATTAGTTCTCTTAAAAAGAGGGGGTCTTGTAAAAAGTTTTAGAGGAGCCAAGGGGGGCTATGCCTTAGCCAAATCCCCTTCTGCTATAACCTTACTGGACGTTCTTGAAGTGTTAGAAGGCTCTTTGTCTCTGACACGGGAAAGGACAAAGCCCTCACAAATTGATTTTGTATGGGAAGATTTAACATTGATCATTAAGAATTATCTGGATATCACCATGGATAAATTGATTGATGAGATTCAAAAACGGGGAGAACAGTTCATCTACACTATTTAAGTAGAATGGCTATCCCTGCTCCTATTAATATAATGATCAATAAGATTTGAATGACCTTAACGGGAATCTTCTGGGACAAATGCGCTCCCAGATAGGCTCCCCCTACCACTCCCGGTATCAGAGGAAGCGCTATGGAGTAGTCTACATGGCTGGACATAATATGGGCTATGGAAGAGATTCCTAAGGTCAGTCCGGCGACAATGCTGGCTGTTCCAACGGCAAAACGCTCTGGTAGTCTTAATATAATCAGGAATGACAGTAGAATAATCGACCCGGATATACTGGTGGCTCCCATCAGGAACCCCGTAATGACTCCCAAGAGGGGACTGGCTATGATTTGCCAGTTTTGTATAGAAAAAGAGGCATCTTCTTCATTTTTCCTGAATAATCGAATAATCAGAAAGAGGGAGGATCCAATAATGAGGACTCCCATAATAATACTTAAGGGGAGGTATTCATTGACTACCTTCCCATGAAGCCCGGTAAAAAAGGCAACAGGAAAGCTTGTGATCATAAAGGGAATGGCTATCTTTGGTTGTAGATAGCCATTTTTATAATGTTTTAAGGCGCCGGATATCATCATAACAGTACCGGCTACACTCATGGTTCCTATGGCCATTAAAGGCTCTAAATGAAAAAGAAAGATAAGGGATGGTGTTCCTATAAGTCCTGTTCCTACTGCTGTAGAACCAACTATCATTCCCAGGAAGATCCCCCACAGGAGAACCAAGAGTGTCATTATGATCATGATAGGGACTCCTGATTCTTCTTATCCGCTTCTATAACGAGATTCCTATGCCATTGGAGGAGGGCTTTTTCCTGGGCAGGTTCTGAGCTTTTCACATCCACCATAACCCGGAATACTGGTTCTGTAGCCGATCCTCGCATCCATAGATAAGCAATTGGCTCGCCTTCTTTGTTACGGAAAAGGATTTTAAATCCTCCCTTTTCCAAGCCCGAGCGGTAATCAGGTCCAAAACCTTCTTTGACCTCTCCCCCTTCATAGTTGATTTCTTCCCAGCTATGAATACCGAATTGGGATTCTAACTGGGTAGCTTCTCCCTTCCATTTGTCCAGGAAGAGGCTTTCATAGGATTTCTTTAGTTGACCATGATTAGTGCTTTTGATTTTAAGAATAGCTTCTGCTTCATAGGCAGAGGTAGTAATCCAGGAGGGAAGAGTCTTACGAATGTCCGTGAGGCTAAAGTCATCCTTATAAGCTTCTGCTTGACCAGACTTCTTACACCACATCTCGAATAAACCAGGACCTTGATCATCCTTAACCAGATTCATGAGTTTAATAAGGGCTCCAATCGTATTAAGGGGGTCTCGCACAGCAGCAGGATGGGTAATGTTTCCTCCATTCGATCCTTCACCCAATAGGGGAACGTAGTATCCCTGAGAGCGAAGGAGATTGGCTTTTCCCACCACATTTGCTTCTCCTACTTCGGCTCTGTGCAGTTCCGCTCCAAAAGCCCGGCAGATATCATCGATTCTCATAGACGTGGGCCCGTTCACCACAATGGCCGTCTTCCCTTGATCCTGTGAGAATCCCCTTTGCTTTTTGTATTCGCTTTCCCCCAATAGGGATAAACAGGATAGGGCAAAGACCTCTTGGGCTTCTAATATCTCGGCTAATCCGGTGTTAGGATTGATGGCGACAATATTACCTCTGTCCCCATCGTTATCGGGTACATAGCCAAGAGTATAGGAGGGATCCTGTTGATAGAGCTTTTCCAGTTCATTCTTACACAGATCCAAACTTTGTCCTTCTGGAACAATGCGGTGAACGATCTGGCGAGGTTTGTCATTCAGGAAGGATACTTTGATTCCTAATGAGGGAAGAAAATCCCTATCGATGGTGACCCCGCGAGCTGAACCATTGAGTTCTCCCAGTACGGATAGAGGCTTCTTTGTTAGTTTATTCTTAAGGCTTGACCAGTAAGTATCTTGTTTGGATCCTGGTTCTTCTTGGGTGTATACCAGTTTGCTAAAAGCCTCATAAGCTTGGAGGCTATTCCTTTTATACTTAGATGAGTCTCTGAAGATCTCTTCTTTTTGCTCACTGGGAAAGTTCTGAATCATATCTTTAATGGTCTCAAGACTGGTTATATCCTGGAGAACATTCTTGTATTGTTCGATCAGGGGATTCACTTCCGAAGCGGGGAGGACTCCTCCAGATGAGAGTCCAAACTTAGCACCATTGTGTCCAATGGGGTTATGACTGGCTGATATATAAGCAAAACCGGTGATATGCTCTGTGGTTTTGGCATAGGCCATGATCTCTGGTGCAGAGGCTATGAACAGATATTCCACGTTGATATCCAATTGTCGGAATACGGGAATCATGGCAGATGCCATGGCTGGCCCTGTGGGGCGAGCATCCAAGCCTAGAGCTACTGTGGGAGTTTGGGATTCTTTTAATAAACGTTGACCGAAGACATAGGCCATCCCAGCGGCTAGATAATAGTCGATTTCACTTAATTCCTCTGTGGGATCCTCTTCGTTATGGGAGGGGGCAAAAACTTTTCTCCACCCTGACGCGGACAGTATCATATCCTCTAAAGCTGTTTTTATATCACTTAGGGGGGGAAGGGTATCTCCCAAAGGTAAAGTTATAGGTCCATATGACAGACCTGTGTTTGTATCTAGCATGTCTCCTCCTTGTAATTATAACGCCAAAGCTATAGTAACGGGCATTTATTATTTGTTAAATACTTTTGTCAGTATTGACTTAGAATTAGAGTGATATTAGTATTTAACTAGGTTGGTTCACCGAACTAACAAAATACGAAAGAAGACTTTCATGTAGGAGTTAAGCTATGAACAGAATTGTTCTATACAACGCTACTGTTTATACAGGTATTACAAAAGTTGAAAAATCTGCTGTTCTTATTGAAGATGGTCTTATTGCAGATGTCTTTTCCCAAAAGAGATTTGAACAGAAAAATTTTGGAGCTTCTACTAAATTATACGATTTAGAAGGGGCATATGTGACCCCGGGTTTGATCGATACACACATTCATGGTCTTCATGGCTATGGTACAGATGACTGTACTATTGAAGCTATTCTTGCGATGAGTGATGCCTTAACCGAGTATGGTGTAACAGGATTCTGTCCTACTATCTACCCTCAGGCTGATGAGAACTTTATGGGATCCATAAAGGCTAGTGCCGGGGCCATGGGGAAGGAAAAGGGTGCCCATATCCTAGGACTTCATTTGGAAGGTCCCTTTATTAATCCGGAAAAGAAAGGTGTTCAGATTCCTGAGCATATGAAAAGTGTGGACATGGATCTCATGCGATCCTTCTATAAAGCGGCAGGGGGGAATATTGTAAATATGACCGTAGCCCCTGAGCTTAAGAATATGCGTGAGCTGGCGATCTACTGCTCTCGTAAAGGCATAACCCTCCAGGCAGGACATTCCAATGCGACCTACGATCAAATGAGGGAAGGGATGGAAGCAGGCATTACCCACTCTACTCACTTTTTTAATGCTATGCGTTCTATGCACCATAGAGATCCGGGCTTGGTGGGGGCTATTCTGATTCACCCTGAATTAACGTGTGAATTGATTGCTGATGGTGAACATGTTCATCCTGCGATTATTCAGTTATTGGTGAAGGAAAAAGCTGCAGATAAGATTTGTTTGGTAACAGATGCACTCAAACCTACGGGGCAAAAAGCGAAATGTCTCTTTGCTAATAATGAAGAAGTGTACCTGGGAGAAGATGGTATCTTCCATCGTGTTAAGGATGATGTCATCGCTGGTTCGGCTCTTACCTTGAATAGAGGGGTAGCCAATATGGTCGAATTTGGTGTATCTCGTACGGACGCTATTACTATGGCGACCTTGTCACCAGCAGGTATTATGGGCTTTGAGCATCAAATGGGAAGTTTGATTCCCGGCCGATTTGCAAACATCGCTGTATTTGATCATGAGTTCAATGCGAAAGCTACCTTGGTGCGTGGCCAATTTTGTAAGAAGGATATTTAAGGAGACTCTTTATGCGATTAATTATACAAGAAGATTATCAAAAGCTTAGCCGATGGGCTGCTGCTTACATAGCAAGGCGGATTAATCAATTCCAGCCTAGGGCAGACAAACCTTTTGTCCTTGGTTTGCCTACAGGTTCCAGTCCGTTAGGGATGTATAAGGAACTGATTGAACTGTATAAACAATCCAAGGTCAGCTTTCAGAATGTTGTGACCTTTAATATGGATGAGTACAGAGGCTTAGGACCTGAGGATGAACAAAGCTATCACCGCTTTATGTGGGATAATTTTTTCAGTCATATTGATATTAATAAAGACAATGTTAACATTCTCAATGGTTTGGCTGAAGATCCAGAAGCGGAATGCAAGGGTTATGAGGATAAGATGGCTTCCTATGGAGGCATTGATCTCTTTGTAGGAGGAATAGGTCCTGATGGGCATATCGCCTTCAATGAACCTGGATCCAGTTTGTCCTCTAGAACCAGGATTAAGACTTTGACCTACGATACGAAAGTAGCGAATTCCCGATTCTTTGATAACAAGGTAGAACAGGTGCCCACTGAATCTCTTACTGTGGGAGTAGGGACGATCATGGATTCCAAGGAAGTTCTTATTCTGGTTAACGGTCATAATAAGGCCCGTGCTCTCGAACATGCTGTGGAGCAGGGGGTAAATCATATGTGGACTATTAGTTGTCTCCAGCTACATCCTCACGGTATTATAGTTTGTGACGAAGAATCTACTTTTGAACTCAAGGTAGGTACTGTTAAGTATTTTAAGGATATTGAAGAAACGAATTTAGATCCTGATTCTATGATCTAGGTAGCTCTTAAAGGATAATAGTATATGGTTGCTGGTAATCAAGCCTTTCAAAAACAAGCTAATGTGGCTCTCGTTCTTAAGCTTATTAGGGAATACAACCTTATTAGCCGGATTGAGCTCTCACGTCAGCTAGGACTGAAAAAGTCTACTGTTACCAATATTATTAATGAGCTATTGGAATATAACCTTGTAGAAATACGTAAGGAAGGGGATGCTTCCCAGGCGGGGGGCCGTAAGCCTGTCTATCTTGGTATTAATCCCCGTATGGGTTCCATTCTGGGATTAGAACTGGAAGTGGGGTATTTTCGAGCGATTCTTTGTGATATTACAGGACAGGAATTGTGGTCTAAAGTAGAAGAGATTCCCAAAGGTCCCATTGATAATGTTTTTTTTAGGGTTTTAAAACGCTTGGATAGTGATATTAAAGCCCAGCGTATCCCCCTTTTGGCTATTGGTGTGGGTGTTTCTGCTATTGTAAATCATAAAGAGGGCCTCCTTTCTTATAGCCATTCCTGGAAATTGGAAGAGTTTGATTTCTACAATAAGATATCCATGAAGATGGATATTCCTGTTTTTTTTGAAAATGACAGTAATTGCTGTGCCTGGGGAGAGCTTTGGAAGAAGCATGGTATATATCAGAACTTCCTTTATGTTCTGTCCCGATTTCATTATCACAACTTACGAACTACCGATATACCCGGCGTAGGTTTAGGTATGGTAGTGAGAGGTCAGGTCGTTTACGGCTCCTCCTATCGTGCTGGTGATTTTTGTACCAACGATTGGGACGTTCCCGGTACAGAATATTTAGATATGACCAGAGATGAGTTACTTTCTATTGGTCAGGATAAGGATTTGATGATTAAGTTTATGACCAATATTTTTCGTAAGTTATCGGTCACTTTTAGTTTATTTAATCCAGATTCCATCATTCTGGGGGGGGACATTCAATATTATAGAGAGTTGCTTCCTCAAGTCATGGATAACTTAAAAGGAGATAGTTGGTTCCAGGATGGTTCTAATCAAAGCAAAATTCATTTTAATCGTTCCGGGGATAAGGAAATCCCCTATGGGGCAGCGGCTTTTGTTTTAGACAATCTGTATTCCTTACCCCAAGTAGGGAATAAAACAGGTAAAGTCTCATTTGATTGGGATCATGTGTTAATGAGAACTCACTAATATTATGAAATACGCGATAGGTGTTGATATAGGTGGAACAACCATTAAAGGGGTTGTTTATCAGGAAGATGGAACTTTTAGTGAGATCATGAGAATCCCTACCAGGAATAGCCTGGGAGAAACTCAAGTTCTTCCAGCTCTTGATCAGATGGTTCATTCTCTCATGAAGGGGCAGGATGGCCAGCTTGTAGGGATTGGTGCAGGATCTCCAGGCTTGGTTGATGAAGAGGGAAATTTGTTCGGTTCAGCTGTTAACATTCCCGGTTGGGGAAAATTCCCTCTGCGTCAACATATTCAGGATACTTATAATGTGGCTGCCTTTGTGTCCAATGATGTGAATTTGTCTGCCTATGGTGAATACAGACAAGGTGTCGGAAAGGGTTCATCCAGTCTTGTTTGTATTAATCTGGGAACCGGTGTTGGTGCCGGACTAGTTTTACAAGGTCAATTGTATGCCGGTTATACGGGAATGGCTGGTGAAATAGGCCATGTTATTGTTGAAGAAGGGGGCCGCTTATGCAGTTGTGGTCTCCATGGCTGTCTGGAACGTTATAGTTCTGCTACGGGAATTAATGAATCAGCACATCTCTTAATTGAGCAGTTTGATACTCCTTTTGCTCAATTAATTAGAGAAAAAAGTGATCCCTTATACCCTACGGCCAAGGATGTTTATCTTTTTCTTGATAAAGGGGACGCCTTAGCGAAGGCTATTCATGACATAAGCTGTCGTATGCTCGCCAAAGCCATTGGACAAAGTGCCCAGATTCTTAACCCTTCTCTTTTTGTCTTAGGCGGGGGTGTTATGGAGGCAGGTGATGTTATTTTAAATCAAGTTCGGGATTATTTGGACGATTATGTTTTGCCAATGGCCCGTAATGATGTTAAAATTGCCAGGGCTTTGTTAGGTGAAAAGGCAGGTGTGTATGGTGCTGCCTTATATGGATGGGACAGTTGTTCTTGACAGCTTAGACAGAGTTTAGCATAATTTTCCAACAAGTTCTCATTACAGGAGTATCAAATGAACCTATCTGCAATGAAATCCATTGCTAAATCAATTCGCTCATTATCTATGGATGCTGTTCAAAAAGCGAATTCTGGACATCCCGGTTTACCTATGGGTTGTGCGGAAATCGGTGCTGTTTTATATGGACAGGATATAAACATCAATCCCAGTGAATCAGACTGGATTAACCGAGATAGATTTGTCTTGTCCGCCGGACATGGCTCTGCTTTTCTTTATAGCCTTCTTCATTTGTCTGGTTTTAACTTGTCCATAGATGATCTAAAACAATTCAGACAAGTTGGTTCCTTAACTCCCGGGCATCCCGAATATGGGTTAACTCATGGTGTTGAGACAACGACAGGACCCCTAGGTCAGGGTTTTGTAAATGCTGTAGGAATGGCTTTAGCCCAGGAATGGTTCGGGGCTAAGTTTAATACATCTGAACATAAGATATTCGATCATTACGTATATACCCTGGCAGGTGACGGCTGTATGATGGAAGGTATCACTTCTGAAGCCGCCAGCTTTGCAGGGACACAGAAATTAGGTCGACTTATTGCTATATATGATTCTAATAACATTACGATTGAAGGGGATACTAAAATCGCCTTTACTGAAAATGTTGCTGACAGATACAAAGCTTATGGTTGGCAGGTTTTGGTTGGTGATGGTCATAATCCGGAAGAAGTGGCTAAGTTATTAGCAGAAGGTAGGGCAGACACTAGCCGGCCTACTATTATTATTCTTAAGACTATCATTGGTTTTGGAGCTCCCACCAAAGCGGGTACTGCTGGGGTTCATGGTGCTGCTTTAGGTGCTGAGGAATTGGCAAAAACCAAGGAAGCTTTAGGGATTCCCAATGAAGATTTCTGGGTAGATCCTGAAGCTACAGAATTCTTCAAACAGCGAAGAGTGGAATGGCAAAGTAAGTATGACTCTTGGAAGTCTCTCTATGATGCCTGGGCTAAAGCAAATCCATCCTTAAAAGAAGAGCTTGAATCTTATTTGGAAGGTGTTCCTGATCTTAGCAAGGTTACCTGGCCTGATTTTAAAGTCGGTGATGCTGTGGCCACCCGTAAAGCTTCTGGTAAAGTTATTGAAGCCTTTACTAAGACTTTAACCAATGTGATTGGTGGATCAGCTGACCTTAGTCCAAGTAATAATTCTGTTATTACAGGTAAGGAATATTTTAGTCCTGCTACAAGAGAAGGTGTAAACCTTCATTATGGGGTAAGAGAGCATGCTATGGGTGCTATTGCCAACGGTATTGCCCTTTATGGGGGATTAACCACGTTCTGTGCTACTTTCCTCGTTTTTGCAGATTATATGAGACATACTGTTCGTTTAGCTTCTTTGATGGAATTACCTGTTATTTATGTCTTTACCCATGATTCTATCTTTGTTGGTGAAGACGGTCCTACTCATCAACCTATTGAACATGTTGCTTCTTTGAGAATGATTCCTGGTATGCAGGTATTTAGACCGGCAGATGCTCAGGAAACGATTGAAGCCTGGAAATGGGCCTTAGCCTCAGGAGATGCTCCTACTGCTTTAATTCTTACAAGACAGAATTTAACTGTATTCCCTAAACCGGAAGGTTGGCAGAGTGATGCTGCCCGTGGTGCTTATATTGCCAAGGATTGTGATGGTACACCAGATACCGTTTTGGTTGCTACTGGATCTGAAGTAAATATGGCCATGGAAGCTGCTGAGATCAGTGGACGAAAGGTGAGAGTTGTTTCTTTAACCAGTCGAGAGAGATTCTTGAATGAAGATAAAGAGTTCCAATCTTCAATCATACCTGAAGGGGTCCGAAGTATCGGTGTTGAAGCTGGTTCTGAGTTCGGTTGGTATAAGATCGTTGATGAAACCTTTACTATTAACCGCTTTGGTGAATCAGGTAAAGGAAATGAAGTGGCTGAATCTATCGGTTTCACTGCTGATAAGCTCTCGGAATTGATATAGTCTAAAACACAAAACGGCCCTCCTTATGGGAGGGCTTTTTCATTGAAAGTTCCTATAAAGTCCTATCCTCTATTATGAGAATGGGGTGTAATTGGTTTGAAATATATCAGTTCTGACGGTAATGGCAACCTATACTCTGTTTGTTATGTAAAGCAGAGGTGGTGATGATTCCTGCTGATATGACCGCATTGCGAAGTTCTATGATATATCGTGTCAGGGGAGCTTCCTTGTAGAATTTCATGATACGGTGACCATGATAATCAAGATCGGCTTTTGCCCTTTCCAAACCTCTTTTATCCCGTACTATACCCACATAATTCCACATGGTTAATTGAATAAGGTTTAGATCTTGCTTGAGTAACAAAGGATCTGTCTCTTCATCACCTGTAGGAGTTTCCCATAGGGGAATGGAGTCAAACCTTTCTTTGCTAATGAATTCACTTTTGGCTAAAATGGAATCAGCTGCGTATTTACCCCATAAGGCTCCTTCCAATAGGCTCGAGGAGGCTAATCGGTTAGCACCATGTAGTCCTGTACAACTCACTTCTCCTACGGCGTAAAGATTTTTTATACTGGTCTGGCCTTCTGTGTTTACTTTAATACCCCCGCAAAAATAATGAGCTGCGGGCACAATGGGGATTGGTTCTGTTCTAATATCAATACCGACAGATAAACAAGTATTGAAGATCTTAGTAAATCGTTTCTCAATAGGTACTTCTCCTTCATAGTAAGAAGCCAGGTCGAGGAACATGTAGTTTTTACCGCTATTAGTCATTTCATTGTATATAGCTCTGGCCACCACATCTCGAGGGGCCAAATCAGCGTCTGGATGATAGTCTGACATGAAGGTACGCCCTTCATGGTTAATGAGTTTTGCCCCTTCTCCCCGAAGGCTTTCTGATATTAGGAAGCCCTTGATATCACGGTGGAAGAGACTGGTCGGATGGAATTGTACAAACTCTGAATTAATAATATCTGCACCTGTTCGATAGGCCATACTCATACCATCACCTGTACTGGCTTTATTGTTTGTTGTATGCTGATAGAGATATCCAACTCCACCAGTGGCTAGTATGACATTCTGACTGAGGAACGTTATGACTTCCTGGGTTTCGTTGTTGAGGGTATAGACTCCCATTACTTCCCTTTGCCTATACCTTTCCTGTCCATCAAGGGAATGATGATTATTGCTTATTAAGTCGATGGCTGTGTGGTTGCTCTTGATTTCTATGCCAAGATCCTGAGCGTGTTTGATCAGTGATGTTTGAATAGCTTCTCCACTTCGATCTTCATAGTGGAGTATACGTCGTATTGAGTGGGCTGCTTCTTCTGTATAATCCCAATTACCTTGGTTGTTTTTATTAAAAGGGACATTTGCTTCATTAATGAGAAAATCAAAGACCAGTTTAGGTCCGTCTTTAGCAAAAGCTCTGACAGCTTCTGTACTATTGTAATGGCACCCTGCTGTGAGAATATCCTTTACTAGTTGTTCCTCTGTATCTTCCTGTCTATAGGCGATGATACCACCTTGGGCATGGTGGGTATTATTTTTTTCTATTGCCTGATTTTTTGTTAGTACAAGGACGGTTTTGCCTGCTTTCTTTAGATGGATAGCTCCACTTAATCCGGCTACTCCTGTTCCTATAATAATGACATCATATATTTTCAATGTTGGTTTGTTTCCTCATGCTAAAATCGAAAACCTTTACAGAGTGGGTTAGTGCCCCCACAGAGATAAAATCAACACCTGTGAGGGATACTTCTTTGATTCTCTCGAGGGTCATATTACCGCTTGCTTCTGTTTCTGCTTTGTCACCTATGATGGTAACGGCTTGTTTGAGCATCTCTGTTGTCATATTGTCCAGGAGGATTCTATCTACTGAGCAGGCAAGGGCTTCTTCTATCTCATTCAGATTACGGGTTTCTACTTCTATCTTGAATTGAGTATCCCATTTTTTACGTACTCTCTTTACTGCTTCTGTTATGCTTCCTGCGGCATCTATATGGTTATCTTTAATCATAACCATATCATGAAGGCCCATACGATGGTTGGTTCCCCCCCCACAGTTCACAGCATATTTTTCCAGGAATCTTAATCCGGGAATGGTTTTTCTGGTGTCTAATATCCTGGTTTTTCCTTCCAGTTCTGCACAGTATTGGGCGGTTGCTGTGGCTATTCCGCTTAAATGGCCCAGGTAATTAAGAGCTGTTCGCTCTCCTTCTAATAAGGCGAAGGTAGGTCCTGTTAAGCGGGCAATTGTATCCTTTTCCTTCAAAACGTCACCATCACTTTTGAAAAACTCTATCTCGACAGAAGGATCTATTTGTCTAAATACTTCCTGGTAAACATCGGTGCCTGCCAGGACTCCTGCATCTTTGCTAATGAGATAGACCTGTGAGGTCTCTGTGTCATTAAATATGGCACGGCTAGTGACATCTCCCTTTTCCAGAAGGTCTTCCTGGAGGGCTGTCTTAACATGATTCATTATAAAAGGATCTAACTTCATTTCAATAAATTAGCATGTTTCTACTATGTAGAAAAGACTTGATTTTTTATACAGGGGAAATAGAGAGAAAAGGTAGTGCCTTTCCCTAATTCGGATTCGACTTTGATGCAACCACCAAGTTCTTCCATGAATCCATATACTAAGCTTAATCCCAAGCCTGTTCCATTCCCTGCCTTCTTTGTCGTATAGAATGGTTCAAAAATATTACTTAGGGTTTTGTTATCCATACCAGATCCATTATCCGCAATATAGATAACCCCATAGGGACCTTCTTTTATTTTCGGGGTGTCATGTATATTACTTGGTAGGGACTCGACTGTATCTGTTTGTATCAGAATACAACCTTTTTCCTGTATTGCATCTTTTGCATTAATAACCAGATTTATTAGGCTTTGCTCCAGTTGGTTTTGGGATATATTTACCACTAGAGGTTTGTCGATAAGGGAAAGATTCATTTCAATAGAATCACCGGATAATCTATTGAGGATAGGGTAAACCATCTTAAGGAGCTGATTAAGATCTCTGTTTATTTTTTCATCTTTTTGACCTCTGGCAAATACAAGAAGACGGTTGGTTAAGTCCGCTGCTGCGTCTATTCCTTCTTGTATGTTAACTACAGTCCCTTTAAGTTCGTCACTTACTCTGGAACCTAAATATTCACTCAGTGCTGATATTATCATGAGATTGTTGTTGAAATCATGGGCGATCCCACTTGTCAGGCGTCCGAGGGCTTCTAGTTTTTGGGATTGGATAAGGTTTAACTCTCTAGTCTTAATGGTGGTTATGTCGTATACGATGCCCTGTATGAATTCTACTTTTTCCGTTCCCAGTACTTGTCTGAGTTCTTTTAGCCAGAACACATCACCCCTTGTGTGGACGATGCGGTATTCTATGTTGTTTTCCTGTCCTATCTGGTTAAGCGATTCTTCATAATTTTGTTTATAAATCTCTACATCTTCCGGGTGAATGATATCTGTCCAGTCAATGATATTCCCCTGAAAATCATGTACCGAATGTCCTGTTAGGGATTCCACCCTTCCATAATAATAACTCTGGTCATTAATGCGGTCCCATTGGTACAGAATACCCGGGAAATGATTGGCAAAGATCCTAAATCTCTCTTCACTTTCCCGTAAAACTAGTTCCGCTTTTTTACGTGCCTCCATATTTACGGCTTCACATAAAAAATAGGATTTGCTTTTTTTGTAATGTCCGTAGTATCTTGTAAAGATAAGAGAATGAGGAACGGGACGACCTTTGGAATTGATAAGGTCTAGGTCAAACTGTAAGCGGACTTCCCCTCTCAATCTACTTTGAAGTAAAAAAGGCAGATCTGTGGTTGAGACTCCACCTTGTGGTCTGATGAATTTAAGAAGTGATATTGTTTCTGATGATTTTAATTGTTGAGCCCCAATGAGAGATTGCCCCGCATTATTTATTTGTATAATGCCCAGATTGTCATTTAAGAGAAATATAGCTTCGGGATGAGAAGTATAGAAGTTTTTCCATAATTCTTTTGTAACTATGCTACGTGTTCGGAAGTGTTTTATAATATTTGTGATTAGGACGATTAAAAATATTAAGTTGAATATTAAGGATATTGGGTAAATATAACTGTTATACATTACCTAATTCATTTAAATATTGAATTTTATTAAAGTCAAGTTAAAATGTAGTATATTGGCGAGTGCCGATTAGGGTAGGAGTATGAAGAGGATTTTGATAATAGATGACACAGTAATGCTTGTAGGTGCTTTGGATCTCATGATGAGTGATTTAGGCTACGAAGTTGAGGGGGTGTCTGATTCCATTAAAGGAGAGCAGATCGCTATTGATCAGGATTACGATCTTATTGCCATTGATCTGAGGATGCCTCATAAAAACGGTGCAGAAATTGTTGAAAGCATACATAAAGCTAAACCAAATGCTCGTGTTGTTGTTATGACCGGTTATCCTGATGACCCAATGGTAGAACGTTCTCTCGCTGCCGGTGCATTGGGTGTGATCCCTAAACCTTTTCGTGTAGAGAAGTTAATAGAATATCTCCCTTCCTAATGATGGTAAGTTAATCCAAGGTTAACAGCTATGTCCGAAGTCGCGTAGCTTAAAAATTCTTGTGTAAAGCTTGTATCTATGCTTACATTTCTGGATAAAAGGGTTCTATATCCCACAGTTATATAACGAGAGTCATAATCTATACGACTATGGCCTGACTCATAAGGACTCGTCTGTCCATGTATCTGAACAAGGACTCTTTGGGTGGAATTGACCTTCCAGGAGGCCATTACCCCATATAAGAGGCTAAATTCAGAAAAGGGAATATCTAATATGTGGGGATCAGACCAATAAGCCAATCCTCCATTTAAAGTAATGGTCCAAGGTCCTAAATCTCTATATAAAATGCCTAGTAATTGGTAATCCCATGTATCATATCCTAAGGGAAAGGCGGGATTTATACTGGGTAATTTAATACCTCCCTGTCCTTGTACTAACCATCTGTTTCCCAGACTAGGTGTTATGATTGTATAGGTTAGACTTTGCACCCCCCAGTTTTTGCTATCATTTGTATATTTGTATTGGGGGGAAGTATAGTGAATCATGGCAACATTGTCTGGATGATGCTCTCTGCCTCCATTGGGGAATCCAAACAGATGGTGAAAGGATTGAATGGCAGGATCAAAAACTCCAGGACTGTGAAATACTAAAGGTAGACTTATGCGGCTATTCCAATTATGGGGTAAAGGAATATTTTGTTCCCCTAACCATTGGTAATCTTCCCCGTCAATCCATAATTCCCAATCTTCATTAAGGATATGATTGTCGTATCTATAATAATTGGATGCTGTCATCTGAATACTGGTGGTTCGTGTCCTCCCATCGGTAATCCCCTGGGGAATATAAGCAATGAATCCCTGGAAGAAAGGATACAAGTTTCTTTTATGTATAGGTTCATCCAGGTTTTGGCTGTCTAATATCACTGGGAATCCCAGAATAAGGAGGAGAAGGAATAGTTTTACTTGCTTAGCTTCTTCGGATATAAGCGATTTAAACCAATTAATAAGACCCCCACAGTAATAAAAGCACCCAGTACAATGAATAAGTTAGCAAAATAAGAGCCTGGACTCTGGTGCTGATAATCTAAAAAGAAATACCGGAATTGGCCTGTCATTGAACCTTCGAATGAACCAAAACCCAGGTAAAGCAGAGGGTAAATGAGCCAATAGAATACATATTTAAATTTGTATGATTTTTTTTCCTGAGTCAATATCCAGTCTAATAGAAATAAACTGGGTACAACAGTATGGGTGATGGTATTTATAACGAGTACCATCCCTTGAGGATCCCATGTTTGGGCTAAAAGCAGATTATACACTAATCCTGTGATAAGGATATAAAGCGTAACTGCACCATGGACACTGGAACGGATTGGAAAGGACCTTCCCGGTAGAAAATCATTGTATATTTCCATAGCTAAGAAGAGGACAACGAATATATTACTTTGGATTGTAAAGTAGAGGACCACATCTAAAGGCCCATTATTATCATGAAGAAAAAACATCTGATTAATGACGGCGAAAAGGGCAAAGGCGAAGATGATCAACCTAAAGGTTCCAAACCATTTATTTTTTTTAAACAACAATTTATAGCTCCTTTTTTACCTAATATAGCACAATAGAATTGGGTTGCCCATAAAGGCAACCCAATGGTATTAGACTTTACCCAGGATCAGGCTGGAGTTATGTCCACCGAACCCAAAGCTATTAGATAGAGCTGCTTTGATAGGTTTTTCAATAATGTCCTGTGGTAATAGAATAGGGGGAAGTTTGGGATCCCTGTTGAAGATATTGATATTAGCTGGAATAATTCCGTTTTGTATCGCTAGACTGGTTATTACAGCTTCTACACCGGATGTTGCTCCTAAAAGGTGTCCGTGATAGGACTTAGTGGATCCAACATAACATTTGTCGACAGCCGAACCTAATAATTTGGCAACCCCTTCCGCTTCTGCTATATCTCCTAAAGGAGTAGAGGTTCCATGGGTATTAATATACCCCAAATCTTCTGGATTCAGTTGAGCTAATCTCATGGCTTCTCTCATCGCTATAAAAGCCCCTTTTCCTTCTGGATCCGGCTGGACAAAGTCATAGGCATCTCCAGACATTCCACAGGATAGAACTTCAGCTATGATAGGGGCATTTCTCTTAACAGCATGTTCATAATCTTCCAATATCAGAACCGCTGCTCCTTCAGAAAGGACAAAGCCATCTCTATCTGTATCATAAGGACGGGAAGCCGTAAGAGGATCCTCATTTCTTGTTGATAGGGCTCTCATATTCCCAAAACCTGCGATAGATATATCCAGTAGAGCTCCTTCTGAACCTCCCGCCACTATCATATCAGCCATATCATTCTGAATAAGCATAGTCCCAGTGGCTATTGAATGATTAGCTGTAGCACAGGCTGTCTGCAGGCTAAAATTGGGGCCTTTCAAACCGTATAATATACTGACGACTCCCGCAGCCATATTACCAATGGACATGGGTATATAAAAGGGACTAACACGACGTGGTCCTTTCATGGCCATTGCTGTGCTATTGTCGTGCTGTACTTGTAATCCTCCAATTCCAGAACCTAAGGTCACTCCGATACGTTCTTTATTAGGGACCGTTTCTATGCCTGATTGCTCGGCTGCTTCAGCCATAGCTGCTACGGCATAGTGGCAAAAGCTATCCATCCGCTTGGCCTTCTTAAGCATATCACCTTCAAAATATTGTGTGTAATCGAAGTCTTTTACTTCGCCTGCTATCTTTACACTAAGGTTTTCTGTATCAAATTTCGTTATATTAGTAATTCCTGACTGTTTATTGAGTATTGTTTGCCATGTTTGAGCTACATTGTTCCCTAAGGGATTAACTGTACCCATTCCAGTAATGACGACTCTTTTTTTACTCATCTTAACATCCTTATTATCATAGGCTGATTTAAATCTAACTAGTCTTTGAAATAAAATCTTTATGAATTATCCAAAAATATTGTGCAATTGTCTGATAGCTATTATTTTAATGTTATGAAACTATATTTCTTCATTAGAAAAATCTCTTTAGGATCCAGAGGTTTTGATCTTCGTCCTATTGGTGAGAAAGGGCAAAATGAGATTATTTATTGCCTAACTGGTCAAGGAGAGCTATATGGGAAAGGTGAGAAACCTTTTCCTGTAACAAAAGGGACAATACTGTTGAATCCTGTTGGTAAGTTTCATGGTCAGGAAGAAGATTTTCAACTTGTCCATATTATTTTTTCTGAAGAGCTTTTTATGGAAGAAGTGAGTATGGGAAAGCAAGCTTTATTCATCCTCGAACGTATAAAGGACTATGATAGGGATCCTCTTTACATCTATATGTCTAACATTGGAACCGAAAGGATGAACTCATTAGTGGATAGTATGCTATGGGAATTTAAAAATAGATATAGAGGCTATTCCTGGGCCATTCGTCTTAAGCTTATCGAGTTGTTGATTACGGTCATTCGGGATAAGAGGTTCAAAGTTCCATTGGAAGATATTCGTCCTCCACAGAATACACATATTCAGGAAGTGGTGGATTTCTTAAATCGAGAATATCAGAATCAGATTACCGTGGAAGATATTCTCGATTTTTGTCCTTTGAGTAGATCTCATTTCCATGCCTTGTTTAAACAGGAGACAGGGCAAACATTGGTGGATTACTTGAACACCGTTCGTTGTCGTGAAGCGAGAAACCAATTGCTTTTGACAGATAAAAAGATAATTGATATTGGTACGGACTGTGGGTTTAATAATTTAAGCCATTTTTACCACATATTTAAGAAAAAGATGGGCCATTCTCCCCGGCAGCTACGCTTGTTGGAAAGCAAGAATTAAGGGTACTATAGTGGTAATATGAATAGAATAAAATGTTTAGCCATAGGTTTGATATTACTTTTTCCTTTTTTTGCGAATGCTGAAAAAATCGCTCTTGTTCTGTCCGGTGGAGGAGCTCTTGGTTTTGCTCACATAGGAGTGATTCAGGTATTGGAAGAAGAAGGAATAGATCCTGATATTGTAGTTGGTTCCAGTATGGGCAGTATTATAGGCTCATTATATGCCACGGGCTGGAAATCCCAGGATCTGGTGGATGTGGTGACCAATACTAACTGGCAGGAATTGTTTCTGGATACGTACAACAGATCTCTGTTGAGCTATGATGAGAAGAAAGCTCAGGCTGATTATTTATGGCGTTTTCCTATTAAGATTAATGACAGACTGGAAAATCTTGGTATTTCTCATGCCCAGCAGGTCATGGAATATCTAGACAACTTACTGATACCATATAATAACGTTCAAAGCTTTGATTCCCTTCCACGACAATTTAGGGCTGTGTCAACAGATGTACTGCATGGAGAAGCATTTGTCCCGGATCATGGGGATTTAAAAACCATAATAAGAGCTTCCATGTCTATTCCTGGTGTTTTTACTCCTGTGTACTATAAGGGGCGTTATCTTGTTGATGGTGATTGGTCGAATAATGCTCCTACTGATGTGGCTAAGAGTTTAGGAGCTGATAAAATTATACTGGTATCCCTTTTTGACTTCAAAACAGAAGCTAATGAAATCAGTAATGTGAATCAATTAGCAAATCAAGCTATGCTTCTTCGTATCAATGATCGTTTAAAAAAGAGTCTTGAATTGGCAGATATTCTTATCGAGCCAGATGTCGATTCCTACACCCCGGCTAATTTTCAACAGGCCAATGAGCTTATTAAACTGGGATATGAAGCTGCTAGTGCTCACAGGGAAGAGTTGAAGGCCCTTGCTTTAGAACAGACTTCGAAGTCAAGAGTCTATAAAGCCAAGGATGATACACAAATTCGTATTAATGATATCATCCTGTCTCCTCCTTATGATGTAGATGTTAGTTTTATTGATAAAGATACAAATGCTGTTACTTTACAAGAACAGGTTTATAGCCTGTTTGATCGGGGAAAATATTATAATGTGCGATACCGTTTGGTTCCCATGGAATTTGGTCGCAACAATCTTGTTATTGAACTCGATCCTGTAGAAAAACCAAAGGTGATGGCCTCCTTTGGTTACGATTTTCATAGTCAAACCATTGATAGCCGGATTTCTTATATGGCTCTTAAATCACAATTAGAATATTACTGGGGGAAGGATCTTAATTCTTCTGTAGCCGCACGGGTAAATTTACAAACCAGACCTTCTTTCGAGCTTGCTTATAAGCATCAGTTTCGTCCTTTTGCTCTTGAAGCAGAATACCGTTTTCTCAATGATAACCAGTATTTTTTTGATAGCAACGGCATTGAAGCTCAGTATATTCTAACCAGATCAGGTATGGCCCTAAACAGTATATGGTCTCTAACTAATTTTATAAATTTAAAGGTAACTGGATATGGGACTTTCTATAATACCAGAAGGGAGTCTGGTACTGTTTTATTTGACAATGATAATTGGTTTAGATCCGGAATGATCGGAGAATTCTCAATTGACACATTAGATAGAACGATAACTCCGAAGAGCGGAATAAATTCCCGACTTAGCTTTGTAGAGTCTATAGATGAAGATCAGAAGACCCTTGGCTATTCCAGTTTTTTATTTGATGCTTATATTCCCATAGGTGAACGTTTAATAATCAACCCTTATGGGGAAAATCAAAACATTGTTCATGGTAGGATGAAGACTGTGGAAATGCCCTCATTAGGAACAAATCATCTGGCTCATGGATATTATTCACAGGAAATCCGGGCTGAAAATCTTGTTATGGCGGGACTTAAGAATAGAATCTATTTGTTTGATTTGCCCTTAGGTCTTGGGGAAGAGTTTTATGGAGAATATACTATAAATGGTATTTTTAGTTGGGAGGATTCTGCTGTTGATACCTATAGTACTCTGAGAGAATTCTGGGGAGGGTCGATAGGTCTGACAGCCAATACCTCCATAGGGGAATTAACCGGTTTAATTGGTCTTAATGATGACCTGGAATTTTCAGGTTTTCTAGGTCTAAAAACCACCACATCCTTTACCAGTAATTATTAATTTATATTTGATTTTCTAAATTTCGTCTTTCATAATTTAGCTTATGAAGAAGATCTTTTCCATGAAATGGAAGTTTATTATTCCTGTAGTTATTGGCTTATTAGTTACTAGTATACTATTTGCGTTCATCTATGTGACAGATATCCGCCATAGTTCCCTAAACGCCATAGTCGAAAAGAGTCGGGCTATTTTGCTTAATACAGAAGCAGTCAGAGAAGAGATGGAAACGAAATGGGACTTGGATCTTTTTACTGTAGAAATGCTTAAGACCTGGAGTGATGATGGAAGACAGGATAAAGTTTTAGCCTCTGTTCCGGTGGTCTCCTCTTGGCAATCTGCCCAAAGTAAAGCCGAAGAGGGAGGGTATGAGTTTCGTGTTCGTAAAATTCAACCTCGTAATCCTGCTAATGAACCAGATCCTTTGGAATTGGAAATCCTTCAAACCTTTAGAGAAGAAGGAATCCCTGAATACTTCATGATAGATAAGGATAAGAATGCTGTACGATATTTCCGACCGGTTATCCTGGGTGAGTCATGCCTGATATGTCATGGTGATCCTGCTCTTAGTCAGGAATACTGGGGCAATAATAAAGGCTTGGATCCTACAGGGGCTTTAATGGAAGATTGGTCTGCTGGTGAAGTTCACGGGACATTTGAAGTCATTAGCTCTTTAGAGACTATGGATAATGCTGTCCGTTGGGCTATAGTGAAAGTTTTGTTTATAATTGGTGTCATATTAATTGTTTTAATGATGATACTCTATCACATTATCAATAGACCTATTAAGGTTTTAAAAGAATGTGTTTTTGTTGCCCAGGAAATAGAAACGGGCAATCTCAGAGTATCTATTCCAGATGCGGCAAATGATGAAACGGGTCAATTGGTTGAGTCCTTCAAAGCTATGACAACTCGTTTATCTGATATCACAAGATCTATAACCCTCGGCGCTGAACAAATAGCTCAGGCAAGTACAGAAATAGCAATGGGCAATCAAGATCTGTCTAACAGAACAGAACAACAGGCCGCTGCTTTAGAAGAAACTTCTTCAGCCATGGAAGAGATGCGCTCCTCCATAGACTCCAATGGTGAAAGTACAAGATTAGCGGATCAATTAACAAGAGATACATTGGCTAAAAGTAAAGAAGGTGCCGGTGCTGTACAAACGATGATCCAATCCATGAATGAAATAAATGACTCAAGTAATAGAATTGCAAATATCATAGGAGTTATGAACAATATAGCCTTTCAAACTAATTTACTGGCCTTGAATGCTTCTATTGAAGCTGCTAGGGCGGGAGAACAGGGCAAAGGCTTCGCTGTTGTGGCTGTCGAAGTTCGTAAGCTCGCCAAGAGATCAGACAAAGCTGCTGGTGAGATAACAGAAATCATAAAAGCAAGTAATGGTAAGGTTATGGAAGGAGTGGATATTGCCAATACAGCAGGTCATGTTCTTACCGAAATTCAGGAGGCTGTAGCTAAAGTAGCTTCTCTTGTAGGTGAAATATCTTCCACATCTCAAGAGCAACAAGCCAGTGTTGAGGAGATTAACGAAACCATGACTAGTTTAGATGATAATACTCAACGTAATGCCGCTCTGGTTGAACAAGCCGCTTCTGCAACAAAAGAGTTATCTGACCAGGCTCAAGATCTAACGCACAATATGAAGTTTTTTAAAATAGATTAACTTAACTGGTGTAAGCAAAGCAAACTCTATAAACTAAGGGAATAAAATCATTACCTCTAGGAGAGTCCTGTGTTTTTATCCAAGGTTGAACTATTTGACATGTTACCTAATGAAGAATTAAGCAAGATAGAAAGTCATTCTTTAAATAGAAAATACAAAAAAGGAGATTCTCTGTTTAGCCAAAATACTAAGATGGATCATATCTTTGTTATACAAAAAGGAAGCATTCTTGTTTACAAATATAATGGGGAGGGAGTGAAAGAAAGTTTGACTATCTTCTCGGAAGGGGAGTTCTTGAACGAAACCCTTATTGTTCAACCTGAGGGCGTTCATACGGCTTTTGCAGAGGCCTATACCGATTGTGAAGTGTTATTGATTCCCAAGGACTGGATATTTGAATATCTTCGTAATGACGGTGTCATCGCTTTAGCTGTTAGTGGCCGTATTAGTTCTATCATGGCCAGACGAATGGAATATGCCAGTCCACGTCAGGATAATGTATCCACACTCTATCATTCTACTTTAACCAGATTGGAGCATGATTTATTAGGTGACAAAGATGTTCCTTCCCGTGCTTATTATGGTGTTCAAACTTTAAGGGCCAGAGAGAATTTTAACATTAGCGGTATGTTATTGAATTTCTATCCCCTTATCATCAAGGGCTTAATGATGGTTAAGAAGGCAGCCGCTTTAGCTAATTATGAGCTGGGAAGTATGGAGCAGAAAACGACAGAAGCCATTACACAAGCTTGTGATGAAATAAATCATGGCATGCTGCACAATCATTTCATTGTAGACATGATTCAGGGCGGGGCAGGCACCTCTGTTAATATGAATGCCAACGAAGTTATAGCCAATAGGGCTTTAGAAATCCTGGGATATGAAAAAGGGGACTACAAGCATTGTCATCCCAATAATCATGTAAATCTATCCCAATCCACCAATGATGCCTATCCTACAGCTGTTAAGATTGCCTTAATGATGGGGAATCAGGAACTAGTACTTGGTCTTAAGAAACTCATAGCGGTTTTGGAAGAAAAGGCTTTTGAGTTTAGGAATATTATTAAGATGGGCCGAACACAACTGCAGGATGCCGTACCTATGACATTAGGTCAGAGTTTTAGAGCTTTTGCTACTACTTTAAAGAATGATATTAATCAATTAAATGGAACTTCTGATTTATTCCTTCAGGTGAATATGGGGGGGACGGCCATAGGTACTGGAATTAATGCAGATCCTGCCTACAGTGGCCGTGTCATATCTCATTTGAGAGATATTACTGGATTCGATATCCATTTAGCTACAGATTTGATAGAAGCCACCCATGATACAGGCTCTTTTGTTATGTATAGCTCAGCCTTAAAACGACTGGCTGTTAAATTATCAAAGATCAGTAATGACTTACGATTGCTGTCATCAGGACCACGGACAGGATTAAATGAAATCAACCTTCCTCCTATGCAACCTGGGTCTTCTATCATGCCTGGTAAGGTAAATCCTGTTATTCCTGAAGTTGTTAATCAAATTGCTTTTAAAGTAACAGGTAATGATTTGACAGTTACTATGGCTGCTGAAGCAGGACAGTTAGAGTTAAATGTTATGGAACCTATTATTGTGGAGTCTTTATTTGAATCCATTGAAATGCTAAAAAATGGTATGTCCACATTGGGAGAACGCTGCATTGCTGGTATTACTGCTAATCCCGAAGTCTGTCGAGGATACGTTGATTCCTCTATTGGTCTTGTTACTGCTTTAAACCCCCATCTGGGCTACGAAGTGAGTACCTCTTTAGCCTCAGAAGCTTTGGCGTCAGGAAGAGGCATTGGTGAACTTGTCCTGGAGAAGAAATTACTGACCGCCCAAGAATTGGAGGCCATTCTGGATCCGGAGAATATGATCAGGTAAGGGGAAAGGAGAAGCTAGTATGGGCCCCTTCTTTATTTTCGAAGCTGATAGTTCCTTTCAGTTGGTCAATGACGGCTTGGATAATGGTCAATCCTAGACCAGTATGCTGGGTTGAATTAAAGTCTTCCTTGAAACCTTCACCATTGTCTTCAATGGTGACAATGCAGGTTTTATGGCTGATTTTGGCTGATGCCTTAATCTTTAAATAACCATTCCTGGTGCCGTATTTTAAGGAATTAGTGAATATTTCATTGAAAATAATACCCAAAGACGTTGCTTGTGAATGTTCTATGTCCCCATCATCGTAGTCTGTCTCCAATTGCATTTTAGATTCTGAAGGAAATATTTTCACTAAGCCATTTGATAAGTCTTCAAGATATTCTCTGAGAGAAATCTTTGTATTATCATCTGACTCTCTGTGACTTAATTTGTCATACACTGATCGAATCGTTCCTATCCGGCTGGAAGTTTCTATTAAGGCTTGTTTGCACTTTATATCTTTTAATTCTTCTGACTGTAAATATATAAAGCTTTCCATGGAGGTAAAATGATTTTTTACTCTGTGATTGATCTCACGAATAAGTGTATTCTTATCACGTAAGTTTTTACGTAACTCTTTTATTTGAATTAGATTAACAAATAGTAATGTAATACTAAGATAGAGGGATAGAATTAGTAATTCATCTAATTCCCAGTCCTCATGTCTATGAGAGAAGGCAATCAGATTCTCTAGTAAATCAAAATGTTTGGAGATAAGAAAAATGAGTATACCTAGTAACACAATGATTAACCATCTAATGTATGTTTTTCTTAACATGATTGAGGTGATCTCCATTCTAATTTACTACAAATTCAAGAATACATCACTATTAATGATACCACAATAGAAGAATTGGAAAAAATAGAGAAAATAAACCTATGTTAAATGTATTGGATAATTAAAAAAAAACTGACAAAATGAATAGAACGTTATAGATATAGTAATGAGGTATTTTATGAATTCTTCTAACAAAAGAAAAATAATGATCTTAAGTGATCCTAGCTATGACGCCTATATAAGATATCAAGCTATAAAAGAACGTATTAATTCCATAGAAAATTATAATTGGGAAAATCTTTCTATTGATTTGAGTCACATAAACCCAGATACTAATATACGTAGGTTTAATAGTTACTGGATAGAGGAATTTAAAAGACGCTCAGATATGGCGGATAAGATCCTAATACTGGGCGAAGAAGGAAAGTTAAGTACCATTTTGATAGAAGCAGTTGATATTTTAAAGCATAAGGACAAAATGATTTATGTTAAAAGCGGCGAGAGTATCGCAAACTTTTCACTAAATTTATGAGTCAAACGGGAAGAAAACGTCTTGCCTATCTTACACGAGGAATGACTGGTGCAGGTGGAATAACAACAGATACGGCTCGTATTATATGGGATAGTTTGTATGATACCTGCCAGCAACATCAGTGTGACCTTATTACCTTTGTTGGTGGCAGAAACCCGGAAAGTGAAGATAATTTTGTTTATGAATTATGCCAATCTGATCAAGTTGATGGTATAATTGTATGGGCCAATTCCATTCCAAAGCACACCGCCGCACTCTTACAGCACTATGTCCATCTTCCCATTGTAACTCTTTCCGTCAAGGTTGATGATTATCCCGTTATTGCCATTGATAATAAACAGGGGATAAAAGAAATTATTGATCACTTGATTCAGGAGCATGGGGTTAAGAAAATAGCTTTTATCCGTGGCCCTGAAGGCCATTCCTATGGTGATGAAAGGCTTGAAGCATACAAAGAATCACTTAAAGCGCATAATATCCCTTATGATGAGAATCTTGTATCAAAATCTCTAGAATGGGATAAGAAGACCGGACAAATGGGAGTAGAATTACTTCTGAAAGACCGTCACTTAAAGCCACCTCATGATTTTCAAGCTATTATGTGTGCCAATGATAGAGTAGCAATAGGTGTTCTAGATGAATTAGGCAAATACAACTATAATTGTCCCAAAGATGTAATAGTCACAGGGTTTAATAATCTTGAAGAAGCTAGAAGTTTTACCCCTTCTATAACTAGTGTCTCCATGCCTTTTGCAGAACAGGGGCGGAAGGCCGTAGAAGTACTATTAGAAATGATTAACACCCAGAATCCAGTGAGTGATGTAATCTTGCCTTCTTCCATGATAGTTCATGAGTCCTGTGGTTGCCCTCATAGATGGAATTTCCATTTAGAACATGCAAAGATTGAAAATATACCCTTCTTGAAAACCTTAGACATATTGGAAGCAGAAACTGAGCTTATTTGCGAAGAGATTAAGAAGCCTCTTATTGATCTTGATATATTTACAAAAGATATGATTAGGCAATTCCATGAGGGGATTGTCCATGCCTTGAAAAATGATGAACCACATTTATTATTTATGATAGTTGATAGAATCCTGGAAAAACACTCTTTTGAAGTATTATTAGAGCAATGGTACTCCTTATTATATCAGTATCGTAAATCCTTTCATCGCCGGACTTCAAATGAGGAAACCCGGTTAAAATTAGAAAATACCTATATCCCTGTTCGAGGCTATCTGACTGATAAATTTTTAAAACTTAACAATAAAAATAAAATGGATTCGGCATTAAGAGCTGAACAACTTCGTTTAGCGGACGAAGTATTAACTATGTCTCAGTCGATGGATGACGTTGTGAGGGGATTCTCTTATCTGGCTAAGACGCTTAACTTCCCTTCTGCTTATTTAGTCCTTTTCCCCTATCACTATGAAGGAAAAGGCTTACCTCCTACTTCAAAATTGGGAGGACATATTTCAACAGTTGATAGTCCAAGTCTGAATTGTCCTTTGATTTTTCCCACTAAATCTTTTCTGCCCAAAGAATCTGCTTTCTATCATAGATCAGGACATTATGTGATTCGACCGCTCATGTTTGGTGACGAAAAGTTAGGGTATGTGGTCTATGAATTAGGTCCCAGAGAGGGGACTATCTATGAATCAATGACAACAAAGTTATCTACAGTTTTAAAAAGTGCTTTGTTAGCAGAGGCTCTTCATCAAGAGAGCTATAAACTGGCACGGGCTAATGAAAGTCTCTTAGAGGAACAATATGTCTTGGATTCGTTTATTGAGAGTGTTCCAGACCTTATCCATTTTAGAAGTACTACAGGTGAGATCACAAGAGCCAATAGTGCCTATATCAAAGCAATTGGTTATGATACTCACGAGCAGGTGATTGGTAAAAATATGGAAACACTCATAACTACGGAACGATTATCAAAAACGCAATATTGGGAGCAGTTGATTCTAAGAGAAAGCCAACAAACCTCTACTGTTGAGGAATCCTATGAAACAGAAAAAGGAGTTATCTGGTACTTAACTACCAGAATGGTTCTCAAAAATATCATGGGACAAACTGAGGGTTTTTATGAAATATCACGCAATATTACTCCCCTTAAAAAATCCATTGCCAAGGAACAAAAGGTTAATGAAGAATTGAGGATAACTCAAAAAAGGTTGTATGAAGCTGAGAAAATGGCCGCCTTAAGTGAATTAGTTGTGGGCGTAGCTCATGAAATTAATACTCCCATAGGAGTTTGTATTACAGCGGCTTCCTTCCTTGATGATCATATGAATGATTTATTGTCCACTGTTACTGATAGTTCTATACATTCCTGGATTCAAACATCAAAGGATACCTCACATATGATATTGGATAATCTACGAAAAGCGGCTGATCTTGTTCAAAATTTTAAGGAGATTGCTGTAGAACAACGATTTGAAGAAAAACATCACTTTGATCTTTGTGAGTACGTAAAAAGTATCATTCAAATAATGTCTCCACAACTGGATAAAGGACAACATAGTATCGAGTTACATTGTGAAGGATCCCTGGAAGTTGATAGCTTTCCTTCCTTTATTAACCAGATTTTATCTACTCTAATACTGAACTCTATTAATCATGGATTCGATAAAAAAGAAAAAGGGCATATCGATATAAGTATCAATAAGGAAGAGAAACACATCCTTGTGACTTATAAGGATAATGGCTGGGGAATGACGGAAGATACAAAAAACAAGCTTTTTAATCCCTTTTACACTACCAAAAGAAATGAAGGTCATACAGGTTTAGGTATGAATATCATATACAACCTTGTTTGTCTGAGGTTAAAAGGAGACATCAAGGTTGAATCTGAATGGGGAAGGGGGACTACTTTCCTTATTACCTTCCCCGTTTAATGTTTTACTTATCTTAAATCATCCCTGGGTGGTGAAAAAATATCCAGTAAAACGGCTGGTTCATCAAAAGTCCATGCATTATGTTCCACTCCTATGGGGGCATGATACCACTCTCCAGGATGAAGTTCTTTTTCAATTCCACCAATATTAAATCCCAGTCGACCACTGACACAATAACCCATTTGTTCCTGAATATCGTGGCTATGGGGAGGAAAGGTTTTGTTAGGGGGGAATCTATATTCGACTACTTGTAAGTTCTTGCCTGTATAAATTCTCCTTTCTACATTGCCCTCTACAATCTCAATTTTCATTTCATGAGGTCCGATAAAAAAATCTTTAGCTTCCATAATTCCTCCGCCTCTATCCTAGCAAACCCGGGAGCCACATGGCTATAGCAGGAATGTAAGTCATTAAAAGTAAAATAGTCCTTTTTTCTTCCATATGCTAGGAGATAGACTGGTAGGCGAATGGTCTCTTTGTAGATATTGGGAGAACTAAGGACCCTCTTGTCCTAAGAGCTTTTCTGATATCTTCTAGTACTAATGTATCTTTACAACATTCAAAGGACATAACATTATCGAATGTGTAATAGGATAATTTAAATTTATTGAGAAAAAATTTTAGAAAATATTATAAAAGTGATCTATAATTTCATTTGTTTAAGTATTTACACATAAATAAATAAAAAAAGGGCAACAAATGAAAAAGAAAAGTTCAATTCTCCTATTTATAATCTTGTTAATCATAAGTGTAAACTCAATATATGGACAAAGCCAATATGACCTTTCACAAAACTATGACTCCTCTTTATTAGAAGTGTATTTGGACAAAGCCGATCAACAACAGACACAAGATGATTGGTTTCGCTTAGCCGAGTATGGAGTCGAAGCGGTTGTCGCAAAATGGGAACAGGAATTAACAGTAGTTCAAGGGGAAGACCTTGATATTGAGGGAGAAAAGAACGCGCTTGAGCAAAATCTAAATGAGATAGTTGAAGAACGTCTTATAAAGTATTTGTCAAAACAGTTTTTTCTTAATCTAAATGGGCCTGAAT